>NZ_JBHVCP010000004.1:26501-260495 GCF_042803315.1 Streptomyces sp. NPDC057424
GCCCGAAGCCGAGGCCAAGCCCACAGCCGACGCGAAGCCGAAGGCAGAGTCCGAGCCCGAGCCCGAGCCGACGCCCGAGGCCAAGCCCACAGCCGACGCGAAGCCGACGCCCGAGCCCGAGCCCGAGCCGACGCCCGAGGCCGAGCCCACAGCCGACGCGAAGCCGACGCCCGAAGCCGAGGCCAAGCCCACAGCCGACGCGAAGCCGAAGGCAGAGTCCGAGGCGAAGCCGAAGCCCGCGCCGAAGGCCGCCGCCAGCACGAAGGCGAAGCCCGAGACGACCTCTGAGGCCGTGGCCGAGGCCGACGCCGTGCCCGCCGAAGAGGCGTCCGCCGAGGCGAAGCCGAAGCCCGAGCCCAAAGCGAAGCCGAAGGCCGCCCCCAAGGCCACGCAGGCGGCCGAGGCCGATGCGGCCCCGGAACCCGCGGCCCCCGCACCCGCGGCCGCCGACGGCGACCAGGCCCCGCAGGGGCCACCCGCACCCGACGACGAAAGCAGCACGGGTGGTGCGGGTGGGAAAGACACGGCCGAAGGCGAAGCCGAGGCCGGCCCCGCCCTCCCCCTCACCCGCGTCAAGACCCACGCCCCCGGCCTCACCACCGCCTACAAGGCCGCCACCACCACCCTCGAGACCAACGCCCTCACCGGCACCCGAGCCAAGGTCTACCTCGTCCTCGACCGCTCCGCCTCCATGCGCCCGTACTACAAGGACGGCTCCGCCCAGGCCCTCGCAGAGCAGACCCTCGCCCTCGCGGCCCACCTCGACCCCGAGGCAACCGTCCCGGTCGTCTTCTTCTCCACCGAACTCGACGGCACCGGCGAGATCACCCTCACCGACCACGAGAACAAGATCGACGACCTCCACGCCGGCCTCGGCCGCATGGGCCGCACCAGCTACCACGCAGCGGTGGAAGCGGTCCTCGCCCACCACGGCAAGACGGCAGAACCCGCCTCCCCCGCCCTGGTGATCTTCCAGACCGACGGTGCCCCGGACGCGAAGACCCCCGCCACCCAGGCCCTCACCGACGCGGCCAAGACCCACCCCGCCGTGTTCTTCTCCTTCGTCGCCTTCGGAGACCCGGAGAACAAGGCCTTCGACTACCTCCGCAAGCTCAAGACCCCCAACACGTCCCACTTCCTCGCCGGCGAAACCCCCCGCGAGCTCACGGACAAGGAGCTCTACGAGGGCGTACTGGCGAACTGGCGCCCGTAACCCTCCCCGGCCCACCCGACGCCGCCCGCTTCCCACCTCGTAAAAGGGGAGGCGGGCGGCGTAGCCGTGTCAGCTACGATTTCAAGGTTCCGTAGACGACCGAGACCACGAGATCGTCACCCCGCGTAGCGACTTGGGAGCAGCCCGCGATGGCTCGACACCTCATCACCAGCGCCCTTCCGTACATCAACGGGATCAAGCACCTGGGCAACATGGTGGGGTCCATGCTCCCGGCGGACGTCTACTCCCGCTACCTGCGCCAGCGGGGCCACGAGGTCCTCTACATCTGCGCGACGGACGAGCACGGCACCCCGGCGGAGCTCGCCGCGAAGGAACAGGGCGTGCCCGTGGACGCGTTCTGCACCGAGGCACACCACCAGCAGAAGGCGATCTACGACGGCTTCAACCTGGCCTTCGACTACTTCGGCCGCAGCTCCTCCCCGCAGAACCACGAGATCACGCAGGAGATCGCCCGCGAGCTGAAGGCGAACGGCTTCATCGAGGAGCGTTCGATCCGCCAGGTGTACTCGAACGCCGACGGCCGCTTCCTGCCCGACCGCTACATCATCGGCACGTGTCCACACTGCGGCTACGACAAGGCCCGCGGCGACCAGTGCGAGAACTGCACGCGCGTCCTGGACCCGACGGACCTCATCGACGCCCGTTCCGCGATCAGCGGCAGCAGCGACCTGGAGATCCGCGAGACCAAGCACCTCTTCCTCCTCCAGTCGGCGCTGGCCGGCGAGGTCGAGGCATGGGTCGACGAGCGCGCCGACAACTGGCCGGTGCTGGCCTCCTCCATCGCCCGCAAGTGGCTCACGGAGGGCCTGCACGACCGCGCGATCACCCGTGACCTGGACTGGGGCGTCCCGGTCCCCGCGGACACCTGGCCGGACCTCGCCGCGGAGGGCAAGGTCTTCTACGTCTGGTTCGACGCCCCGATCGAGTACATCGGCGCGACGAAGGAGTGGGCGGACCAGGACCCGGAGAACCGCGACTGGCGCTCCTGGTGGTGGGAGTCGGATGCGAACGTCCACTACACGCAGTTCATGGGCAAGGACAACGTCCCCTTCCACAGCGTGATGTTCCCGGCGACCCTGCTGGGCACCCGCGCCCCGTGGAAGAAGGTCGACGTCATCAAGGCCTTCAACTGGCTGAACTACTACGGCGGCAAGTTCTCCACGTCCCAGCGGCGGGGCGTCTTCACGCACGACGCCCTCGACATCCTGCCCGCCGACTACTGGCGCTACTTCATGATGGCGAACGCCCCGGAGTCGGACGACTCGTCCTTCACGTGGGAACACTTCACCGCCACGGTGAACAAGGACCTGGCCGACACCCTCGGCAACTTCGTCAACCGCGTCCTGTCCTTCTCCAAGAAGCGCTTCGGCGAAGAGGTCCCGGCGGGCGCCGAGCCCGGCGATGCGGAGGCGAAGCTGGGTGAGGAGATCGCCCGGCTGCTCGCGGAGTACGAGTCCCAGATGGAGGCCATCCAGTTCCGCAAGGCGGCGGCCGCGCTGCGCGCCCTGTGGTCGGCGGGCAACTCCTACCTGGAGGAGAAGGCCCCCTGGCTGGAGATCAAGACCAACCCGGAGGGTGCCGCGCTCACCCTGCGTACGGCGATGAACCTGATCCACCTCTACGCGGTGGTCTCCGAGCCGTTCATCCCGACGTCGGCGAAGAAGATGCGCGAGGCGTTCTCCCTGGAGAACGACACGGCGGTCTGGGTCACCCAGGACGAGGCGAAGTCCCTCACCGCCGTCCCCGCCGGCACCCCCTTCACCATCCCGCCGGTCCTGTTCGCCAAGCTCACGGACGAGGACCTGGAATCGTACAAGGAGCGCTTCGGCGGCGAGTCCGCGTAACCCGCGCCGCACACCCACCCCCGGTCAGGGGCCTCTGTCCGTAGGATGGCGGAGGCACCTGGCCAACCACAGGGGGGATCACCCATGGCGCTCTTCGGCAACGCACACACCGTGAACCCGGCCTCGGCCCAGCAGGACTACGCCCGGCTCCTCGGCCACGGCGAGCAGGTCCACGCCGCGTTCCTGCTGATCCGCGACACCATCCTCTTCACCGACCGCCGCCTGATCCTGATCGACAAGCAGGGCATCACCGGCAAGAAGGTCGAGTACCACTCGGTCCCCTACCGCAGCATCACCCACTTCGCGGTGGAGACGGCCGGCACCTTCGACCTCGACGCCGAACTGAAGATCTGGATCTCCGGCACCCCGACCCCCATCGAGAAGACCTTCACCAAGGGCGTCGACATCTACGAGGTCCAGGCGATCCTGACCCAGTTCGTGGCGCGCTAACGGCTTTCCGCGGCGCAGGGCAGGAAGTCCGCCCACGCGCGGGGCGTGATCGCAAGCTGAGGACCCTCGACGTTCTTGGAGTCGCGGACGTGCACGGTGCCGGGGGTGACGGCAATCTCGACGCAGGAGTTGCCGTCATTGCCGCCGCTGTAGCTGCTCTTGAACCACGCCAGCTCGGAGGTGTCCCCGGCGGTGCTCTTGCGGATCATGTCTCTCCCAGCAGTAGCTCGATAAAGGCCAGCGACTCCCGCGGAAAGAGCGCCTGAGCCCGGATGGTGCCATACCGCAACTCAAGGACGCGCAGGTGTTTGAATTCGGAGATCGGCCGACCGTTGAACGCACCATCGGAGCGCCCCACGGCCGTGCCATCCGGGAACTTCAGCAACTCAATCCGACCGTCCAGGCCGGAGTGGGTGTCGCAGTCCATCGGCATCACCTGAAGCACGACCTTGTGCAACCGCCCCACCTCCAGCAGACGTTCAAGCTGCTGACGCCACGCCATTGTGCCTCCGATGGGACGCCGCAGGACCCCCCTCTTCCAGGACGAACCTGAGCGCTGGTGCGGGTGACCGATCGAAGACCGACTGCCGGGCGAGTCGAGCGGCCACCATGCGTTCCACATCGTCTGGTGAGTACGGCGGTTGCGCTGCCCCTATCACCGATCGTGCGTGTTCCGGCGTCTGCAGCAGCCCAGGGATGATGTGGCACTCGTACAGAGCGATCTCGACCGCCTTGGCCTCCAACTTGCCCAGCTCCCGAACCCTCTTCGGATACCGGACCTTCTTCACGTCCTCCCAAGCCGCAGCGACAAGCCCGCCCGCGTCCAGCACCTCGTCGGCCCGCTCCAGGTACTCCTGCCGCGGAAACCGCTTCCCGCCCTCGACCTTGTAGACCAGGTCCTCCCCGTATCCGACCGCCACCGCGAAGTCGGCTGCCCGCATCCCCACCGCCTCCCGCCGCAGCTTCAACTGCCTTCCCACCGTGGCGAGTACCGCCACGCCCCACTCGTCGTCCGGGTCCACCTCCCACCCCGGCTCATCGGCCTCGCTCTTGAGCCGCTGCACCTCTCCATCGACCGACATACCGCACCCCTCCGTCGTACCGCCGTGCCGTGCCGCAACGTCCTTACCCGTAGGCCCGCTTCCGGCTGTCCGGACAACGGCCGACAAGCCCTGGACAGTCACCCTACGTATCGACTTTGTCACTGGGCGCGGTAAGCAGGCACCCCCACGCTCAGTGACGTGAACCAGGAACAGTCGACCCAAGTCCTCGCGCCCACCGACCACTCCAGCGCCCAGGCGGAACGCGATCCAACACCTGGACCAGCGGAAACGGCACGAGAACCGGAACCCGACCGCGTGTGCTCCGGTGCCGTCGGCGGTCTTCTCAAGGACCACTGGAGAGAAAGAAACCGCACCAAGCCCCACCCCACCCGCCCACGGCTCACGCTCACGGCTCACGCTCACGGCTCGCCCTCACCCGCCCGAGTGAACATCACCAACTGAGCTGGATTCGGCACCGGTTGCCTGCCCTACGCTCAGCGCAACACCAAGCAGCACGGCACGACAACCCCAGACATGCAACGGCCCTCGCCGGGACTGGCATCCCAGTGCGAGGGCCTGACCACCAAGGAAAAGCACCTTCCCGATGGACACCCAAAACACTAGCGTGCGCCCGCACGCCCAGTCCCGTAACAGCGGCAAAAACCACCCGCACCGGCGGACTCAGCACACGCAGACGAACGCCCGCCCCGGCGGCGTCATCCACGACAACGCCCGCCACACCACCCGCTTCACGGTGATCGGCAACCACCTCACCCAGCACCCGGACCTGTCGCTGCTGGCGATCGGCCTGGCCTGCCACATCCAGTCGCTGCCCACCGGCGCCGGCGTCGGCATCAAGACCCTCGCCGCCCGTTTCCCCGAGGGCCCGACCCGGATCTCCGCCGCCCTCCGCGAACTCGAGGCCCATGGCTATCTCCGCCGCACCCGCGAGCGCACGGCGACCGGCCGCATCGTCACCCGCACCGTCTCCTGCAACCAGCCGGGCCGCCGACGCGACGGCGACCCGTCCGAAACGGCACCGGCCAGGCCCCCTGCCCGCCGAGCGGCCGGCGCCCCGCAGCAGGAACCCGCACGCCGCCGGGCCCTCCCTGCCGTACCGAAGCCCGCGTACAGCTCCCCCGCCCTGCTCCAGGCGGCCACCGACGTCCTCGCCGGCCTCCGCCGCACGGACCCCCGCCTGCTGCTCTCCGCCACCGACGCCGAACACCTCGCCCCCGGAGTCGCCGCCTGGCTGGAGCGGGACCTCACCTCCACCGCCGTACGTCAGGCCCTGACCAGCGACCTGCCGGCAGAGCCCTTGCGCCGCCCGGCCGCGCTCCTCGCCCACCGCCTCACCGCCGGGCTCCCGCCCCTGCCGCCGTACCGCACGCCCGAACCGCCCCCGCCCGCCCGGCACCCACTCCGCAACTGCGACTCCTGCGACCGCGGCTACCGCGGCCCCGACCCACACAACTGCCAGGGATGCGCGGAGAAGCGAACGCCATGACCATCACACCGGACACCACACGGCAGGCCGCCTGTCGCCACTACCGCCCCATACGGGACTTTCTCCCTCCATGGACGGCACCGGTCTGCCACTCGGGCGGCGCCGTACAGCCTCGGGCGCGAGGGCCGCGACTTCCTCGAACTCGGCCCCCTAGATGGCCAGCAACGCCGCGAGACGGGCAGCGGTCCGCTCGCCCGCCCGCTGCCTGATCAAGCCCTCCTTGGCAGCAGCGCGGAGCCTGACACCCGAGGTGGACACCTCACCCCTCGTCACCCGTGCAGTGACCACGACGGGGTTCATGCCGCCATAGCCACCGCCGGCAACGACACGGATCGTCCGCTGGTCCGCACCGGGTTCAGAGACGGCGTCGACCGTTCGCCCTGCTCGTCCCAGCACTTGGGCGACGCGCTCGACGGCGTCTTCGAACGGCAACGCGACGACCAGGTCGATCTCGTGAACGTTCTTCCTCATCAGCTTGGCGACGAACCGGGTCAAGCCGCCGCCACCCCCACCGGCAGCAGCCAGAGCGGCAAGCTCATCGGCCAGGATCTCGTCCTCACGCTCGTCCACGCGCCCCCCATTTATCGCTTCGCCGACCGCGCTTCCCATGTAACCAGCTGCCCGCCCGCCCCGCACCGCCCGATCGGGGCGCGGCCTTCGGTCTCCCACCCCGGACCACCGCGCGACCCCGATCCAACGGCTCATCAATTCCCCTGGCACATCGAGTACTTGATGTAGGGCGGAAGGCCGGCGGGCCGGTCCGGGCAGGGGCCCGCGCACGATGTGCGCGGGCCCTCTCGCCGTGCCTCAGTCCGTCCCGGTCAGCCGAAGGGCCTTCAGCACGCCAGGGCTCAGAGCCACGTCGTTGTGCCGCTCCCGGAAGAGTGAACGCAACCAGTTCATCGGATGCGCCCTCTCCGCTGGACCTAGCTTGCGCACATGGTCACATCAACCCATGAGAGCTCGCACCGGATCTTCCAGGACCATCCGGAGGTTCTCGCTCCCGTCTTCGAGGCATTGGGTCTGCCACCGCCCGCAAAGGCGACCATCGAGGCCCTCACGCCCGACGCCACGGAGATCAAGCCGCTGGAGCGCCGGGTGGATACGGTGCTCAAGGTCGAGCCGTCCGAGGGAGACGGCTTTCTCATCGCCGTCGAGGCACAGACCGCTCGGACCCCTGGCAAGGGATTCAGCTGGTCCTATTACGTGGCGCACCTGCACGCGAAGTACGGCATGCCCGTGCTGCTCGTCGCCGTCTGCAAGAACCGGTCGACCGCGTCCTGGGCGGCGGGACCCTTCGAGTGTCGCGTCCGAACGTGGACGACGCAGAGCACCCGCCCCTTCGTGCTGGGCCCCGACAACGTTCCGGAAATCACCGACGAGTCCGTGGTAGCACGGCAACCGGCGCTGGCCACCTTCTCGGCCATCGTCCATAGCGACAGCGCGAACGCGGCCGCCATACTGGAATTGCTGGCCCGCGGGATGCGGTCGTTCGACAGAGCCACAGCGAAGTACTGGTGCGAATGGCTGGAAGTCGGACTGGAGAACACTCCGGTCCGGGAGACATGGAGAGAGCTGGAGAAGATGGTCGCCACTTACTTCCCGGGCAGGGGAACCCTCTTCGAGGAGACGTACCTGGAGGGCAAGGCCGAAGGCAAGGCCGAAGGCAAGGCGGAGGGCAAGGCCGAGTCCATCCTGAGCGTGCTGGACAAGCGCGGCATCCCCATCCCCGAAGCCATCCGCGACCGCATCACCACCTGCACCGACCTCGACACCCTCACCCTCTGGTTCGACCGCTCCCTGACGGCCACCACCGCGGAGGACCTGTTCGCCGACGGGTGATCGGAGCGCCCACAGCCCGGGCCCGCCCGGCTGCCCCGTCACCGCCACGCTCTCCGCACCCGAGCCCCTTCCGGGTCAACGGGTTGGATAGAAGTCCATTTATGTGACTATGGGGCGGACGACTTGTACGCGTCCGCCCCACCCGTCTCCCTCACCGGCGAACGCGCCCGCCGCGAACGAACCGCCGACACCTGCCGCGACCACCGCACCGGCGCCCGCGGCGACGCCCTTGCGGCGTGTCAGATCCCTTTTGGGTTTCGGCCCTTGGGCCGTCTCCTGTCCCGTCATGGGAAGGGAAGCTGGGGAGCGTGCCCGTCAGGATCCTGAGTGAGGGCTGGGTATGAACCCTGGGTACGAAAGCGGCTCGGAACCGGCGCCGGTTCCGAGCCACTCCCGAGCGGTCGCCTACTTCGGCTGTGGCTTGCGCACCGACAGGTGCAGCTCCTTCAGCCGCGCCTCCTCCAGCTCCGTCGGCGCGCCCATCATCAGGTCCTGGGCGTTGCCGTTGAGCGGGAAGGCGATGGTCTCGCGGATGTTGGGCTCGTCGGCGAGCAGCATGACGATGCGGTCGACGCCCGGGGCGATGCCGCCGTGCGGCGGGGCGCCGAAGCGGAAGGCGCGCAGCATGCCGGCGAACTTCTCCTCGACGGTCTCGCGGTCGTACCCGGCGATCTCGAAGGCCTTGAGCATGATCTCCGGCTCGTGGTTCCGGATCGCGCCGGAGGACAGCTCGACGCCGTTGCAGACGATGTCGTACTGCCAGCCGAGGATGTCCAGCGGGTCCTGGGTCTCCAGGGCCTCAAGACCGCCCTGCGGCATGGAGAACGGGTTGTGCGAGAAGTCGATCGCGCCGGTGTCCTCGTCCTTCTCGTACATCGGGAAGTCGACGATCCAGCAGAACCGGAAGACGCCCTCCTCGAAGTGCCCGGCACGCTTGGCGGCTTCCACCCGCACCGCGCCCATGATCTTGGAGACCTCGTCGAACTCGCCCGCGCCGAAGAAGACCGCGTGGCCGGCGGCCAGGGAGAGGCGCTTGGTCAGCTCGGCGACGTTCTCCTCGGTGAGGAACTTCGCGATCGGGCCGGTCAGCGAGCCGTCCTCGGCGACACGGACCCAGGCCAGGCCCTTGGCTCCCTGCGAGACGGCGTAGTCACCGAGCTGGTCGAAGAACTTGCGGGGCTGGCCGGACACGTCCGGCACGGGCAGGGCCCGCACGTGCTTGCCGGCGAACGCCTTGAACTCCGAGCCCTCGAAGATGTCGGTGATGTCGACGAGTTCGAGCTGGGCGCGCAGGTCGGGCTTGTCGGAGCCGTACTTCAGCATCGCCTCGCGGAACGGGATCCGCGGGAACGGCGAGGTGACGTGGCGGCCGTTGCCGAACTCCTCGAACAGCTCGGTCATGAGCTTCTCGACGGGCTGGAAGACGTCCTCCTGCTCGACGAAGCTCATCTCGATGTCGAGCTGGTAGAACTCGCCCGGCGAGCGGTCGGCGCGCGCGTCCTCGTCCCGGAAACAGGGCGCGATCTGGAAGTACCGGTCGAAGCCGGAGATCATCAGCAGCTGCTTGAACTGCTGGGGCGCCTGGGGAAGGGCGTAGAACCTGCCCGGGTTCAGGCGGGAGGGGACGACGAAGTCACGGGCGCCCTCGGGGGAGGTCGCGGACAGGATCGGCGTCGCCATCTCGTTGAAGCCCAGCGCCGTCATCTTGTGGCGAATCGCCGAGATGACCGACGTGCGCAGCAGGATGTTGCGGTGCATGCGCTCGCGGCGCAGGTCCAGGAAGCGGTACTCCAGGCGCCGCTCCTCGTTGACCCCGTCCTCGGTGTTGATCGTGAACGGCAGCGGGGCGGCCGCGCCGAGCAGTTCGACCTCGCCGACCTCGACCTCGATCTCACCGGTCGGCAGCTCGGGGTTGATGTTCTCGGCGCCCCGGGAGACGACCTTGCCGTCGACACGGACGGTCGACTCCTTGGAGAGCTTGTCGAGGGCCTCGTAGGCGGGGGTGCCGGGACGGGCCACGAGCTGCGTGATGCCGTAGTGATCGCGCAGATCGATGAAGAGGATGCCGCCCAGGTCGCGCCGATTGTGCAGCCAGCCACTCAGCCGGACGTCGCTGCCGACGTCAGAGGAGCGGAGCTCGCCGCAGGTGTGGGACCTGTACCGATGCATCGTCGTTCATCCAGTCTTCGCTGATCGGGGTCTGTGTTTCACGTGAAACGCGTCCCCAGCGTACCGGGCAGGCGAAGATCGGCTCTCCACAGTTGTCGATCGAGCACCCGGTCACCGTTGTTCGGGCGCGCGTCCACTATCAGTGGCAGTGTTCGACCGCCTCTTCTTAAAGTAGGGCAATGCGCACTGGCGAGCCTCTGCCCGCCGTGGGGGAGGCTCTCGCCGCCCTCGCGACCGGCCTGTGGCACTGGGACACCGCCACCGGACTGGTCACGGTCGATGCCGAGGCAGCCCGGTTGCTCGGGCTGCCCGCCGAGCAGGTCAGCCTCACGGAGGCCCAGGCCCGGGCCCGGCTGCACCCGGTCGACTGGAACGAGATCACCGGCGTGATCCAGCTGGCCGTGGCCGAGGGCACCCTCGCCGAGGTCCGGATCCGGATCATGGACGAGCAGGGCCGGGTCGTCCGGATCGTCCGCAGCCGCTCCAAGCCGTCCTTCGACCGGGCCCGCAAGGCGTACCGGCTGATCGGCACGCTCCAGGAGGTCACCGAGCCGACTCCGGGCACCCCGGCCGGGCGCAGCGCGGTCACCGGGGACTGGCGACGCTCACGGGAGGCGTTCCTGCTGGACGCGGGCCGGGCACTGGCCGAGGCGCGCTCCACCCAGGAGGTCCTGCGGGTGACGGCGAATCTGTCGATGCCCGGGTTCTCGCCGGACGGGCTGGCGGTGTTCGGGGTCTCGGGGGATCACCTGACGATCATCGGCCACCACGGGCAGCAGCGAGGCACGGAGAGCCCCTTCTCGGACATGCCGCTGGACACGGACTACCCGGCCGCCGAGGTGGTGCGGACCGGCCGGGCCGTGTACCTGTCCTCCGCCGAGCAGTACAAGGCCCGCTATCCGCTGACCTGGCCGCTCGCCGAGCGCTTCGGCCGCCGTTCCTGGGCGTTCCTGCCACTGACCGTGGCCGGGCGCACGATGGGAGCGTGGATGGCGGCGTTCACCTACCCGGTCGCGTTCACCCCGGACGAGCGGTCCGTGCTGGCGACGGTGGCACGCATGCTGGCGCAGGCCCTGACGCGCGCCGGCGTGGCCGAGAGCGAACGCGCCCTGACCGACGGCCTCCAGCGCACGATGCTGCCGAGGCTCGGCCCGCAGCGCATCCCGGGTATGAGCGTCGCCGCCCGTTACGTCCCCACCGGCGGCGGCCTCCAGGTCGGCGGCGACTGGTACGACGTGATCCCGCTGCCCAGCGGGCGGTTCGCCCTGGTCATCGGGGACGTCCAGGGCCATGACGTGCGGGCGGCGGGGCTGATGGGCCAGTTGCGGATCGCCCTGCGGGCCTACGCCTCGGAGGGCCACCGCCCGGACGCGGTGCTGACGCGTGCCTCCCGATTCCTGCACGGCATCAGCGACGAGGACCCGGCCGACCCGCGCTTCGCGACCTGCGTGTACGTCGAGGTCGACCCGGCGACGGGAGTGCTGGACATCGCCCGTGCCGGGCACCCGGACCCGGCGATCCGGATGGCCGACGGGACGGTGCTGACGCGGCCGACGTCGGGCGGTCTGCCCCTGGGCATCGACCCGGATGCCGACTACCCCACGACCCGCCTCGAGCTGGAGCCCGGCGAGACCATGCTGATCTGCACGGACGGCCTGCTCGAGACCGGCGGCCACGACCTGGACACCGGCTGGCGGCGGCTGCGCGTGATCCTGGAGGACCACAAGGGCGATCTGGAGGAACTCGCCGACGCCCTGGTGCAGGCCGTGCACGGGCCGTCCTCGCACCACACCACCGGCCCCCTGGCGGACCGGCGCGAGGACGACATCGCGATGCTGCTGCTGAGCCGGGACGGAGACGGGTGCGGCTGCGGTGACGCGATGACCGTGCGGCCTCCGGTACGGCGCTCGGTGCTGACCGTGGCGCAGGCAGAGCCCGAGCGGGTCGCGGTCGCCCGGCAGCAGCTGCGCGAGCTGCTGCATGACTGGGTCGCGCCCGACCAGGTCGACTCGGCGGTGCTGCTGCTGTCCGAGCTGCTGACGAACGTCCTCGTGCACACCGACTCCGACGCACTGCTGGTCGCCGAGATCACGGGCGAGGTGGGCGGGCGGCGGCTGCGCATCGAGGTCACGGACGGCGGCGACGACCTGCCGCACAAGCGCAGACCCGGGGAGCTGGCGTCCTCCGGCCGCGGCCTGGTGCTGATCGAACTGCTCGCGCACGCCTGGGGGGTCGACCCGCGCGGCGAGGGCAAGAGCATCTGGTTCGAGCTCTACGAGTCCGTGGACGGCTCGGGCGACGGCTCCTGGTCGCCGTAGCGGGTGCGCAGCTCCTGGACGACCCCGAAGGCCGCGGCGGTGAGCGGCACGGCCAGCAGCATGCCGAGCACTCCGGCGACGGACGCCCCGGCTGTGATCGTCACCATCACCACCGCCGGGTGCATCTGCACGGTCCGGCTCTGGATCATCGGCTGGAGGACGTGCCCTTCCAGCACCTGCACCGCGAGGACCACGCCGAGCGCCCACAGCGCGATCACGAATCCCCGGTCGGCCAGCGCCACCAGCACGGCCAGGGCTCCCGAGATGAAGGCGCCGAGGTAGGGGATGTAGGCGCCGACGAAGACCAGCGCGCCCAGCCCGGCCGCGCCCGGCACGTCGAGGACGAGCAGTCCCACGGTGATGAGCAGGGCGTCGATGAGGGCGATGAGGGTGGTGCCGCGCATGAACCCCTCGACGGCCCTCAGGGCCCGCCGCGCCATGGCCTCCAGAGTGTCGGCCGACCCGCGGGGCGACAGGGCCCGCAGCGTCCCGGCGGCCCTGTCGGAGTCGCGCAGGAAGAAGAAGACGAGCAGCAGCGCGAGGACGGCCATGGCGATGGACTCGCCGACCACGCTGACGCCGCTGATCACGCCGGAGGCTGCCGTACCGCCGAACTTGCCCAGCAGCTCCCGGGCGTTGGTGGCGAGGTCGTCCAGCGAGGTGCCGGCCGCGCCGAAATGGTCGGAGATCCCGCGGGCGGCCTGTTTGAGGGAGGCGACGATCTCGTCACCCGTGTCGATGAGCGCGGCGACCACGATGTACACGGCCCCGCCGACCACGGCGACCACCGCGACACAGGTGAGCCCGGCCGCGACCGACCGGTTCACTCCGGCCTCCACGAGCCGCCGGTGCAGCGGCCCGAGCAGCGCCGTCCCCAGCAGCGCGAGCAGCACGGGCACGACGGCGGTCCGGAACTCCACGACCAGCCGGATCCCGACGTAGACGACCCCGGCGACGAGCAGCGCAACGGCACACCAGGCGGCGAGGCGACGGGCGGCTTCGGGGAGCAGCGGGGTGAAGGCCTGCACAGGTCCACCCGACCACGCGCCTGGCGGGCCGTCCCGTCAGGACGGCCCGCCAGGGTGACAGGGCGTCAGCGGCCCCGGGTGCCGGTTCAGTCCTGCGGACCGCTCTCCGTCATCCCGTGCACCGCCGGGACCGTGCCCAGGCGGCCCTTCTGGAAGTCCTCGAAGGCCTGCTGGAGCTCTTCCCGGGTGTTCATCACGAATGGACCGTAGTGGGCCATCGGCTCGCGGATCGGCTGCCCGCCGAGCAGGACGACCTCGAGGTCCGGCGTGTGGGAGTCCTGCTTCTCGTCCGCCCGCACGGTCAGGGAGCCGCCCGCGCCGAAGACCGCCGTCTGGCCGAGGTGGATCGGGCGGCGCTCGGCACCGACCGAGCCCTTGCCCGCCAGCACGTACGCCAGCCCGTTGAAGTCCTCCCGCCACGGCAGGGTGAGCTCCGCACCCGGCGCCAGCGTCGCGTGGACCATCGTGATCGGGGTGTGCGTGATGCCGGGGCCCGCGTGCCCGTCCAGCTCACCGGCGATGACCCGCAGCAGCGCGCCGCCGTCGGGCGTGGTCAGCAGCTGGACGTTGCCGCCGCGGATGTCCTGGTAGCGCGGGGGCATCATCTTGTCCTTGGCCGGGAGGTTCACCCACAGCTGCAGGCCGTGGAAGAGCCCGCCGGACATGACCAGATGCTCCGGTGGCGCCTCGATGTGCAACAGGCCCGAGCCCGCGGTCATCCACTGGGTGTCCCCGTTGGTGATGGTGCCGCCGCCGCCCTGGCTGTCCTGGTGGTCGAAGATCCCGTCGATGATGTAGGTGACGGTCTCGAAGCCGCGGTGGGGGTGCCACGGGGTGCCCTTGGGCTCGCCCGGCGCGTAGTCCACCTCACCCATCTGGTCCATCATGATGAACGGGTCCAGGTGGCGGTAGTTGATTCCCGCGAACGCCCGGCGCACCGGGAAGCCCTCGCCCTCGAAACCGCTCGGAGCGGTCGTGACGGTGAGCACGGGACGTGCCACGGCGTCAGCCGGCGCGGTCACGCGGGGCAGCGTCAACGGGTTCTCGACGGTCACTGCAGGCATGTCGGTTCCTCCTCGTGTACGCCCAGTTTAGTTGAGCGTTGAACTTCCTGCCACCCCAAACAGAGAAAACCGGGAGGACATTCCCGCCCCGGGGGACGGCGCAGCGAACCACGGGAGACCGGCACGGCGAAAGGCCGCCACCCCACGGCGGGGGACGGCCCTCGTACGTCCGCGTCAGGCGACCAGTTCGGGCTCCTCACCCACGGCCCCGGCAGGTTCCGGCTTGCGGTCCCGCATCACCAGCGTGGCCACGACCGCCGCGGCCAGGACTCCGAACGCACTGATCGTGAAGGTCGTCGACATCGAGGCGGCGAAGGCCTCCCGGGCCGCCCGCACCAGCCCCGTGTCGCCATCGGCGACGGCCAGGGCTCCGCCGATGGACTCCCGGGCCTGCTCGGGGGCGCCGGCCGGCATCTCGTCCGCGTACCCGCCGGTGAGCAGGGAGCCGAGGATCGCGATACCGAGGGCGGTTCCGGACTGCTGGATGGTGTCGTTGAGGGCCGAGCCGACGCCCGCCTTGTCCTCCGGGATGGTGCCCATCAGCGCGGCCACCGCGGCCGGCATCGCCAGGCCGGCCCCCAGCCCCAGGATCCCCAGCGCCACGGCCGGGACCGCGAACCCGCTGTCCGCGGTGAGCGTGGTCAGCAGCCCGAAGGAGACGGCCATCAGCAGCATCCCGCCGAGGATGACGAACCGGTTGCCCACCTTGACCGCGAGCTGTGCCCCGGCCGCGTTGCCGGCCAGCGCGGCCACGGCCAGAGGCAGGAAGGCCAGGCCCGCCTTGACCGCGGACCAGCCGAGGACGAACTGGAGGTACTGGGTCAGGACCAGCAGCAGGCCGGCGTTGCCGATCTGGACGAGCGCCAGGGAGAGCGAGCCTCCGCTGAAGTTGCGGTGCCGGAAGAGGACCAGCGGGACCATCGGCGAGGGGGCCGCCTTCTGCCGGATCACGAAGCCGGCCAGGGCGGCCACCGCGACGGCCAGGACGAGGAGGGAGCGGCCCTCGAACGCACCGTGCTGCGGGATCTCGATGATCCACCACACCAGGGCCGTCATGCCCACCGCGGACAGCACGGCGCCCAGCGGGTCCGGCTTCTGCCACGGCGCCTTCGACTCCGGCATCAGCAGCACACCGGCCAGCAGGGCGAGAGCGACGATCGGGACGTTGATCAGGAAGACGGCCTGCCAGGCGAAGTGGTCGATGAGCACCCCGCCGAGCACCGGGCTGCCGACCAGCCCCAGCATCGACACCGAGCCCCACGCGGCCATCGCCTTGGGCCGCTCGTCCTCGTCGAAGACGGTGATCAGGATGGACAGGGTCGAGGGCATGATCAGCGCCCCGCCGACGCCCATCGCGATCCGCACCGCGATCAGCTCACCGGGAGTGGAGCAGAACACCGCCCCCAGCGAGGCCGCCCCGAACAGCAGCAGCCCGATCAGCATCACCTTCCGGCGCCCGAAGCGGTCCCCCAGACTGCCCGAGGTCAGCAGCAGTCCGGCGAAGACCAGGGTGTAGGAGTCGAGGATCCACTGCATGTCCTGGGCGCTCGCCCCGAGATCCTCGGTCAGCGCGGGCACCGCGACGGTCAGCGCCATGTTGTCGACGACCAGCACCAGCGTGCTGAGGCACAGCACGATCAGGATCCACCAGCGGCGTGGGTTGCGAGTATCCATTCCGGTTCCCCTCCTGCGAACACCGTTCCTGCGATGCGCACACTGTACGCACAGCGGAACAGCGTGCGCAATCCTGGAGTTCTGTACGCTGACTGCGCACGCTGTTCGCACGAAGGCGGCTCGACGATCCACCAGGGAGGACACTCATGACCCGGAGCACGAAGAAGGCGGCCCCGATCCCGTCCGTCTGGGCCCGTGAGCAGCGCCGGACCGACCAGCCCGCGCTCAGCCGGGACGCGATCGTGCGCGAGGCGATCGCGATGCTCGACGCCGAGGGCATCGAGGCGCTCAGCATGCGCAAGCTCGGCGCCCGCCTGAACGCCGGCGCGACCTCGCTGTACCGGCACGTCGCCACGAAGGACGAGCTGATGGAGCTCGCGGTGGACGAGGTCGCCGCCGAGATCCACGTCCCGCCGGCCGACAGCCCCGACTGGCGCGCGGCGGTGACCGAGGCGGCCGGGTCCTTCCGTACGACGGCGCTACGGCACCCCTGGCTGACCCTGGTCCTGGGCCAGGCGGGGCTCGCCTACCTCGGGCCCAACTACATGAGCTTCTCCGAGCGCCTCGCGGCCCTGTTCACCGCGGCGGGGTTCCCCGAGCCGGGCCGGGCGATCGAGACCGTCTTCTCGTACGTCATGGGCATGAGCAACGCGGAGGCCGCCTGGCTCACCACGGTCGCCCGGTCCGGCGAGACCGAGGCCGGCTTCATCGCCCGCCTGATGCCCGCGGCACAACGGGCCGCGGCGGACCACACCCACCTGGCCATTCCGCACTCGGAGGCCGAGGAAGCGACCACCGACCCCGTCGCCCTGCGCGACATGAAGTTCGCCTACGGCCTGGAGGTCGTCCTGGACGGCCTGGCTCTGCGGCTGCCGAAGCAGTAGAGGTCAGCCGCCATACATCCGGCGCATCGCGAACTCGACCATCTGTTCCACGGCCTTCGCGTCGAAGACCATGCGGTGCTCGCCCTCCATGTCGAGGACGAAGCCGTAGCCGGTCGGCAGCAGGTCCAGCACCTCGGCGCCGGTGATCACGAAGTACTTGGACTCCTTGCCCGCGTACCGGCGCAGCTCCTTGAGCGTACTGAACATCGGGATCACCGGCTGCTGGGTGTTGTGCAGCGCGAGGAAGCCGGGGTTGTCGCCGCGCGGGCAGTACACCTTCGACGTGGCGAAGACCTGCTGGAAGTCCTCGGCGGCCATCTGCCCGGTGGTGAACGCGCGCACCGCGTCCGTCAGGGAGGGCGGGGACGGCTCGGGGTACAGCGGCGGCTGCTGCCCGTACCCGCCGGACATCGGCTGCTGCGGAGGGGCGTACTGCGCTTGCGGGCCCGCTGTCTGGTCGTAGCCGTACATGGGCGCAAGCGTACCGAGAGCGACCGGGCGCCGGGCCGGGACGGGCTCCCTGGCAGAACCGACAGCGGCTTGACAGCGAACCGACAGCGGCCGCCCTGGCTTCCCACAGTTGCCGCTCCTAGCGTCTGCCGTGCACGGGCGAGCACCTGACACGGCAGCACACCAGCAAGGAGACAGCCATGCACCGACACCACGACGACGAGGTCCACGAGCACGACCGAGGTCTCTCCCACGACCTCCCCGTCCTCGCCCGCCGCCGCATGATTCGGCTGCTGGCCGGCGCGAGCCTGGTCCCACTGGTGGGCTGCACCTCGGACGAGGGCACCTCGGCGTCCTCCTCCTCGTCTTCTTCCTCCTCGGCCGCCTCGTCCGGCGAGTGCGCGACCATCCCGAACGAGACCGCGGGACCCTACCCCGGCGACGGCTCGAACGGCGTGAACGTCCTGAAGGAGAGCGGTGTCGTCCGCAGCGACATCACCAAGAGCTTCGGCGACTCCGCGGGCGGCACCGCCGAGGGCGTTCCCCTGACGGTCACGCTGACGGTCGTGGACGCCGCCTCCGGCTGCGGCACGCCGAAGAAGGGCGCCGCCGTCTACCTGTGGCACGCCGACCGGGACGGCAAGTACTCCCTGTACTCGGACGGTGTCACGGACGAGAACTACCTGCGGGGGGTGCAGGAGACGGACGACCAGGGCCAGGTCACGTTCAAGAGCGTCTTCCCCGGCTGCTACGACGGCCGCTGGCCGCACATTCACTTCGAGGTCTACGGCAGTCTGGCCGACGCCACGGCGGCCACCTCCATCACGAACACCTCGCAGCTCGCCTTCCCGAAGGACACCTGCGAGGAGGTGTACAGCGCGGAGGGCTACAGCCAGAGCGTGACGAACCTCGACCGGGTCTCCCTGGAGACGGACAACATCTTCAGCGACGGCTACGGCCGGCAGCTGGCGGCGATGAAGGGCGGCGCGACGGAGGGCTACACGGCGTCACTGACCGTTCCGGTGTGACCTGTCACAGATGAGGGATCGGGGTTGCTTCTTATTACCGACGGGTAGCATCATCGTAGCTACTTGTTGGTACGTGAACTAGCGCGAGGATCCAGTGCCTCGCCGATCTCTCTAGGGAGCCGGGAGCCGTCGCCATGGGGCACTACAAGTCGAATCTCCGCGACATCGAGTTCAACCTCTTCGAAGTACTCGGGCGCGACAAGGTGTACGGCACCGGCCCGTTCGAGGAGACCGACGTCGAGACCGCGAAGAGCATCCTGGAGGAGATGACCCGCCTCTCGGAGAACGAGCTGGCCGAGTCCTTCATCGACGCCGACCGCAACCCGCCGGTCTTCGACCCCGAGACCAACACCGCTCCGGTCCCGGCCTCCTTCAAGAAGAGCTACCAGGCCTTCATGGACTCCGAGTACTGGCGCCTCGGCCTGCCCGAGGAGATCGGCGGCACCACCTCGCCCCGCTCCCTGATCTGGGCGTACGCCGAGCTGATCCTGGGCGCCAACCCGGCCGTCTGGATGTACTCCTCGGGCCCGGCGTTCGCCGGCATCCTCTTCGAGGAGGGCAACGAGGTCCAGAAGCACATAGCCAAGGTCGCCGTGGAGAAGCAGTGGGGCTCCACCATGGTGCTCACCGAGCCCGACGCGGGCTCCGACGTGGGCGCCGGCCGCACCAAGGCCGTGCAGCAGGAGGACGGCTCCTGGCACATCGAGGGCGTGAAGCGCTTCATCACCTCCGGTGAGCACGACATGTCGGAGAACATCCTCCACTACGTGCTGGCCCGCCCCGAGGGCGCCGGCCCCGGCACCAAGGGCCTGTCCCTCTTCCTCGTCCCGAAGTACCTGTTCGACTTCGAGACCGGCGAGCTGGGCGAGCGCAACGGCGTCTACGCCACCAACGTCGAGCACAAGATGGGCCTCAAGGCCTCCAACACCTGCGAGATGACCTTCGGCGACCAGCACCCCGCCAAGGGCTGGCTGATCGGCGACAAGCACGACGGCATCCGCCAGATGTTCCGCATCATCGAGTTCGCCCGCATGATGGTCGGCACGAAGGCGATCTCCACGCTGTCCACGGGCTACCTGAACGCGCTGGAGTACGCCAAGGAGCGCGTCCAGGGTCCCGACCTCGCGAACTTCATGGACAAGACCGCGCCCAAGGTCACCGTCACCCACCACCCGGACGTACGCCGCGCGCTGATCACGCAGAAGGCGTACGCGGAGGGCATGCGCGCCCTGGTGATGTACACCGCCTCGATCCAGGACGCGATCCAGATCAAGGAGGCCGCGGGCGAGGACGCCGCCACCGAGCACGCGCTGAACGACCTGCTCCTGCCCATCGTCAAGGGCTACGGCTCCGAGAAGGGCTACGAGCAGCTCGCCCAGTCGCTGCAGACCTTCGGCGGCTCCGGCTTCCTGCAGGAGTACCCGATCGAGCAGTACATCCGGGACTCCAAGATCGACACCCTCTACGAGGGCACCACGGCGATCCAGGGCCAGGACTTCTTCTTCCGGAAGATCGTCCGCAACCAGGGCTCCGCGCTGAACTCCCTCGCCGAGGACATCAAGAAGTTCCTGGCCCTCGGCACGGGCGGCGAGGAACTGGCCGGCGCCCGCGAGCACCTCGCCAAGGCCGCCGTCGAGCTGGAGGCCATCGTCGGCCTGATGCTGACCGACCTCGCGGCCACCGAGCAGGACGTCAAGAACATCTACAAGGTCGGGCTCAACACCACCCGCCTGCTGATGGCCTCCGGTGACGTCGTCGTCGGCTACCTGCTGCTCAAGGGCGCCGCCGTCGCCGCCGAGAAGCTGGAGACCGCCTCCGCCAAGGACAAGGCCTTCTACACCGGCAAGATCGCCGCCGCGAAGTTCTTCGCCGCGAACGTCCTGCCGGGCGTCACCCTGGCCCGCAAGGTCGCCGAGGGCGTCGAGCTGGACCTGATGGAGCTGGACGAGGCCGCGTTCTAGACGCCTCACGTCCGCTGTTCGAGGGCCTGTTCCCTTCCCAGGGGAACAGGCCCTCGTCCGTCGTTAAGGTGTCCCCATGACCGAACCAGCCCGCTTCGACCGCGGCCACACCGACGACCTGATGACCTTCCTGGCGGCGAGCCCCACGCCGTACCACGCCGTGGCGACCGCCGCCGAGCGGCTGGAGAAGGCCGGCTTCAGGCAGGTCGCCGAGACGGACGCGTGGGACGGGACCACCGGCGGCAAGTACGTGCTGCGCGGCGGCGCGATCGTCGCCTGGTACGTGCCGGAGGGCGCCGCGCCCCACACACCCTTCCGGATCGTCGGCGCCCACACCGACTCCCCCAACCTGCGCGTCAAGCCGATCCCCGACAGCGGGGCGCACGGCTGGCGCCAGGTCGCCGTGGAGATCTACGGCGGACCGCTGCTCAACTCCTGGCTGGACCGCGACCTCGGCCTCGCGGGCCGGCTGACCCTGCGCGACGGCTCGACGCGCCTGGTCAACGTCGACCGGCCGCTGCTGCGCGTGCCGCAGCTCGCCATCCACCTGGACCGCTCGGTGACGGCGGACGGCCTCAAGCTCGACAAGCAGCGGCACCTGCAGCCGGTCTGGGGCCTCGGCGGCGACGTGCGCGACGGCGACCTGATCGCCTTCCTGGAGGAGACGGCCGGGATTCCCACGGGCGAGGTCACCGGCTGGGACCTCATGACGCACTCCGTGGAGCCGCCCGCCTACCTGGGCCGCGACCGCGAACTGCTGGCCGGCCCGCGTATGGACAACCTGCTGTCGGTGCACGCCGGCACGGCCGCCCTCGCGGCCGTCGCCTCCTCCGCGTCGCACCCGGCGTCCATCCCGGTCCTGGCCGCCTTCGACCACGAGGAGAACGGCTCCCAGTCGGACACCGGCGCGGACGGACCGCTGCTCGGCAACGTGCTGGAGCGCTCGGTGTTCGCCCGTGGCGGCTCCTACGAGGACCGGGCCCGCGCCTTCGCCGGCACGGTCTGCCTGTCCTCCGACACCGGCCACGCCGTCCACCCCAACTACGCGGAGCGGCACGACCCGACGCACCACCCGCGCGTCAACGGCGGCCCGATCCTCAAGGTCAACGTCAACAACCGCTACGCCACGGACGGTTCGGGCCGCGCGGAGTTCACGGCGGCCTGCGAGGCGGCCGCCGTGCCCTTCCAGTCGTTCGTCTCCAACAACTCCATGCCCTGCGGCACCACGATCGGCCCGATCACCGCCGCCCGGCACGGCATCAGGACCGTCGACATCGGCGTGGCCATCCTGTCGATGCACAGCGCACGCGAACTGTGCGGCGCGGACGACCCGTTCCTGCTCGCGGGCGCGTTGACGGCGTTCCTGAAGAGGTAGAACAGGGCAGTACCGCATGGGTGTTCGCCGCGGGGGTACCTGGTGTGCGGGGCCGGAACGTCCGGACCGTACAGGGAGGCGACACTCATGGGCCTCGGCGGATGCATCATCCTCATCGCCGTGGGAGCCATCCTCACGTTCGCGACCGACTGGGACATGCAGGGGGTCAACCTCGACCTGGTCGGCATCATTCTGATGATCGTCGGACTGATCGGCGTCACCACGTTCAGCAGCATCGCCAGGCGCCGGCGCGTGGTGGTGCCCCCCACGACCCAGGTCGTCGAGGACCCGGCGGCGCACCACCACCGCCGCGACGGGTACAGCGACGGATACGGGGTCTGAACCCTCCCCGCCCCAGCGGCAGGGGATGCGCGGCTCGGGTGCCTCCTGGAGCAACGCTCCAGGAGGTCTTGCGCGCCATGGGCAGCAGCCGGAGACCAGCCCTCAGCCCAGCTCATGTCCCGCCGTGGCATCCACATGACCCGGGACGTCGTCGTGCCGGTCGCCCACCGTCAGGCTGCCCGCCGGTTCGAACATGAGATCGCGGCCGGGGCCGTACGGCTTGTGGTGGCGGCCCGGAGCGGGCTCGGTAGCGCCGCCAACCTGCGGGCGCGGCTGCGGCGGGCGACCGGGCTCAGCCCGTCGGCCTACAGGCGGCGTTTCGGAAGCGGCGGCGGGGAAGCCCTGGTGTCATGAGATTCCTCGTGTACGACCGGCTCCTCGGCTTCGGTGACGACTACTGGATCGAGGACGACCGCGGCAGCAAGGTGTTCCTCGTCGACGGCAAGGCCCTGCGGCTGCGGGACACCTGGGAGCTGAAGGACACCCAGGGGCGCGTCCTCGTGGACATCCACCAGAAGATGCTGGCCCTGCGCGACACCATGGTGCTCCAGCGGAGCGGGGAGCCGCTGGCGACGATCCGCAGGAAACGGCTGTCGCTGCTGCGCAACCACTACCGGGTGTCCCTGGCCGACGGCAACGAGCTGGACGTCAGCGGCAAGATTCTCGACCGGGAGTTCGCCGTCGAGTACGACGGCGAGCTGCTGGCGGTGATCTCCCGGCGGTGGCTGACGCTGCGGGACACCTACGGCGTGGACGTCGTCCGCGAGGACGCGGATCCCGCACTGCTGATCGCGGTGGCCGTGTGTGTGATCCACCTGGCGGAGAAGGAGCGGGAGGACTGAACCGCCCGAGCCTCAGGGCCGTCGAGGAGGTTCGAGCCCCAGCATGCGGTCCTTCAGGGCCGGGAACTGCTCCCGGGTCGTCGCGACCTTCCCCGGGTCGAACTCCACCGTGAGGACCTCCTCGCCGGCACCGGCCTGAGCCAGCACCGCGCCCCACGGGTCGACCACGATCGAGTGACCGGCCTGGGGAACTCCGGCGTGCGTCCCGGCCGTTCCGCACGCGACGACGAACGACTGGTTCTCCACCGCCCGGGCCTGGGCCAGCAGCGTCCAGTGGGACCGGCGGCGCTCCGGCCAGCCCGCCGCCACCACGAGCGTCTCGGCACCGGCGTCGACGAGACCGCGGAAGAGCTCGGGGAAGCGGAGGTCGTAGCAGGTGGAGATGCCCAGGGTCGTCGCGGGCAGGCGCACCGTCACCAGCTCCGTGCCCGCGCCCATGAGCACGGCCTCGCCCTTGTCGAAGCCGAAGCGGTGGATCTTGCGGTAGGCGGCGGCCAGATCGCCGGAGGGGGAGAAGACCAGGGAGGTGTTGTAGAGGGGTCCGTCAGGGTCCCGTTCCGGGACGGAACCGGCGTGCAGCCACACGCCCGCGTCGCTCGCGGCCTTCGCCATCGCCTCGTACGTCGGCCCCTCGAGCGGCTCGGCCTCGCGCCCGAACTCCTCATAGGCGAAGGCACCCGTGGTCCACAGCTCCGGCAGGACGACGAGGTCGGCCCCGGCCTGCTCCCGGACCATGCCCGCCACGCGTCGGCGGCGCGCTTCGACCGATTCGTCCTCGTTTACGGCGATCTGGATCACAGAGGCGCGCACACTACCACCGTCCTGGCATTCAAGCCGTCCACACGGGCCTACGATCGTCACACGAAAGCACTGCCGGGGTGCCTCACAGCAGCGTAACTTAGCTCGCAAGACGCCCGCCGACAGCCGCCACCTCCCACTGGCAACGCCGCCACCACCTGCCCGTGACCGAACCGCCGAGGGGTCCCGTTCCGTGAGTCTGCATCCCACCCTCCAGCCCTACGCCGACGCCTGGACCCACTCCATCGAAGCGATATCCGAGCTGCTCCAGCCGCTCACGGAGGCCGAATGGAACCGGCGGACGCCGTGCCCGGGGTGGTCGGTGCGGGACGTGGTCTCCCATGTGATCGGTCTGGACTGCGAGATGCTCGGCGACCCGCGGCCCATCCACAGCCTTCCGCGCGACCTCTTCCACGTCACCAACGAGCACCAGCGCTACATGGAGATGCAGGTCGACGTGCGCCGCCACCACACGGCCCCCGAGATGACCTCCGAGCTCGAGTACGTGATCATCCGCCGCAACCGGCAGCTGCGGAACGAGTCGCGTGACCCGGGCACGAAGGTGCGGGGGCCGCTCGGCAGCGAGCTCACCCTCGAGGAGTCGATGCGGCGGCACGCGTTCGACGTGTGGGTGCACGAGCAGGACCTGCGCACGGCCCTCGGCCGGCCCGGCAGCCTCGACTCCCCCGGCGCGCTGGTCGCCCGTGACGTGCTGCTCGGCGAACTCCCGCGCGTGGTGGCCGAGGACGCGCAGGCGCCGCGCAGCTCGGCGATCGTCTTCGACGTGCACGGGCCCGTCGAGTTCCTGCGCACGATCCGCGTCGACATCCAGGGCCGCGGCACCCTGGAAACGGCCCCGGCCCTCGGCCCCGCCGCCACCTTCACCCTCGACTGGGAGACGTACGTCCGCCTGGCCTGCGGCCGCGTGACCCCGGAGGCGGTGTCGGACCGGCTGAAGACGGAGGGCGACCCGGAACTGACGGCGGCGATCCTGGGCAGCTTCACGGTGACGCAGTAGGGACGGCCGACCCGGCTGCGGGCATTCCCGCACCGGGTGGGCGCGGCAGCACCCCGCCACACCGCTGCGCACCCACCCGGCACCGGCCCCCGCACCGAGCACCGGAAAACCCGTGCCCCGGCCCCGCTCCCGCCCGTAGCGTCCGTGGGCATGACCCCACCCCACCGCACCCGCCTGACCTTCCACGGCCCGTTGTCCGAAGCCCGGGCGGACGCCCTCGTACAGCGCCTCACCCGCCACCACCCCACCACGGTCCTGGACATCGGCTGCGGCTCGGGCGAACTGATGCTCCGCATCCTGGCCACCACGCCGGAGGCGACCGGCACCGGAATCGACCTGGACACCGACGACCTGGCGCGAGGGCGGAAGGCCGCCGAGGACCGCGGACTGGCGTCCCGGGCCGCTTTCCTGGAGGAGTCCGCCACCGGAACCACCCACGGCCCGGCCGACCTCGTCCTGTGCGTGGGAGCGAGCCAGGCCCTCGGCGGCCGGCTCCCCGAGGCCCTGGGGGAGCTCCGCCGCCTGGTCACCGACCGCGGCCGCGTCCTGCTCGGCGAGGGCTTCTGGCAGCGCACGCCCACCCCGGACGAACTGTCCCGCATGTGGCCGGACGCCGCCGCCACGGACCACCCCGACCTCGCGGCACTCGTCGGCCTGGCCGTCGACGCGGGGTTCAGGGTGGAGTGGACGGAGACCGCGAGCCTCGACGAGTGGGAGCAGTTCGAGTCGGGGTACCTCGCGGACACCGAGGTGTGGCTCGCCGGGCACCCCGACCACCCCTCGGCGCCGGAGACGCGCGAGCGCGCCGACCGGCACCGCGCCCGGTGGCTCACCTACCGCGGCGTCCTCGGCCTGGCCTACCTCACCCTCGTACCGGTGGCGGCCCGGTGACCCAGGGCCTGTCGTTCGGATCAGGTCGCGGACGCGGGGCCCGGCACGCGCATCGGCGTCGAGAAGCACCGCCGATTCCCCGCGGCCTGATCCGAACGGCAGGCCCTACACCGGCACGTGCACCGTCTCCACCCGGCTGGCCACCAGCCGCTCCCGCTCCCGCCGAGCCGCCTGCCTGCGCAGCCGCAGGATCTGGGAGACCCCGGCCGCCTGGAGCACGAACACCACCGAGAAGGCCAGGGAGTAGTCGCCGCCGGTCGCGTCCAGGAGCACACCGATCGCGAACAGGGTGGTCATGGAGGCCACGAAGCCACCCATGTTGGTGATGCCCGAGGCGGTGCCCTGCCGTTCGGGCGGGTTGGCCGGGCGGGCGAAGTCGAAGCCGATCATCGACGCCGGTCCGCACGCCCCGAGCACCGTGCACAGCACGATCAGCAGCCACATCGGGGCGTGCGCGCCCGGGTAGGCGAGCGTCGCCGCCCACAGGGCGGCCGTCGTGCCGACCGTCCCGAGCGCGAGAGGGAGCCGCGCCCCGTGGTGCCGGGCGACGATCTGACCGTAGACCAGGCCCACCACCATGTTCGACAGGACGACGAGGGTGAGCAGTTCACCGGCCACCGCCCGGGACAGCCCCTGCGCCTCGACGAGGAACGGCAGGCCCCACAGCAGCAGGAACACCATCGCCGGGAACTGGGTGGTGAAGTGCACCCACAGGCCGAGCCGCGTCCCGGGCTCCCGCCAGGAGGCGGCGATCTGCCGCCGTACGTAGGCCGCGCCCTGGTGCGGGAGGGGCTCCGGCTCGTGGCCCTCGGGGTGGTCCTTGAGGAACAGCAGCACCAGGGCGAGCACCACGGCCCCGGCGAGCGCGCTGCCCGCGAACGCCGCCGTCCAGCCGATGCCGTGCAGCAGCCGGGCGAGGACGAGCGTGGAGACCAGGTTGCCCGCCATGCCGACCAGTCCCGCGAACTGGGCGACCAGCGGCCCGCGCCGGGCCGGGAACCAGCGGCTGCCGAGACGCAGCACGCTGATGAACGTCAGCGCGTCACCGCAGCCGAGCAGCGCCCGGGAGGCGAGCGCCGTGCCGTACGAGGGGGAGAAGGCGAAGCCCAGCTGCCCGGCCGTGAACAGCACCGCGCCGAGCGCCAGCACCTTCTTGGTGCCGAGCCGGTCGACCAGCAGGCCGACGGGGATCTGCATGCCCGCGTAGACCAGCAGCTGGAGGATGGAGAAGGTCGAGAGGGCGGAGGCGTTCACATGGAAGCGGTCGGCGGCGTCGAGGCCGGCCACGCCCAGTGACGTGCGGAAGATGACCGCGACGAAGTAGACCGAGACACCCGTGCCCCAGACGGCCAGGGCTCTGCGGCCGCCCGGCGGGTCGCCCGGTGTCGCGGTGGCGCTCAACGGACTTCCCCCCGGGCCAGGTGTGAGAACCAGCCGACGTGCCGGTGGACGACGCCGACGGCCGCGTCCGCGTCGCCGGAGCGCAGCGCGTCGAGGATCTCCTCGTGCTCGGCGAGGGTCTTGGCGATGCGGTCGGGGTGGGAGTGCATGACGGCGACGCCCATGCGCAGCTGGCGGTCGCGCAACTGGTCGTAGAGGCGGGAGAGGATCTCGTTGCCGCCGCTGCGGACGATCTCGGCGTGGAAGCAGCGGTCGGTGACGGCGGCCCCGGCGAGGTCCCCGGCGGCGGCCTGCTTCTTCTGCCGGGCCAGCAGCTCCTCCAGGCGCTCGATGAGCCCGGCCGGCGCGGGCACGGCCTTGCGCGCCGCGTGCTCCTCGACGAGCAGCCGCGTCTCGACGACGTCGGCGATCTCCTGTGCGGAGACGGGCAGGACGAGGGCGCCCTTCTTCGGGTAGAGCCGGATCAGCCCTTCTGCCTCCAGCCGGAGCAGCGCCTCGCGGACCGGCGTGCGGGAGACGCCCACGGCTTCGGCGAGCTCGCCCTCGGTGAGGAGGGTCCCGCCCTCGTAGCGGCGTTCCAGGACGCCCTGCTTGACATGGGCGTAGACGCGGTCGGCGGCGGGCGGTTGCTTCACGGCCAGGGTCATGCCGACAGCATAGATACAACAGGTACGCATGAACGGATACGTCCAGTATGCGGACTCGAATGTCACACATCTGTGGCAAAGCGAGGGCCCGCCTCGGCAACGGCAGCACCACGTGTGCTAGTTACGAGTCAGACACGTGCGGCCTCATTCCCCTCGTCCTCAACTCGGCCGCACCCTTGGGGCACTCGACACAATCGGGGTACTTCACTTGATAACCGGCATTCAGGGCACCCGTCCCCGCAGAGCCGCGGCCGTCGCCGTCACCACCGGCGCCATGCTCGCGACCGGCGCCCTCACCGTCGCGCCGGCGCAGGCCGCCTCGGCGCCCACGATCGCCGCCAAGGGCGGCTACGTGATGAACAGCGCGACCGGCAAGTCGCTCTACACCAAGGCTGCCGACACGCGCCGTTCGACCGGCTCGACCACCAAGATCATGACCGCTCTGGTGGTGCTGAAGCAGTCGAACCTCAACCTGAACAGCAAGGTCACGGTCCAGAAGGCGTACAGCGACTACATCGTCGCCAACAACTGGGCCTCCAACGCCAAGCTGATCGTCGGCGACAAGGTCACCGTCCGCCAGCTGCTGTACGGGCTGATGCTGCCGTCCGGCTGCGACGCGGCGTACGCCCTCGCCGACAAGTTCGGCTCGGGCTCGACGCGGGCGAAACGCGTGAAGTCGTTCATCGGCAAGATGAACACCACCGCCAAGAACCTGGGTCTGAAGAACACCCACTTCGACTCGTTCGACGGCATCGGCAAGGGCTCCAACTACTCCACACCGCGCGACCTGACGAAGCTCGCCGGCGCCGCGATGAAGAACTCCACGTTCCGCACGGTCGTCAAGACGAAGAAGTACACGGCGAAGACGACCACCAAGTCCGGCGGCACGCGGACGATGGCGCCGTGGCAGAACACCAACCCGCTGCTCGGCAGCTACTCCGGCGCGATCGGCGTGAAGACCGGTTCCGGCCCGGAGGCGAAGTACTGCCTGGTCTTCGCCGCCACCCGCAGCGGCAAGACGGTCATCGGCACGGTGCTGGCCTCGACCAACGCCACCACCCGCAAGTCGGACGCGACGAAGCTGCTCAACTACGGCTTCACCAAGTAGCACGACCGAGGGGGCTCTGCCGCACACCGCGGCAGAGCCCCCTTCGTCATGGGGTTGTCATGTGGAGGTGCGCTGACGGCGCTCCAGCGCCCGGGCCGCCTTGCGCCGGCCGCCCGCCAGCACGTTCACCGGGGAGCCGGCACCGGCCCCCGGCTCCAGCCGCCAGCCGCGGATCCGCGCCGCGACCTGTGCCAGCCGCTGGTCGCCCGGCCGTACGTCGACGCAGAACAGCGACTCGTCGGGCGTACGGTCGTCGCCGCCCCAGCGGACCACGCCGTCGAGCTCGGCGAGAATGTCGCGGATCACGACCTCCTGCTGCGGGAAGAAGCCGCCCCGGGCGCCGCGCGGGTAGGAGCCGGGCCGGATCCGCACGGCCGTGCCGGACGCCAGGTTGGACTCGGGCCTGCTCCTGGCGAGCCCGGCGGGGTCGTGCCAGCCGACGACATCGCCCCGGCGCAGCGGGTCGACCTCGTAGTGGAACCGGCGCACGAGGTGGACGAGGACGGTCTCCACATCGCCCATGCGCACGGCGACGCCCTTGAGCGGGGTGCCGGGGACGGGGCGGGTGTAGACGGTGCCCCCGTCGTCGGCGACGGTCTCCATCTCCCAGCCGTTGCGGGAGCGCGAGCCCGCCAGCACGCGCCGGCTCCGGTCCTGCGCGCTGCGCAGGGCGTCCCGCACACGGCCCGGGATGGGGTTGTTCGCGTCGGCGTACGCCTGGGACAGGAAGTGGGGCAAGGGCAGGGCCGCAACGCCCACGGCGCCGCCGACCGCGGCGACACGGCCGAGCAGGGCACGGCGGGACAGGCCGCGGCGGTGGACGGCACCGGGCGCCGGCGATCTGCGGGGGATACGGGGAAGGCTGAGCTTCAACGGAGTCTCTTCCTGAAGTTCTTGCTGAAGTTGTCTGCGCACAGGCGCTCAGGCGTTGCGGAGGACGCTGTTGTACTTCTCGAAGATCTGGTAGACGGCCAGGCTCTGGTGCGTCTGGGACTCCACGTCGGGGTCCCAGGCCCGGTAGCGGCGCAGGAGTTCGGTGATCTCGAACTCGACGAGGTCGAGGCGCATCGACCGCGGGGTGGTGACGCGGTCGCCGGGGGGCAGCCGGCCGCCGGGCCTGCCCCGGGTGCCCCACAGGTGGATCAGGGCCGCGGTGCGCACACTGAACGCGTTGTCCTTGTTCAGCCGCTGCCACACGGTCCACAGGTCGGTGTCCTCGGCCGGGTCGCGGCGGTCGCCGGTGGTGAAGCCCCAGCCGATGCAGTGGTTCCAGGCCTGGATGGCGTCGCCCGCGCTGATCTCGCCGATGCCGGTGTGCGAGTCCCTGACGGAGCCGGAGCCCGTGAGGTGGTGGTCGGCGACCTGCTGGTCGGTGGACTGGGCGGCCAGGCCGTAGTCGCGCATGGCCCAGTAGACGGCCGTCTGGATCAGCGCCTTGCGCATCGTGTACGTCGTCGACAGCTCGGTGATCAGCCCGTCCTGCTCCTGGATCGCCGCGACGGCCTGCGCGTTGGTGTAGAGCCGCGCGTCGCCGCCGATGCCGCCCGTGTCCGGACGGCCGATCGACCGCATGTAGCGCGAGAGGTCGGCCCGCAGCGCCGGCACCTGGCGCGCGTCGAAGGCGACGTCCGGGACGGCGGGCCGCGGCCGGTCGAACGAGCCCTGCCCGGTGTCCCGCCCCGAGGCGATGTCGGCATCGATCTCGAGCTGCCCGTCGCCGGAGCCGAGGGTGCGGATGACGAACTGGTCGTAGGCCCAGTCCCGCGGCAGCGGGTGCCCGGCGTTGCCCTCGAAGCCCGAGGACATGCCGGCGACGAAGCTCGCGGTCGAGTAGCCGGCCGCACCGACCTGCGCGCACACGCTGCGGGAGCCGTAGACGCCGATCTCGTACGGGTGGCCGGAGTCCGCCATCGCCTCCTTGATGCCCTTGAAGTGGGGCAGGACGTTCGCGGTGATCTCGGCGTCGATCGCGTCGAAGTCGACGGCGAAGAAGATCCGGCTCCCCCGCCGGAAGCCGTGGTCGAGAGCTGCGTTGACCGCCGCGTAGCCGGCGGTCCGCCCGGCGACGTAGTCGAAGTCCGAGGCGTCGTTGTTGACGGTCTGGTAGATCGGGAAGCAGCGCAGGCCCTGCTGGGCGATGGTGGCGAGCTCGCCCGGCTGGATGGCCTTCTCCGGCAGGGAGGTGGCGCTCGGGTTGGTGAGGTAGCGGCCGACGTACGTGATCCCGGCCGCCTTGAGCGAGGCAGCACGGGCCGGGGTGATCCTCGCGATGGTGTCGCAGGCCTTGGCGGGGCGGGACTGGTCGCCGAAGGACGCCAGCAGGGAGGCGAAGGTGGCGAAGTCGCCCTCGCCCGTGGCCGGGAGCGCCGCGAAGGTCTGGAAGGCCCGGACGGCGGCGGCCAGGGAGGAGTCGAAGGTGTCGGTGAGGGCCGCGGGCCGCCGGTTGACGACCATCCCGGCGGAGAACAGCTGGACGAAGACGCCCTGGTCGCCCTGGGCCACGGGGTGCGACTTCAGGCCCGACTGGGTACCGGGCCCGAAGTTGCCGTTGGCGGTGCCGTCCGCCATGCCCAGCTCGTACTGCACGCCGAGGAGCAGTGCCTTGAGGGTGCCCCTGGACACGAGCCCGTCGCAGGCGATGACGTAGAAGTCCTGCCGGTTCAGGTAGCGGCCGTTGAGCCACTGCTGGACGGCCCTGACCTGCCCGGTGCCCGAGGCGCCGGGGACGTACGAGTCCATCGTCAGCAGCGCCTTGACCACCTTGGGCGTCAAGCCGGCCCCCGGGAGAGCCTGTTCGACGCCCATGTCGGTCTTGAGCCGGGTGACGGCCGCCCGCACCCGTGGGCCGTACGTGCCGTCGAGGTCGCCGCCGTCGTAGCCCTTGCAGGCGAGGCCGGCCTGGATGATGCGGCAGAAGTCGGGCGAGGGGACGGTGTCCGCGTTGAGCTCGGGGTACTTGGCGGTCAGGGTGCTGAGCGTGGTGGGGCCGAAGTTGTCGGAGAGCGCTGTGATGCCCAGCTCGTACTGCAGGGCACGGGTCAGGGCGTACATGGTCGCCCAGTCGGCCTCGCCGCTCTCCTGCACGGTCGTGCCGATACGGCTGCCGTAGACGGAGTTCACGAATCTCTGGGCTTTGAGCACCATCGCGTCGCGCATGGGGGGTTCACTCACTTTCGAGGGAGTGACCGCGCCCGTCGCAGCCCGCAACCGGGCTCCCCCGGGACGCCGGGCGAGTGGTCGGTCTCGTGGTGAGGTTGATCGTATGTCCGGATAAACCGCCTACTGTGCGGTAGTTGGGCGGATTCGAGGAGTCTCTTGTGACCCTCGGCGCACCGCCGGTTCATCCGGGGCGGACGCCGGACGCCGACGGCCCCCCGCCCGGAGGGGCAGGGGGCCGCCGCAGTGGGATCACGCCCAGGTGATCAGGCGTTTCGGCTGCTCCAGGATGGCCGCCACATCGGCGAGGACCTTCGAGCCCAGCTCGCCGTCGACCAGGCGGTGGTCGAACGACAGCGCCAGGGTGGTGACCTGACGGGGCTTCACCTTGCCCTTGTGGACCCATGGCTGGGGCTTGATCGCACCGACCGCCAGGATCGCGGACTCGCCCTGGTTGAGGATCGGCGTGCCCGTGTCCACGCCGAAGACGCCGACGTTGGTGATCGTCACCGTGCCCCCCTGCATCGCCGCCGGGGACGTCTTGCCGTCCCTGGCCGTCGCCACCAGCTCGCCCAGCGACTCGGCCAGCTGCGGCAGGGTCTTGGCGTGGGCGTCCTTGATGTTCGGCACGATCAGGCCACGCGGCGTCGCGGCCGCGATGCCCAGGTTCACGTAGTGCTTGACCACGATCTCCTGGGCGGCCTCGTCCCAGGACGCGTTGACGTCCGGGTGGCGCCGGATCGCGACGAGCAGCGCCTTCGCGATCAGCAGCAGGGGGTTCACGCGCAGGCCCGCGAACTCCTTGTCCGCCTTCAGCTCCTCGACCAGCTTCATCGTGCGCGTCACGTCGACCGTCACGAACTCCGTGACATGCGGCGCGGTGAACGCCGAGCCGACCATCGCCGCCGCCGTCGCCTTGCGGACACCCTTGACCGGGATGCGGGTCTCGCGCGCGGTGTCGTACGACGCCGGAGCCTGGGCCGCGGCCGGGGCGGACACGGCCGACGGCTCGGGGGCCGCCGGGACGGCGGCGACCGCCGCGTGCACGTCCTCGCGGGTGATGATGCCGTCCGGACCGGTCGGGACGACCGTCGTCAGGTCGACACCCAGGTCCTTGGCCAGCTTGCGGACAGGGGGCTTGGCCAGCGGGCGTTCCGTACCGGCCGGAGCGGGCGGAGCCACCGGGGCCGTCGCGGCCGGGGCCACCGGCGTGTGGCCGTTCAGCTCCGCCTGGATCGCCGGCGAGGCCTGCTGGACCGAAACCTCCGGGCCCTTGCGGGGGCGGCGGCGGGTGGACGAGGTGGCCACCCCGTAACCCACCAGGACCGGCTGGCGTCCCGAACCCGCCGCCTTCGGCTCCCCGGCGGGCTCGGCCGCCGCGGGCTGCTCGGCGGCGGGCGCGGGCGCGGCGCTGCCGCCGCCCACGTCCACCGAGATGATCGCCGTGCCCACGTCGACCGTGGTGCCTTCGGGGAAGTGCAGGTCCCGGACCACGCCGTCGTACGGGATGGGCAGCTCCACGGCCGCCTTCGCCGTCTCGACCTCGCACACCACCTGGCCGTCGGTGACCGTGTCACCGGGCTGGACGTACCACTTGAGGATCTCGGCCTCGGTGAGCCCCTCGCCCACGTCGGGCATCTTGAACTCGCGCACGGACGCTTCCGTCATCGTCGTCACGACCCTCTCCTCAGTACGCCAGCGAGCGGTCGACGGCATCCAGGACCCGGTCCAGGTTCGGCAGGTACTCCTCCTCCAGGCGGGCCGGCGGGTACGGGGCGTGGTAGCCGCCGACCCGGAGCACCGGGGCCTCCAGGTGGTAGAAGCAGCGCTCCGTGATCCGCGCGGCGATCTCCGCGCCGGACCCGAAGAACACCGGGGCCTCGTGGACGACGACCAGGCGGCGCGTCTTCTCCACCGATGCCTGGATCGAGTCGAAGTCGAGGGGGGAGACCGAGCGCAGGTCCACCACCTCCAGGTTCTTGCCCTCCTCGGCGGCCGCGTCCGCGACCTCCTGGCAGAGCTTCACCATCGGGCCGTAGGCGGCCAGGGTGAGGTCGGTGCCCTCACGGACCACCTGGGCCTTGTGCAGCGGGCCCGGGATCGCCTCCGTGTCGACCTCGGCCTTGTCCCAGTAGCGGCGCTTGGGCTCGAAGAAGATCACCGGGTCGTCGCTCTGGATGGCCTGCTGCATCATCCAGTACGCGTCCGACGCGTTCGACGGGCTGACGATCTTCAGGCCCGCCACGTGCGCGAAGAGCGCCTCGGGCGACTCGGAGTGGTGCTCCACCGCGCCGATGCCACCGCCGTACGGGATGCGCACGACGACCGGGAGCTTGACCTTGCCCAGCGAGCGGGCGTGCATCTTCGCGAGCTGCGTGACGATCTGGTCGTACGCCGGGAAGACGAAGCCGTCGAACTGGATCTCCACCACCGGGCGGTAGCCGCGCAGGGCCAGGCCGATCGCCGTGCCGACGATGCCCGACTCGGCGAGGGGTGTGTCGATGACGCGGCTCTCGCCGAAGTCCTTCTGCAGGCCGTCCGTCACCCGGAAGACGCCGCCGAGCTTGCCGACGTCCTCGCCCATGATCAGGACCTTGGGGTCGGACTCCAGGGCGCGGCGCAGCGACTCGTTGATCGCCTTGGCCAGTGCCATCTTGTCGGCCATCTCAGTTACCCCCCTCGTCGGCGAACGACGCCTGGTAGGCGGCGAACTGGGCGCGCTCCTCGTCGACGAGCGCGTGTCCGTCCGCGTAGGCGTTCTCGAAGATCGCGAAGTGGTCCGGGTCCGGCATGGCACGGACCGCCTCGCGCACTCGTTTGCCCAACGCCTCGGACTCGGCCTCCAGTTCCTCGAAGAATCCCTCGTCCGCGTGGTTTGAGGCCTCCAGATACCGGCGAAGGCGCAGGATCGGGTCCTTGGCCTCCCAGGCCTGGCGCTCCTCGTCGCCCCGGTAGCGGGTCGGGTCGTCGGAGGTGGTGTGCGCGCCCATGCGGTAGGTGAACGCCTCGACGAGGGTCGGGCCCTCGCCGCCGCGGGCCCGCTCCAGGGCCCACCGGGTGACCGCGAGGACGCCGAGCACGTCGTTGCCGTCCACCCGGACGCCGGGGAAGCCGAAGCCCTGGGCGCGCTGGTAGATCGGCACGCGGGACTGCTTCTCGGTGGGCTCGGAGATGGCCCACTGGTTGTTCTGGCAGAAGAACACGACCGGGGCGTTGTAGACCGCGGAGAAGGTGAACGACTCGGCCACGTCGCCCTGGCTGGAGGCGCCGTCCCCGAAGTACGCGATCACCGCGCTGTCGGCGCCGTCCTTGGCGACGCCCATCGCGTAACCGGTGGCGTGCAGCGTCTGGGAGCCGATGACGATGGTGTACAGCTGGAAGTTGTTGCTGTTCGGGTCCCAGCCGCCGTTGTTCACGCCGCGGAACATCCCGAGCAGGTTGGCCGGGTCGACGCCGCGGCACCAGGCCACGCCGTGCTCGCGGTAGGTCGGGAAGACGTAGTCGTCCTCCCGGGTGGCCCGGCCGGACCCGATCTGGGCGGCCTCCTGGCCCAGCAGCGACGCCCACAGGCCCAGCTCTCCCTGGCGCTGCAGGGAGGTGGCCTCGGCGTCGAAGCGGCGGGTGAGCACCATGTCGCGGTAGAGGCCGCGGAGCTCTTCCGGGGTGATGCCGGCGACGTACTTGTCGTACTCGGCGTTCTTGACGCGCTTGCCCTCGGGCGTCAGCAGCTGCACGAGCTGAGGCTCGGCGCCGGCGTCCTTCTTTGCGGTCGTGCGGGTGCGCTTGGTGCCGGTGGTGCCGGTGGTGCCGGCCTTGCTTCCGGCGCTGCGTCGCGGTGTGCGCGCGGCAGTGCTCTCCACGGTCACGTGTGCTCCTCCGTCGGTCCGGCTCCCGGGGTTGCCGGTGGGCCTGGGGGTCCCCCCTCGCTCGCTTAGAGCGTGGGGGAGCGGCTCACCTGAACTCGACCACCGGGGCACGGGGTGGGTGCCACTCGGCCGGGAACAGGCGTGACAGGTGCCCCGGCGAGCGCCCTGCAACAAGCACGTTACCCAGTGCGCCACATTTCTGTGAAACCCCTCCTGACCTGCGATTTTGCTTGGATATCCAAGTAAATCGGGAGGGCGTGGAAGGGGCCCTGGTCACAGCCTTGCAGGAGGCCGGAGCAACCGCACGTTAACCCGGTGACCCAGGTCACGGGAAGAGTCCTCTTGTCGGCGCGCCCAAACGGCACGCGCGCGTGGGCCCCGTTTCCGGACCCCACGCGCGCGTGGATCATGCGTTTTCTTTACCTGTCAGTTGCCGCCTTCGCCGCCCGAGCCGCCGACGACGCCGGTCGCGCCACCCGCGTCGGTGCCGCCCGTGTCGTCCGGCGGCGTCTCCGGGTCCGTGGGCGGCTCGCCGGTCGGCTCGCCGGTCGGCTCCGCGGTCGTCGGCTGGTCCGACGGCTGCCCGGTGGGCGACTCGGGGGCGCTCTGCGACGGCGTGTAGGACGGCGTGTACGACGGTGTCCAGTTGCCGTTGCCGTTGCCCGTGCCGGTCCCGTCGTCCGTGGACGTGTCGGTCGGCTCGTCGGTCGGCTCGTCGCTCGGGGTCTCGCTGGGCGTCTTCTTCTCGGTCGTCTGCGAGGTGGTCGGCGACTGCTTCGTGCCGGGGCCGTCCTTGTCGCCGCCGGTGTTCTGCAGGGCCAGTGCGACGCCCGCGGCGACGGCGATCACCGCGAGCACGGCGAGGATCCACAGCTTGCCGCGGCCGCTGCCCTTGTTGCCGTGGCCCTCGAAGCCGCCGTCGTCTCCGCCGCCGTAGCCACCCCCGGGCAGGATCGGCGCGGGGATCTGGGTGGTGCCGGAGGCGTCCCCGGGGTGGCCCATCACGGCCGTGCCGGCGAAGCCGCCCGACGGGGTGTGCCGGCCCTCGTGCATGTCGACGGGGCCGGTGTTCCAGGTGCCGGTGTGGCCGCCCTGGTCGTAGAGCATCTGGAGCGCGTACTGGACCAGCCCGCGCATCTCCTCGGCCGTCTGGAAGCGGTCGTCGGGCTCCTTGGCGAGGGCGCGCATGGCCAGGCCGTCCAGCTCCGGCGGGCAGGCGTCGGAGACCTCGGACGGCGGGGTGGGGATGTCCTGGACGTGCTGGTAGACCACGGAGAGCGGGGTCTCGCCGGTGAACGGCGGGCGCAGCGAGAGGAGTTCGTAGAGCAGGCAGCCCGTCGCGTACAGGTCGGAGCGGTGGTCGACGGCCTTGCCGAGCGCCTGCTCGGGGGAGAGGTACTGCGGGGTGCCCATGACCATGCCGGTCTGCGTCATCGTGGTGGACGCGCCGTGCAGGGCGCGGGCGATGCCGAAGTCCATCACCTTCACGGCACCGTTGTGCGTGATGATGACGTTGGCGGGCTTGATGTCGCGGTGCACGATGCCGTGCTGGTGCGAGTAGGCGAGCGCCTCCAGGACGCCCGAGACGATGATCAGCGCCTGCTCGGGCCCGGGTGCCTCCGCGTTCAGCAGCAGGTCGCGGATGGTGCGGCCCTCGACGATCTCCATGACGATGTACGGCACGGACTGGCCGCCGACGACGTCCTCGCCGGAGTCGTACACGGCGACGATCGAGTGGTGGTTGAGACCGGCCACCGACTGGGCCTCGCGCGTGAAGCGCGCCTTGGACACCGGGTCTTCGGCGAGGTCGGAGCGGAGCAGCTTGACGGCGACGGTGCGTCCGAGGCGGACGTCCTCGGCTGCGAACACCTCGGCCATGCCGCCCCGGCCGAGTCTGCGGGTCAGCCGGTACCGGCCGTCCCCGACCAACCCGCCGTTACCCCAGAGCTCCGGCGCGTCCGACATGCCGCCGCCAGTCGCCTCGGGGTCGGACGGGCCCTGAGCGCGCTGCTGCTGTGCCATCAGTCCTCGCCGTCGTTTCTGCCCGCGGTGCGCGCGGTGTTGTTACGGTCTCCGTCGGCCACGCTACAGCCTCCGCGCAAGCCTCCGGTCCGAGAAGGGGTGCCGGGACCGGCACGAGACAGACCGGCCATGAAACCTTCACTCCGTACCGTCGTGCAAATTCCGTGTCCCTGCCGCACACCCCCTGTAACGCTTCCGCGACGCTTCTTTCGCGTACGGTCACGGAACGGGCACCGAGCTTGACGTGTCACTGCCCTGGGGCAGACTTGGCCGGGAATGGCGGTTTGGATCAACGACGGATCATTGGCAGTCGGCGGCGCCAGCAGGGGCTACGGGGGACAGGGAACATGAGCCAGGACGGCGCACAGGGCCAGTACACGGGGCGGGCGCTCGCCAGTGGCCGCTATCAGCTGCGCGACCTCCTCGGCCAGGGCGGTATGGCCTCGGTGCACCTCGCGTACGACAGCGTGCTCGACCGGCAGGTCGCCATCAAGACACTTCACACCGATCTCGGACGGGAACAGGCCTTCCGCGAGCGGTTCCGCCGCGAGGCCCAGTCCGTGGCCAAGCTCACGCACACCAACATCGTGTCGGTCTTCGACACCGGCGAGGACACCCTCGACGGCATGACGACGCCGTACATCGTCATGGAGTACGTCGAGGGCCGCCCGCTCGGCTCGGTCCTCGACGAGGACGTGCGGCAGCAGGGCGCGATGCCCGCCGACAAGGCGCTGAAGATCACCGCGGACGTGCTGGCCGCTCTGGAGATCAGCCACGAGATGGGCCTGGTCCACCGCGACATCAAGCCGGGCAACGTGATGATGACCAAGCGCGCCGTGGTCAAGGTCATGGACTTCGGCATCGCCCGCGCCATGCAGTCCGGTGTGACGTCGATGACGCAGACCGGCATGGTCGTCGGCACCCCGCAGTACCTCTCGCCGGAACAGGCCCTCGGACGCGGTGTGGACGCCCGCTCCGACCTGTACTCCGTCGGCATCATGCTGTTCCAGCTGGTGACCGGGCGGCTGCCGTTCGAAGCGGACTCGCCGCTGGCCATCGCGTACGCGCACGTGCAGGAGGAGCCGCCGGTTCCGTCCTCGGTCAACCGCGCCCTGCCCCCGGCCGTGGACGCGCTGATCGCCCGCGCGCTGAAGAAGAACCCGAACGAGCGCTTCCCCAGCGCCGAGGCCATGCGCGACGAGTGCCTGCGCGTGGCGGCGTCCTTCAACGCCGCGCCGCCGAGCATCGTCCCGGGCACGCAGGCCCCGAGCGGCGCGGGCGTCGGCTCGGCCGTGTTCCCGCCCGTCGACCAGGCCACCCCGGCGCCCCCGGGCCAGGTCCAGACGCCGTACCAGCCGACCCCGCCGCCGAACCCGTACGGCACGCCCGCCCCGACGGGGCCGTCCCCGGCGTACGGCTATCCGCAGCAGGGCGGCTACCAGACGCCGTCCCCGGCGGCCTACTCCCCGCAGCCCGGCCCGTCGACGCCGCCGCCGTACAACCTGACGCCTCAGACCGCGGTGGCCTCCTCCGGCGGCGGCAGGAACAACAAGCCGGTGATCATCGGCTCGGTCATCGTGTCCGTCGTCGCGGTCGGCGGCCTCGTCACGGCACTGCTGCTGAACGGCGGCAGCGAGGACGACAAGGGCGGCGGCGCGAGCGCGTCGGCCTCGGCGGAGAAGGAGCCCGGCTACCGCGGGCCGGATACCACGAAGACGATCGACACCGAGGAGTGCACGGAGCCGCGGGAGTCGTACAACGACCCCGACAAGATCCAGATCCCTGACTTCAAGTTCAAGAACATCAAGTCGGTCAAGGCCTGTCTCCAGGCGGCCGGCTGGGAAGTGAACGAGAAGAAGGTGGACGAGAACACCTACGGGGACGGCACGGTCATGAACCAGTTCCCGTCCGCCGACACCGACGTCGACCCGGAGGACATGCCCGAGATCGAGCTCAGCGTCTCGACGGGCAACCCGCCCTCCTGACGGGTCCGCTGACGCGGAAGGGCCCGGCAGCTTCGGCTGCCGGGCCCTTTGGTGTGCGGATCGCGGCCGTCTACAGGTAGGGGCCGCCGGACCGGCCGCCCGGATGCTGCTCGTCGAGGCCGTCCCCGACACCCGGCGGGAGCGCGCGGCGCATCTGCTCCAGCTGGGCACGGGCCGCCATCTGCTGGGCGAACAGCGTCGTCTGGATCCCGTGGAAGAGCCCCTCCAGCCAGCCGACCAGCTGGGCCTGCGCGATGCGCAGCTCCGAGTCGCTGGGGGTCACCTCGTCCGTGAAGGGCAGCGAGAGCCGCTCCAGCTCCTCGACCAGCTCGGGCGCCAGACCGTCCTCCAGCTCCTTCACCGAGCTGGCGTGGATGTCCTTCAGCCGGACCCGGCTGGCCTCGTCCAGGGGAGCCGCGCGCACTTCCTCCAGCAGCTGCTTGATCATGCTGCCGATCCGCATGACCTTCGCGGGCTGCTCCACCTGTTCCGTGACCGGGGTCTCGCGGGAGTCCTCGTCTCCGCCACCGCCGCCGAGCGCCATGCCGTCCTGGCCCACGACCAGGATCTGAGGGTTCTCCGGCGACCTTTCGTTCCTCGGCATCTCCATGTCGCCATTCTCTCGCACGCCTGCACCTCACCTCCGTGGTGCCCCCACGTGAGGCTGATCCACCGTGCTGGAGGAGACGAGTCGGTCAGCCTACGGGTTGCTCCCGCGGGGGTGTTTCCTCCTCGCGGATGAAACGGCCAGGCGGGCCTCGCAGTGGTCCAGCCGGCGGACCTCGGCCTCGGCCTGGAAGGCGCGCTGTTCCAGGACGAGCAGCCGGGCCAGCTCCCCGGGGTGCTGCGGCGCGCGGACCAGGGCCTCGGCACGCTGCCGCACGTGGTCGTGCGGCGTCCGCGCCACGTACCGCCGCCGGGCCTCGACGACCTCCCGTCCGACGGCGTCCGCCCGAGAGCACTGACCAGCTTGATCGCCGGCTCGTCCCGGGCGACCGGTCCGTCCCGTTCCAGGCGGCCCACGTCGTGCCGGACCTGCCCGATGTTCAGCGGCCAGGTGCCGCCGGTGCGGGCCTCGAAGTGCGGGCCTCGAAGTCGGTGCGCGGGCGGGAGCCGCAGCGAGGGCCGGCCGCCAGGAGTGCCGGCAGCCCGTGACGTATCGGCATCACCGGGTTGCGCAGCGATTCCATCCGTCGGCCGAACCCGGAGTGCCGGGAGTCCGGGGCGGTGTGAGGCTGATTGCCTGATATGACCGGAACTTGCCGTTTCTGCCCTACCGGGCGCACGGCGGGAGGGGGTCACCCACGTGACTCCATGGCAACGCGCACTGCGGGCGACGGCACTGGTGCTCGCCCTGGGGGCGGGCGCGGTCGTCTCACCTTACGGATCCGTCCCGTCCTACGGGGCTGCGCTCACCTACGAGGAGGCAGCCGGGGAAGGGGCGACGGAGGAGGCGGGGCCCGGCCCCGTCGCCGCCCCGTCGCCCAGGCCCGCTGCATCGGCCCCCTCGCCCCTGGCTGCCCCATCGGCCCGGTCAGCCCCGTCGCCCCGGGCAGCGCCATCGGCCCGGTCCGCCGCGTCCCCTCTGGCGGCCCCCTCGGCTCTGGCGGCTCCCTCGGTCCCCTCGGCTCTGGCGGCCCCGTCGGCTCTGGCGGCCCCTTCGGTCCCCGGTGACCCCTCACGGGCCGGGAGCCGTGAGCCCTCACGGGCCGGGAGCCGGGCGGGAGAGGGCCGTGTGCGGCCGGGGCGGCCCGAGGACGCCGGGGAGAGGCCGGGCGTCGCCGACGCCACCGCCGTCCCCGAGGCGCCCCGGGAGACCGTCCCGGTGCCCTCCGCCCCGGAGGAGCAGCCCGTGCGAGAGGCCGCGACCGCCGAACGCCCCGTCGGCCCGGTCCTGCGGATCCTGCCCCTGGGCAGCGGCCTGCTCCTGATCGGACTGGGGCTGGGCCTGGCGTTCGTCGCGCTGCGACTGCGAAGGGTCTAAGGGCGGCTTCGGTCACTTCGCGAGTGCGAGGGGCTGCCGCCCGGGGCAGTGGGGCTGCCGCCCGGGGCCGGGGCGTGCCAGGGCCATGGGTCCGCCGGGCCCAGCCCCGCCCCCGGTCGGGGCAGGGTGCCGCGGGCCCGGCGGTGGGGGGTCAGTCGGTCTGCGGGGCGATCAGCAGGACCTTGCCCACGTGGCCGCTCTCCTCCACCACCCGGTGCGCGGCGGCAGCGTCCGGCATCGGGAGTTCACGGTCGACGACCGGCCGCAGGTGGCCGCCGGTGAACAGCGGCCAGACGTGTTCGCGTACGGCCGCGACGATGGCGGCCTTCTCCTCCGGGGGCCGGGCGCGCAGGGACGTCGCGCTGATGGCGGCGCGCTTGGCCAGCAGGGCGCCGATGTTCAGCTCGCCCTTGACGCCGCCCTGCATACCGATGATCGCGAGCCTGCCGTTGACGGCGAGGGTCTTGACGTTGCGCTCCAGGTACTTGGCGCCCATGTTGTCGAGGATGACATCGGCGCCGGCCCCGTCCGTCGCCTTCCTGACCTCCTCGACGAAGTCCTGCTCGCGGTAGTTGACCAGGATGTCGGCGCCCAGTTCGGCACACCGGTCCAGCTTCTCCCTGGTGCCCGCGGTGACGGCCACCCGCGCACCGACGGCCTTGGCGAGCTGGATGGCCATGGTGCCGATGCCGCTGGAGCCGCCGTGCACGAGCAGGGTCTCGCCGGGGCGCAGGTGGGCGATCATGAAGACGTTCGACCAGACGGTGCAGGCCACCTCGGGCAGCGCCGCGGCCTGCGTCAGGCCGACCCCCTCGGGCACGGGCAGCAGCTGCCGGGCCGGGACGGCCACCTTCTCGGCGTAGCCGCCGCCGGAGAGCAGCGCGCACACCTCGTCGCCGATGTTCCAGCCGGAGACGCCGGGGCCGATTCCGGCGATCCGCCCGGAGCACTCCAGGCCGGGGTAGGGGGACGCGCCGGGGGGCGGTTCGTAGAACCCCTGCCGCTGCAGGATGTCGGCCCGGTTGACGGCACCGGCCGCCACCTCGACCAGGACCTCGCCCTCGCCGGGCACGGGGTCCAGGACCTCGTCCCAGACCAGCGCCTCGGGCCCACCAGGTTCGGGAATCGTGATCGCATGCATGGTGTGGACCGTACTGTTCTTGAGGGCTGAGCGGGAGTGAGTCCTGTCGTCCCCGGACCGAGTCCGCTCCGTCCCCGGACCGCCGTGCCTACGCCGTTGACCCGGTCTCGGCGAAAACCCATGTGCACGACCGATGAGTTTGCGCGACGGTAAAGGTCTCTCCATGCGTAGCCCAAGCACGCGGAAGGACCCGAAGCATGAGCACGCAGATGTCCGGCCTGGCGATCGAGACCGCGGGCCTGGTGAAAACGTTCGGCGAGACGAGGGCCGTCGACGGAGTCGACCTGTCCGTGCCCGCGGGCACGGTCTACGGCGTCCTCGGCCCGAACGGCGCCGGCAAGACCACCACCGTGAAGATGCTCGCCACGCTCCTGCGGCCGGACGGCGGCGAGGCGCATGTCTTCGGCCACGACATCGTCCGCGAGGCGGACGATGTGCGGGGCCGGGTGAGCCTCACCGGCCAGTACGCGTCGGTGGACGAGGACCTCACCGGCACCGAGAACCTGGTCCTGCTGGGCCGGCTCCTCGGACACCACAAGAAGGCGGCCCGGGACCGCGCCGGTCAGCTCCTGGAGGCCTTCGGTCTCACGGAGGCGGCAGCGAAGCAGGTCAAGCACTACTCGGGCGGCATGCGGCGCCGCATCGACATCGCCGCTTCCATCCTCAACACCCCCGACCTGCTCTTCCTCGACGAGCCGACGACCGGCCTGGACCCGCGCAGCCGCAACCAGGTCTGGGACATCGTGCGGGCCGTGGTCGCGCAGGGCACCACCGTGCTGCTGACCACGCAGTACCTGGACGAGGCCGACCAGCTCGCGTCCCGGATCGCCGTCATCGACCGCGGCAGGGTGATCGCCGAGGGCACCAAGGGCGAGCTGAAGTCGTCCGTCGGCGCCGGATCCGTCCATCTGCGCCTACGAGACCCCGACCAGCGCGATCTCGCGGCCGACCTGTTGCGCCGCGCCCTCGACGCGCAGGTGCAGCCGGAGCCCGACCCGGTGGCCCTCACCGCCCGCCTCGGTACGGCGGCGAGCGACGACTCCGCGGCCGAGCAGGCCTCCCGCGCCCTGGGCGAGCTGGCCCGCGCCGGGATCACCGTCGACAACTTCTCGCTGGGCCAGCCCAGCCTCGACGAGGTGTTCCTCGCCCTCACCGGGCACGACACGCACGACTCCTCCGACCGCTCCGACGACCCGAAGGACGAGGTGGCGGTATGAGCACCGCGACGACCACCGAGAGCAAGGAGCTCGCCCCGGTCAGCGCCGAGTCCCTCGCCGCGCTGCTCGTCTCCAAGGAGCGGCCGCCGCGCCCCAGCGCGTGGTCGGCCTCGATGACCTTCGGCTGGCGGGCGATCCTCAAGATCAAGCACGTGCCGGAGCAGCTCTTCGACGTGACGGCGTTCCCGATCATGATGGTGCTGATGTACACGTACCTGTTCGGCGGGGCGCTGGCCGGTTCGCCGAAGGAGTACATCCAGTTCCTGCTGCCGGGCATCCTCGTGATGTCGGTCGTGATGATCACGATGTACACGGGTGTCTCCGTCAACACCGACATCGAGAAGGGCGTCTTCGACCGGTTTCGCAGCCTGCCGATCTGGCGGCCGTCGACGATGGTCGGCTATCTGCTCGGCGATGCCCTGCGGTACACCATCGCGTCGGTCGTGATGCTCACCGTCGGGATGATCCTCGGCTACCGGCCGGACGGCGGGGTCGCCGGTGTGCTCGCCGGGATCGCCCTGCTGGTGGCCTTCTCGTTCGCCTTCTCGTGGATCTGGACGATGTTCGGGCTGATGCTGCGCACCGAGAAGTCGGTGATGGGCGTCAGCATGATGGTGATCTTCCCGCTCACGTTCCTGTCCAACGTGTTCGTGGACCCGAAGACCATGCCGGGCTGGCTGCAGGCGTTCGTGAACAACAGCCCCATCACCCATCTGGCGTCGGCGGTGCGCGGCCTGATGGGCGGCGACTGGCCGGCCGACGAGGTCGCCTGGTCACTCGGCTGGGCGGCGCTGTTCGTGCTGGTCTTCGGGCCGGTCACGATGCGGCTGTACAACCGGAAGTAGCCCTCGGCGCTTTCGGGCCCCTCGAGGCCCCGGCCGGCCGTCGCGCACCGGAGAGTGCGCGACCGGCCGGCCGTTCGCTCTGCTCGTCAGGTGCTGCGGGGCATCGGGGGCATCGGGCGGATGTCCGGCGCGACCTGGGTGGCCGGTGTCTTCCGCACGATGGTGATGAGCCGGTCGGTCAACTCCAGTTTCCCGACGGCCGCATCGTCGTAGCCGAGCACCCGGTGACCACGTATGACGCTCACGACCAGGTCGGCGACCTCCCTCGGCGTCCTGCCCACCTCGGCCTTGACGACCGGCCGCTCCACGATGTCGAGCCCGCTGCCCTGCTGGATGAGGTCCTCCAGCACCATGCCGGCCGACGGGCTGAGCACGGAGAGGCCGAGCAGACGGCCGGCGGCGCTGGCGCTGGTGATGACGGCGTCGGCACCGGACTGCTTCAGCAGCGGCGCGTTCTCCTCCTCGCGCACGGCGGCCACGATGTTCGCCCCGCGGTTGAGCTGCCGGGCCGTCAGCGCCACCAGGACCGCCGTGTCGTCGCGCTGGGTCGCGATGATGATCTGCCGCGCCTTGTGCACCTCTGCCTGTTTGAGCACCTCGCTGCGCGTCGCGTCCCCGACGATGCCCGCGTACCCCTCGGCGGTCGCGGCGTCGATCACCTTGGAGCTGGGATCGACCACGACGACCTGTTCCTTCTTCAGTCCCGTCGCGCAGACGGTCCGGATCGCCGACCTGCCCTTCGTGCCAAAACCGATGACGACGGTGTGATCGCGCAACGTGGACCTCCAGCGGGTCAGTCGCCACTCCTCCCGAGTGCGTTCGGTGAGGGCTTCGAGCGTGGTACCGACCAGGATGATCAGGAACAGCACACGCAGGGGCGTGATGACGAGGATATTCGTCAGCCGGGCGCCGTCACTGGCGGGAATGATGTCACCGTAGCCGGTGGTGGAGAGAGTGACGGTCGCGTAGTAGAAGGCGTCGAGGAGGTCGACGCCGCCGCCCGCGTTGTCGGTGTAGCCGTCGCGGTCGGCGTAGACGATCAGCGCGGTCGAGACGAGGACCGCCAGTGCCATCGACAACCGTCTGGCGACCTGGCGGACCGGGTGCTCCACCAGTTTCTTCGGGAGCTTCACCCGATGGGTCACCAGATGCTCGTCGGCCTGGCGGGCGATCGCGTCCTGGCCCGGAAGTTTCACGTGAAACACACCCCGATTCCTCCGGACGCCCAGGGCAGGTCGAGCAGTTCCGCCTCCTGCCCAGGTTCAGAGCCGCCCGGTGGTACGACGGCCAGCGCGTCGGCGGCCGCGATGCCGCGCAGCATGGCGGGGCCGTTGTAGTGCAGCGGCACGGCCTCGTCGCCGCGCAGGACGACAGGGACGAGCCGGGTGTCGTGCGGGTGCCCGTGCACGGCGTCCCGGAGCGGCAGCGTGTACGGCTCCGGGGCCGGACGGGCCGCGAGGATCCGCAGCAGCGGCTCCGCGAGCGTCAGCAGCCCGGAGACGGCGGCGAGCGGGTTGCCCGGCAGGCCGACGAGGTGCTGGGTCTCCGTGGTGCGGGCCAGCAGCATGGGGTGGCCCGGGCGCACCGTGACGCCGTCCACGAGGAGTTCGGCGCCGATCCGGCGCAGGGTGGGGTGGACGTGGTCGACCGGGCCCGCCGCGGTGCCGCCGGTGGTGAGGATGACGTCGGCGTCGGAGGCGGTGATGGCCTCGTGAAGGGCGTCGGCGTCGTCGCGGACGCGCCGGACGGCGGTGACCTCGGCGCCGAGCGCCCGCAGCCAGGGCGGCAGCATGGGGCCGAGCGCGTCCCGGATCAGGCCGTCGTGCGGCAGGCCTGTGGCGAGCAGCTCGTCGCCGAGGACGAGGACTTCGGCGCGGGCCCGGGGGACGGCGGTGACGGTGTCGTATCCGGCCGCCGCCGCGAGACCGAGGACGGCCGGGGTGACGAGGGTGCCGACGGCGAGGAGCTGGTCGCCGGTGCGGCATTCCTGGCCGCGCGGGCGGATGTCCTGCCCGGGGACGACGTCCCTGGTCGCGTACAGGCGGCCCTTGTCGTCGGTGCGGCCGTGCTCGCTGCGCAGGACTGCGCTGGTGTCCGTGGGGATGCGGGCGCCGGTGGCGATCCGGACGGCCTCGCCGTCGGTGAGGGGCGCGGGCGCGGCGTGCCCGGCGAGGACGCCCTCGTCCCTTACGTGCCAGGGAGCGGGGCCGCAGACCGCCCAGCCGTCCATCGCCGAGGTGTCGAAGGAGGGGAGGTCGGTGAGGGCGTCGAGCGGGGCGGCGAGGGTCAGGCCGAGGGCGGTGCCGAGGGGCGCGGAGACGGGGGCCCGGCGGGCGGCCCGGATGGCGTTGCGGCCGGCGCGTTCGGCGAGGACCCGGGCCTCGGGCCAGGGGGTGGCACGGTGGCGGGTGCCCGGCCCGGCTGGGGGGTCCGGCCGGCGGTGGGTGCGGGCGCTGTCCGTCTCGCCTCGCGCCTCGGGGTCGGGCAGGTGGTTGCCGTTGCTGTTCATCACGAGGGCGAGCACCTCCTCGACGTCGAGGTCCTCGGCGTCCTCACCGGCTCGGGCGCCGTGCGGGGTCATCCGGCGTCCGGGCGGGTGTCGGGGGTGGCGTCGGGAGCGACATCGCCCCGAACTCCGGAGGGCTCGGGCCCGGTGCCGGAGGGCTGGGCCTCGGGGGTGCTCTCCTGCGCCCAGCGGGCGGCGAGGGCAGCGGCCTTGCGGGCGGCTTCGGCGACCGCCTCGGGGCCTCCGCCGGCCTGCGCGGCCGCGTAGCCGACGAGGAAGGTGGTCAGCGGCGCCGCAGGCCGGGCCACGCCGTGGGCGGCGTCGCGGGCGAGGTCGAGCAGGCCGCGGGTGTCGACATCGAGGTCGACCCCCAGTTCGTCCTTGACGGCGGAAATCCATTCATCCAACACGTGTCCATGCTCCCTGATACGTGCCCTTGCGGTGGCGATGTCGTCCCAGGTGTCGCAGTCGAAGGACGCGACCGGGTCGGAGACGCGGGTGAGGTTCAGCTCGGCGGTGAGACGCCGCAGGGGGAGACCGGCGAGAGCGCCGTGCCGGTCGGCGAGGTGCACGAGTTCCTCGCGCAGCCGGGGCGCTCGGTAGGCGGCCACGAGCGGCTGGTCACGGCCGTCGGGGTCGGTCAGCAGCGCGCCGTCACAGCCGCTCGCCCGCAGCGCGCCGAGCAGGCGGCCGACGGTCGGTTCCTGAAGGAACGGCAGATCGGCGGAGAGCACCACGACGTACTCGGCGGTGGTGTGGCGGAGCCCGGCGCCGAGCGCGGCGAGCGGTCCGCCGCCGGGCGGGTCCTCGCGGGCCCAGGTCACGAGCCGTGCGGTCGGCCGGGGCGCGGCGACGACGACGGTGCTCCGGGCACCGCCGCAGGCGGCGAGGACACGGTCGAGCAGGGCCCGCCCGCCCACGCGCACACCGGGCTTGTCCGTGCCGCCGAGGCGCCGGGCGGCACCACCGGCGAGCACGACGGCGTCGTACCCGGCGGGGTCCGCGCCCTGCGGCGGGCCGGTGCCGACGCCGGGTTCACCGGGGGGCTCGTAAGCGGTCACCCCCCGAGTATGCGTTCCCCCGCGATCACAGGGAACGCGGGGGAAGGAACACGATCATCGTCCGGCCCCGCGGGCCGGACGGGAAGCACCGCGTCCGCACGGTTCAGTGCGTCCGTGAGAGATCACTGCGTCCGCACGGGCCAGCGCGTCCGCGAGCGAGGCTCAGAGCGTCCGCAGCAGCACCGCCGGTTGTTCCACGCAGTCCGCCACGTACCGCAGGAAGCCGCCCGCCACGCCCCCGTCGCACACGCGGTGGTCGAAGGTGAGCGAGAGCTGGACGACCTGCCGCACCGCCAGCTCGCCCTCGTGCACCCATGGCTTGGGGACGATACGGCCGACGCCGAGCATGGCGGCCTCGGGGTGGTTGATGATCGGGGTGGAGCCGTCGACGCCGAAGACGCCGTAGTTGTTCAACGTGAACGTGCCGCCGGTGAGTTCGCCCGGCGTCAGTGTCCCCGTCCGGCCCGCCTCGGTCAGCCGGGCGAACTCTGCGGTCAGCGACTCGGCGTCCCGCGCGTGCGCGTCCCGTACGACCGGGACGACGAGGCCCCTCTCGGTCTGCGCCGCGAAGCCCAGGTGCACATGGTCGAACTGGACGACCTCCCTGGCCTCCGCGTCCACCGTGGAGTTGAGCTCGGGGAAGCGGGCGAGGGCCGCGGTGCAGATCCGGGCCAGCAGGGCCAGGAGGGAGATCTTCGGTCCGCCGGCCGCGTTCATGGCCGCGCGCGCCCGCATGAGCTCCGTGGCGTCGGCGTCCACCCAGCAGGTGGCGTCCGGGATCTCGCGGCGACTGCGCGCCAGCTTGTCGGCGACGGCGCCCCGGATGCCCTTGAGCGGGGTGCGGACCTCGCCGGGGGCCGCTGTCGCGGAGGGACGGGAGCCGGGGGCCGGGCTCGGTGCCTGCGGCACCCGCGGGTGCGGCTCGGACGCCGGTGCCGTCGTGGTGCTCCGGCCGGCGGCGCGCAGGGCGTACTCCACGTCCGCCCGCAGGATCAGCCCGTCGGGGCCGGAGCCGGTCAGCTCCCGCAGGTCCAGGCCGTTCTGCCGCGCCAGCCGGCGCACCAGTGGCGAGATCACGGGGACGGGTCCGTCCTGCGTCGCCAGGCCGCCCGTCTGCCCGTTCACCGTGCCCGCGGGGCTTCCGGCCTGCGCGTTCACCGGGGCCGCTGCAGCCTCGGCCCGCCCGTTCACCGCCCCCGCGGCTCCGGCGGCCCCGGCCGGACCGGCTGTTGTGGACGCGCCGGAGACCGGCCGCTCCTGCCGTACCCGGCGGCGCCGCGCGGGCGCCTCGGAGGTGCCGTACCCGACCAGGACGTTGCCCGAGCCCTCGGAGCCGGTGTCGCCGGCGCCGGAGGCCGACCGCTCCCCCACCGCCACCGTGATCAGCGGTGCCCCGACGGGCAGTTCCGTGCCCTCCTCGCCGAAACGGGCCGTGACCACACCGCCGTAGGGGCACGGCACCTCGACCATGGCCTTGGCCGTCTCGACCTCGACGACCGGCTGGTCGATGGCGACCACGTCACCGACCTCGACCAGCCACCGCACGATCGCCGCCTCGGTGAGCCCCTCACCGAGGTCCGGCAGCTTGAACTCCAGCACCTGTGCCATCAGCTCTCGGCCTCCCACTGCAGACGCCCCACGGCGTCCAGGATCCGGTCCACACCGGGCAGGTGGTGGCGCTCCAGCATCGGCGGCGGGTACGGGACGTCGAACCCGGCAACGCGCAGCACCGGCGCCTCCAGGTGGTGGAAGCAGCGCTCCGTGACGCGGGACGCGATCTCCCCGCCCGGGCCCCCGAAGGAACCCGACTCGTGGACGACGACCGCGCGTCCCGTGCGCCGCACCGAGGCGCACACCGTCTCGTCGTCGAACGGCACCAGGGAGCGCAGGTCGACGACTTCGAGGTCCCAGCCCTCGGCCCGGGCCGCCTCGGCCGCCTCCATGCAGACGGGTACGGACGGCCCGTACGTGATGAGCGTGGCGCTCCTGCCCGGGCGCCGCACCACCGCGCGGCCGATGGGTTCAACGGGCGCCGGCTCCTCGGGGTTCCAGGAGTCCTTCGACCAGTACAGCCGCTTCGGCTCCAGGAAGACGACCGGGTCGTCGGAGGCGATGGCGGCGCGCAGCAGCCCGTAGGCGTCGGCGACGGTGGCGGGCGTGACGACATGGAGCCCCGGAGTCGCCATGTAGTACGCCTCGGAGGAGTCGCTGTGGTGCTCGACACCGCCGATGCCGCCGCCGTAGGGGACACGGATGGTGATCGGCAGGGGCATCGCGCCGCGGGTGCGGTTGCGCATCCGGGCCACGTGGGAGATGAGCTGCTCGAACGCCGGGTAGGCGAACGCGTCGAACTGCATCTCCACGACCGGGCGCAGGCCGTACATCGCCATGCCGACGGCCGTGCCGAGGATGCCCGCCTCGGCGAGCGGGGTGTCCGTGCAGCGGTCCTCGCCGAACTCCTCGGCGAGTCCGTCGGTGACGCGGAAGACGCCGCCGAGGGTGCCGACGTCCTCGCCCATGACGTGCACGGCGGGGTCGGCGGCCATGGCGTCGCGCAGCGCGCGCGTGAGGGCCTGCGCCATGGTGGCCGGCTTGACGGCGACGGTGGTCATCGGTGCGTGCCCCCTTCCGGTGCGGTCCCGGCCTCGGCCTCCAGCTCGGCCCGCAGCTGGTCCCGCTGCTCGCGCAGTTGCGGGGTGGGCTCGGCGTAGACGTTGCCGAACAGGTCCATCGGGTCCAGGACCGCGTCCTGGTTCATCTGCTCGCGCAGGGCCGCCGCCATGGTCTCGGCATCATGCCGGGCGGCCTCGATGCCGGCCTCGTCGAGCAGGCCCCGGCCGGTCAGCTCGCGCTCCAGCAGCCGGATCGGGTCGTGCTCGCGCCAGGTCTCGACCTCGGCGTCGCCGCGGTAGCGGGTCGCGTCGTCGGCGTTGGTGTGGGCGTCGACGCGGTAGGTGATCGCCTCGACGAGGGTGGGGCCGCCGCCCGCGCGCGCGTGGCGTACGGCGTCGGAGAGCACCTCGTGGACTGCGGCGGCGTCGTTGCCGTCGACCAGGCGGCCGGGCATGCCGTAGCCGACGGCCTTGTGGGCCAGCGACGGGGCGGCGGTCTGCTTGGCGAGCGGGACGGAGATCGCGAAGCCGTTGTTCTGCACGAAGAAGACGACCGGGGCCTGCCAGACGGCGGCGAAGTTCAGCGCCTCGTGGAAGTCGCCCTCGCTGGTGCCGCCGTCGCCGACCATGGCCAGCGCGACCACGTCGTCGCCCTTGAGGCGGGCGGCGTGCGCGAGGCCCACGGCGTGCGGCAGCTGGGTGGCGAGCGGGGTGCACAGCGGGGCGACCCGGTGCTCGCCGGGGTCGTAGCCGGTGTGCCAGTCGCCGCGCAGCAGTGTGAGCGCCTCGACGGGGTCCACCCCGCGGGCCACCACGGCGAGGGTGTCGCGGTAGCTCGGGAAGAGCCAGTCGCGCTTCTCCAGGACCATCGCGGCGGCGACCTCGCAGGCCTCCTGTCCGGTCGTGGAGGGGTAGACCGCGAGACGGCCCTGCTTGGTGAGGGCGGTGGCCTGCGCGTTGTAGCGGCGGCCCTTCACCAGCTGCGCGTACAGCGCCCTCAGCAGCTCCGGGTCGGCCTTCGCGGCCGCCTCGGTGCCGAGCACGCGGTACGGCTCCGCATCGGGCAGCAGCGGCGCGGGATCCGTGCGGGGCTGCCAGGCGGGCGGCGGGGTCGGCCGGTACGCGCCCCGCTGCTCCATGACCGTCATGACGGCACCTCCTCGTGGGAGCGGCTTGGAGAGGCGCGTCGGCTGTGATGCGCCTCACCTACCGATTGTTCGGTCGCCGGCACATTTTGGCTACGGGTGGCCTCAGGCTGTGGACAAACGGTTCTCCACAGCCTGAGATGGACGCAGTACGTCCATGGCAGGGAGGTCGGCGCAGGTGGCATCTGAACAAATGGCCGAACGGCAGGACGACAGCGCCGCGCTGCCGCCGCCGCGCCCCCTGGACGCCATTGATCAGGACATCCTGCGCATGCTCCAGGCGGACGGCCGCGCCTCGATACGGTCGGTCGCCGAACAGGTCCACGTCTCGCGCGCGAACGCCTACGCCCGCATCAACCGGCTCGTCGAGGACGGCGTCATCCGCGGCTTCGGAGCCCGCGTCAACCACGAGCGGGCGGGCCAGGGCACGTCCGCGTACATCACCCTGAAGATCGTGCAGAACTCCTGGCGCACGGTGCGCAAGGAACTCAGACAGCTGCCCGGCGCCTCCCACATCGCCCTGGTGGGCGGCGACTTCGACGTGCTGCTGCTGGTACACGTGTCCGACAACCGGGCGCTGCGCGAGCTGGTGCTGACCCGGCTCCAGGCGATTCCGCAGGTGCTCAGCACACGCACGCTGCTGGTGTTCGAGGAGGAGGACCTGGAGCCGCAGGGGTGACTCAGGCGGCCTTGCGCAAGCCCCCGATGGCCAGCTGCACCACCGCGTCGGCCACTTCGCGCTCGCCCATCCCGCGGCTGTCCGGCCGGTACCACTCGACGATCGAGTTGATCATGCCGAAGACCAGCCGGGTCACCAGCCGGACCTCTATGTCGGCGCGCACGTCCCCGTCCGCTGCGGCCGCCTTGAGCAGGTCGGCGACCCGGTGGTCGAAGTCGCGGCGCCGCTCCAGGGCCCACCGCTCGGTGTCGGTGTTGCCACGCACCCGCAGCAGCAGGGTCACATAGGGCAGTTCGGTGATGAGCACCTCGACCATGCGCCGGACGACGTACTCCAGGCGGTCGGCGGCGCGCCCCGCGCGCGCGTGCTCCTCTTCCAGGATCCCGAAGAGGCCGTCCAGGGCCCGGCTGACGGCCCGGCGCAGCAGCTCCTCCTTGCCGGCGACGTGGTGGTAGATCGACGACTTGGAGATGCCGGCCGCTTTGGAGAGGTGCTCCATGGAGGTGCCGTCGTAACCGCGCTCGTTGAACACCTGGACGGCGACGGACAGCAGCGTGTCCGGGGTGTAGGTGTCGCGCTTGGCCGTGGTCATGAGGCTGTGCCTTCCCGCGGGTCGGAGGCGTGGGCGTGGCGGTACAGCGCCAGAGACGGCGCGTAGCGCCCCGAGGGGTCGCGCCGGTGCAGGTCGTCCAGGAGCACGTAGGCCCAGGTGCGGCCGAGCCTGCGGCTCCACTCGAAGGGGCCCAGGGGGTAGTTGACGCCCAGGCGCATCGCGGTGTCGATGTCCTCCTCGGTGGCCACGCCCTTGGCGACCGCGTCGTGCGCCAGGTCGATGATCCGCGCGACCGTACGGGCGACGATCATGCCGGGCAGGTCGCCGATGACGCTGACCCGCTTGCCGAGCGCCTGGAACAGGCCGGTGGCCTCGGCGAGGGTCTGCGGGGCGGTGTCCTGGGAGGCGGACAGGGCGATCCTGGTGGCCTTGCGGTAGTCCAGGGCGAGGTCGAAGTAGACGAAGTCCGGGTACTCCACGGCGGTCTGCCCGTCGGCGAGGACGAGCCGGCCGCCGCCCGGGAGCAGCAGACACGCCCCCTGGTCCTCGTCGCCTCCCTCGTCACGGACCGGGATGCCCGCCTCGCGGATCAGCGCGAGCAGCTCGGCGGCCGGTCCCAGATCGCCCTCGGCGACGACATACGCGGGCGGCTGCCGCTGCTCGGCGGTGTCGGGCTCGGGGCGCTCGGCGCCGTCCCGGTGGTCGTACCAGCCGTGGCCGGTCTTGCGGCCGAGCCGGCCGGACTCGACCAGGCGCCGCTGGGCGAGGGACGGCGTGAAGCGCACGTCCTGGAAGAAGGACTGCCACACCGACTGCGTGACGGACTCGTTGACGTCCTGGCCGATCAGGTCGGTCAGCTCGAACGCGCCCATCCGGAAGCCGCCCGACTCGCGCAGCACGGCGTCGATCGTGGCCGGGTCGGCGCCCTGCGCCTCGTAGACCGCGAAGGCCTCGGCGTAGAAGGGCCGGGCGATGCGGTTGACGATGAAGCCGGGGGTGTCCGCGCAGGCGACCGGCGTCTTGCCCCAGGCGCGGGCCGTCTCGTACGCGCGCGTGGCCGACGAGACGTCGGTGGCGAACCCGGAGACGACCTCGACCAGCGGCAGCAGCGGCGCCGGGTTGAAGAAGTGCAGCCCGACGAAGCGGCCGGGCACGCGCAGGGCGCCGCCGATGGCGGTGACGGACAGCGAGGAGGTGTTGGTGGCGAGCAGGCAGTCGTCGGAGACGATGCCCTCCAGCGCGCGGAACAGGTCCTGCTTGACGTCCAGCCGCTCCAGGACGGCCTCGACGACCAGGGCGCAGTCGGCGAGCTCGGGGAGGTCCTCGGCGGGCAGCAGCCGGGCGCGGGCGGCGTCCCGGTCGGGGCCGGTGAGCCGCTCCTTCTCGACGAGCCGGTCCAGGCGGGCACCGATCGCGTCGGCCGCCTCCCTGGCCCGCCCGGGAGCGGTGTCGTACAGCCGTACGGGATGGCCCGCGACCAGCGCGACCTGGGCGATTCCCTGGCCCATGGTGCCGGTGCCGACGACGGCCACGGGACTGCTGAGGTCGAGTGCTGTCATGTGCGCGATCCTCCCGCACGGGGTTTTCCACAGATGCGGCGGACCCCCTTGAACCGACCGATCGTTCGGTTACTCTAGCTCTGTCCGAGTGTTCCTGCCCAGGTTTCTGCCCAGGTCATGAACTCGACGAAGAGTTCTTGAGACGAGGAGATGGTCACCCATGACCGCCGCACTCTCGGCGCACGAGCTGATCGCCCGGCACCGGTCCACCCTCGACCAGGCGCTGGAAGCGATCCGCACGCGCGCGTACTGGTCCCCGCACCCCGAGCACCCGAAGGCCTACGGGGAGAACGGCAGCCTGGACGCGGCGGCGGGCAAGGCCGCCTTCGACGCCCTGCTCGGCTCCCGCCTCGACCTCGGCCAGCCGGGCACGGACGACTGGGTGGGCGGAGAGACGTCCCCGTACGGCGTCGACCTGGGCGTGACGTACCCGCACGCGGACCTCGACGTGCTGCTGCCCGCCATGAAGGCCGGGCAGCGGGCCTGGCGGGACGCGGGCGCGGAGCAGCGCGCGGTGGTCTGCCTGGAGATCCTCAAGCGCATCAGCGACCGGACGCACGAGTTCGCGCACGCCGTCATGCACACCTCCGGTCAGGCGTTCATGATGGCGTTCCAGGCGGGCGGGCCGCACGCGCAGGACCGCGGCCTGGAAGCGGTGGCCTACGCGTACGTGGAGCAGGCCCGCACGCCCGACAACGCCGAGTGGACCAAGCCGCAGGGCAAGCGCGACCCGCTGGCCATGTCCAAGCAGTTCACACCCGTCCCGCGTGGCATCGCCCTGATGATCGGCTGCAACACCTTCCCGACGTGGAACGGCTACCCGGGCCTGTTCGCCTCCCTCGCCACCGGCAACGCGGTCCTGGTCAAGCCCCACCCGCGCGCGGTGCTGCCGCTCGCGCTCACCGTGCAGGTCGCGCGCGAGGTGCTCGCCGAGACCGGCTTCGACCCGAACCTGATGGCGCTGGCCGCCGAGCGGCCCGGCGAGGGCATCGCCAAGACGCTCGCCCTGCGCCCCGAGATCCGGATCATCGACTACACCGGCTCGACCGAGTTCGGCGACTGGCTGGAGGCCAACGCCCGCCAGGCTCAGGTCTACACGGAGAAGGCCGGCGTCAACACCGTCGTCGTCCACTCCACGTCCGACTACAAGGGCATGCTCTCCAACCTGGCGTTCTCGCTGTCCCTGTACAGCGGCCAGATGTGCACGACCCCGCAGAACCTCCTCGTCCCCCGCGAGGGCATCTCCACGGACCAGGGACCCAAGTCCTACGACGAGGTGGTCGCGGACCTCGCCAAGTCGGTGGACGGCCTGCTCGGCGACGACGCCCGGGCCAACGCGCTGCTCGGCGCGATCGTCAACCCGGACGTGAAGGCCCGGCTGGAGGCCGCGGCGGGACTGGGCGAGGTCGCCCTGGCCTCCCGCGAGATCACCAACCCGGACTTCCCGGGGGCGGTCGTCCGTACGCCGGTCATCGTGAAGCTGGACGGGGCCAAGCCGGACGCCGAGGCCGCCTACATGAGCGAGTGCTTCGGGCCGGTGTCCTTCGCCGTCGCGGTCGACTCGGCCGCGGACGCGGCGGAGCTGCTGCGGCGCACCGTCCGCGAGAAGGGCGCGATGACCGTCGGGGCGTACACGACCGACCCGGAGGTCGAGCAGGCCGTGCAGGAGGTCTGCCTGGAGGAGGCGGCGCAGCTGTCGCTGAACCTCACGGGCGGGGTGTACGTGAACCAGACGGCGGCGTTCTCCGACTTCCACGGTTCCGGCGGCAATCCGGCGGCGAGTGCGGCGCTGTGTGACGGGGCGTTCGTCGCCAACCGGTTCCGGGTGGTCGAGGTGCGGCGGGACGCCTAGAAGCCCGGGGGGTGCGGTGATCGCGCGAGCGCGGGTCGTTCGTGGCATTCGCGCCCACGCGGCGGAGCCGCACATCGATTTACAGCCCCGCGCCCCTAGCGAGGCGCTCCAGAGCCCGCGCTCCAGTGGTAGAGGGTCATCGCCACGCTCGTCGCCAGGTTGTAGCTGCTGACCTGGGGACGCATCGGCAGGGACAGCAAGTGGTCCGCGCGGGCGCGGAGTTCCGTCGACAGGCCCGTGCGCTCCGAGCCGAACGCGAGGACGGCGTCGTCCGGGAGCTTGACGCCCCGGATGTCGTCGCCCTCCGGGTCCAGGGCGAACAGCGGCCCCGGCGGCAGCTCGTCGGGGGTCAACCGCTCCACCGTCGTCGCGAAGTGCAGGCCCGCCCCGCCGCGTACGACCGTCGGATGCCAGGGGTCGACCGTCCCGGTCGTCACCACGCCCGTCGCGCCGAAGCCGGCGGCCAGGCGGATCACCGCCCCCGCGTTGCCCAGGTTGCGCGGATTGTCGAGGACCACGACCGGGGTGGTGCGGGGCATGTGTGCCAGCCGCGCGAGGTTGGACTCGCGGGAGGGACGTACGGCGAGCGCGGCCACGGCCGTGGGGTGCGGGCGCGGCACGAACGACGCGTACGTCTCGTGCGGCACCTCCGTCAGCAGCCCGGCCAGCACGTCCCGTACGTCCGGCGCCAGCTCGTCGGCGAGGGCGAGTGCGGCCGCCCGGTCGGCGGTGACCGCCACCGGCACCTCGGCGCCGAAACGCAGCGCGTGCTTGAGGGCATGGAACCCGTCGAGCAGGACGGTGTCACCGGCGAGCCGGTGCCAGACGGTCACGGGGTCGGTCATGCCCCGAAGCCTACGTGCGTGGCCTCGGCGCTCTCGGGGGCGCGTTGCCCGGGCAGGGGCACCCGCCCACCCCGGCGCGGCAGCCGGTCACGCGCGCGTGCCGCCCGGCCGCCCAGCCGGCGCAGGAAGCCCGTCGGCAGGAACACCGCGTCCGCCGCGATCATCGCCAGCGAGAAGAACGGCAGCCCCAGGACCACGGCGATCACGGCGTGCTCGGTCATCATCACCGCCAGCAGGACGTTCTTCACCCGCCGGTTGAACAGGGTGAACGGGAAGGCGACCTGCACGAGGACCGTCCCGTAGGTCACCAGCATCACCATCGTGCCGCTGGCGGACAGCAGGTCGGCGAGCGCCGGCCAGGGCGAGAAGTACTCCAGCTGGAGCGGGTAGTACACCGCGGTGCCGTCCTGCCAGCGCGATCCCTGGATCTTGTACCAGCCGGCCGTCGCGTAGATCAGACACGCCTCGGCCATGATCACGAGCAGGGCGCCGTTGTGCACGACGTTGGCGATCACGTCCAGCAGGATCCGCGGCTCACCGGTGGCGGCCCGGCGTCCGACCAGCCACCACAGGGCCTGCGCCGCCCACACCGTCCACAGCAGTGCCGGTATCAGCCAGTCGCCCTCCATCCGGCCGGCCAGGGTCACCGCGGCCAGCACGAACCCGAGCACGCACCACAGGGCCGGTCCCGTCCGGTCCGTGACCCGCTCGCCCCGCGCGCGGGCCGCCCGGTCCCGCACGCCCCGACGGGCGTCCAGCGACCACACCTGGGCGCACCGCGTGAACACCAGGTAGATCGACATCAGGTGCAGCACGTTGTCGCCGCCGTCGCCCATGAAGACGCTTCGGTTCTGCAGCGACAGCACACCGACCATGAACAGCACCGACATGGTGCGGGTGCGCCAGCCCAGCATCAGCAGGGCACCGGACAGGACGGCGAGCGCGTAGACGATCTCGAACCAGACCCGGCCGTCCGACCACATCAGGACGGTGAAGGAGCCGTTGGACGCGACCAGCTGCTGGGCGATATCCCAGCTCCAGGGGCCGCCGGGACCGTACAGTTCGTGGCGGTGGGGCAGCTCGCGGAGCAGAAACAGCAGCCAGGTGGCGCTGAAACCGATGCGGATGACGGCCGTCTGGTACGGGCCGAGGGCGGCCTCGGTGACGCGGGCGATAGCGCCCGAGACGGCCAGCGAGAAGCGGTTCACCGCACGCCTCCGCCGGTCTCGTCCTGCGGGACCTTCCACCACGGCAGTTCCCGGTAGGACGGCGTCGTGGAGACCTTCTCCCGGCTCCACGAGGGCGGCGGCACGTTGGCGGTCCGGGAGCGCACCTGCACCCGCTCGATGACACCGGCGCCCCCGGTCGCCGCCCGTACCGCGTCGTCGCGGCCGAGGCGCAGCACCATGATCCGGCGCAGATACGCCTCCGAGAGCGCACCGCGCAGGCCCACCGGCCGGTTCTCGCCGTCGTGCGTCGCGACGAAGAAGTCCCAGGCCCGGCGCAGCTCGTTCTGCTGGGTATGGCTGGGCAGCAGGTTGCCGTCGATGGCCCTGCCGTCCTCGGCGGACAGGTCGTACCAGCCGGTGGTCAGCGTCATGCCGTCCGGCCCGCGGACGCCGGCGCGGACCTGGATCGAGATGTTCTGCTGTAGCGGGTTCGGCGCGAAGAGCTTCCAGTTCTGCTCGAACTCCGGATAGATCCAGTCGTCCACGGCCTTGCCGTGCTCCCTGGTGACCGTGTTCGCCGGCGCGACGTGCAGGAACGTCATCCCCAGATGCGCACACACCCCGACGGCGACGACCGCGAGCGCCAGGGCGACCCCGATCCGGTAGCGGAGGGAGAGCCCGGCGACGCCCGCACGGGGCTCACCGGGCGGGTACGGCTCAGCCGCCCGCAGCGGCCCGACCGGCTCGGACGGCCCGGACGGCCCGGACGGCCCCACGGGCCCGGAGGGCACGCCCGGCGCGGGAGAGGCGGAGGGCACGCCCGGCGCGGGAGAGTCCGCCGGTGCGCCCTGTTCCGGGGGCGGGGGCGGAGGCAGGGCAGGGCGGCTCGGCACGTCCGGGCGGCTCGGCACGTCCGGGCCGTGCCGGGCGTTCGAGCCCTCGTCGTACGCGTCCATTCCGCCCCGTTCCACGATCCCGGTCCGTCGTTCCGTCCGCCCGGCCGCGAGGGCGTCGTGCCGCCCGCGCAGTGGTGCGCGGCGTCGGCACGGGCACGGTACTCAGGACGCCCACCCGGGCACAGCCCCTGTCCGCCGGTCCCGACGTGGCCGTCGCCACACCGAGGAAGGCCGACCGTACGGCGAGTGCGACCGTCCGAGAGCCGCGGTCCCCCTGGTCCACAGGGGACCCCCCGCAGGTTATCCACAGGGTGCCCCGGCCGGTCGTCCGCAGGAGTGACACCCTACGGCGCCCGCCCGTACACCCATTCCCTTCTTCTAGAACCTGTTCTATCTTGACGCCCCGTCAGCTCAACGGGATCCGCCGGAAGGACAGGCACCGTGGACTTCACCTTCACCGAGGAGCAGCAGGCGGCGGCCGAGGCGGCGAAGGGCGTGTTCGCCGGGGTCGCGCCCGACGCCGTGCCCAGCCCGGCCCTCACCCGGGGCGCCGTCGCCGAGACGTTCGACCGCGCCCTGTGGGCCAGGCTCGCCGACACGGATCTGCTGAGCCTGCTGCTCGACGCCCGGTACGGCGGGGCCGGCCTGGACGCCGTGGCGCTGTGCCTGGTGCTGCGGGAGTCGGCGCGGGTACTGGCCAGGGTGCCCCTGCTGGAGAGCAGCGCGGCAGCGGCGGCCGTCCAGGCATACGGCGGTGCAGAGGCGAAGGCGGACCTGCTCGCCCGGGCCGGCCGGGGCGAGACGATCCTGACCGTCGCCGCGCACGGCCGCACCGGCCACGACCCGGCCGAGCAGGCCGTGACCGCCCGGCAGGACGGCGAGAGCTGGGTGCTGGACGGCGTGCAGACGGCGGTGCCGTGGGCCTACGACGCGGACGTCACGCTCGTCCCCGCACACACCGGGACCGGCCGGACCGTGCTGGCCCTGGTGCCGCGCGGGCACGAGGGTGCCGTCCTCGCCGAGCAGTTCTCCACCAGCGGCGAGCGGCTCGGCGAGCTGCGGCTGGAGTCGGCTCGGCTGGCCGCCCGGGACGTGATCGACACCGACGGGGCCTGGGAGTGGCTGCGGGATCTGCTGGCCACCGGGACGTGCGCGCTGGCCCTCGGGCTCGGGGAGCGCGTGCTGCGGATGACCGGGGAGTACACGGGGAAGCGGGAGCAGTTCGGGTTCCCGATCGCGACCTTCCAGGCCGTCGCCGTGCAGGCCGCCGACCGCTACATCGACCTGCGCGCGATGGAGGCCACGCTGTGGCAGGCCGCGTGGCGGATCGCCGCCGGGGCCGCGGGGCCGCTGCCCGCCGCCGGGGACGTGGCCGTCGCCAAGATCTGGGCGGCGGAGGGCGTCCGCCGGGTCGTGCAGACCGCGCAGCACCTGCACGGCGGGTTCGGCGCCGACGTCGACTACCCCCTGCACCGGTACCACGCCTGGGCCAAGCACCTGGAACTGTCACTCGGCCCGGCCGCGGCACACGAAGAGACCCTGGGCGACCTGCTGGCGGCCCACCCGCTGGCCTGACCGCGCGGACCGCGTGGGCCGGGGGCGGGTGGGTGCTGGTGCCGCGGCAGGCAACGTCTGCCCGTCAAGGAGCGGCGTCCGGAGCGTGCTCTCGGCGTGCCGGCCGGAAGTCCTCGGACTGGTTGTACCCGGGCTTCCGGCCGGTGCGGCGAGAGTGCGTGCCGGGCGTCGCGACGGGGCGAACGTTGCCTGACGCGGCACTAGAGGACGAACCCCTGCTGCCCGTCGTCCGTCACGACGGGACGGCCCGCCGCCTCCCACACCTGCATGCCGCCGTCGACGTTCACGGCGTCGATGCCCTGCTGGGCCAGGTACATCGTGACCTGGGCGGACCGGCCACCGGAACGGCAGATCACATGGACCCGGCCGTCCTGCGGGGCGGCCTCGGCCAGCTCGCCGTACCGGGCGACGAACTCGCTGATGGGGATGTGCAGCGCGCTTTCGGCGTGACCGGCCTTCCACTCGTCGTCCTCCCGGACGTCCAGCAGGAAGTCGCCGTCCTTGAGGTCCGCGACCGCGACCGTGGGCACACCAGCTCCAAAACTCATGCGTCCGACGCTACCGGAACCGGCCGGGGCACGGCTCAGCCCTGGCCCTCGCCCTGGCCGAGCAGCGCGGCCAGCTCCGTCTCCCGCTCCGTGACCTGGGCGAGCAGCCCCTGCCCGATCTCGTCGAGGAGCCGGTCCGGGTCGTCGGGGGCCAGCTGCAGCATGTGGCCGATGGCGCTGTCCTCCAGTTCCCTGGCGAGCAGGCCGAGCAGTTCCTTGCGCTGGGCGAGCCATTCGAGGCGGGCGTAGAGCTCCTCGGCACGGCTCGGGCCCCGCTTCAGCTCGGGTCCCTTGGCCCATTCCTCGGCGAGTTCGCGCAGCTCGGCCTCGTCGCCCCGGGCGTAGGCGGCGTTGACCCGCGTGATGAACTCCTCGCGCCGCGCGCGCTCCTTCTCTTCCTGCGCCAGGTCCGGGTGGGCCTTGCGGGCGAGGTCGCGGTAGAGCTTGCGGGCCTCCTCGCTGGGGCGGACCCGCTGCGGGGGCCGGACCGGCTGGTCCGTGAGCATCGCGGAGGCCTCCGGGAACAGACCGCTGCCGTCCATCCAGCCCTGCAGCAGCTCCTCGACGCCGGGGATGGGGGCGAGCCGCGCTCTGGCCTCCTCCGCCCGCTGCCGGTCGGCGGGGTCGCCGCTGCGGGCGGCTCTGGCCTCCAGGATCCGGGCGTCCAGCTCCTCGAGCCGGGCGTACAGCGGACCGAGTTTCTGTTCGTGCAGCCGGGAGAAGTTCTCGACCTCGACGCGGAAGGTCTCCACCGCGATCTCGTACTCGATCAACGCCTGCTCGGCGGCCCGCACGGCCCGCTCCAGCCGCGCCTCGGGCCGGGCGGCGTCGCCACCATCCTGCTCAGCTTCCGGGGTCGTCACCCGTCCAGCCTAGGTGACGAAGCGACCGCGCCCGCGCCCCGGAGGGCAGGGCCCGCTCCGTGGCAGCTCCGGGCGGCGCCGGCCGCGCCCCTGCGGCACGAGTGGCTCGATGTGGCGGGATCGGCACGGACGCCCAGCAGGCGCGGGTGGCCGGCAGCACAGGGCGCAGCCCGGAGCAGCCCTCAGGCGCCCCTACACACCCGTCTCCGCCGCGATCTTCCCCGCCCGCACGGCCGCCACCAGCTCCGCGTGGTCCGCCTCGGTCCGGTCCGCATAGGCCATGGCGAAGTCCGCCATCGCCTCGTCCAGCTCCTCGTTCTTCCCGCAGTACCCGGCGATGAGCCGAGGATCGGCGCTGTGCGCGTGCGCGCGGGCCAGGAGCGCGCCGGTCATGCGGCCGTAGTCGTCCAGCTGGTCGGCGGCCAGGGCGGCTGGATCGACGCTGCCCTTGCGGTTGCGGAACTGGCGGACCTGGAAGGGCAGCCCGTCGACCGTCGTCCAGCCCAGCAGGTTGTCGCTGACGACCTGCATCCGCTTCTGGCCCCGTACGACCCGCCGGCCCTCGTGACCGGCCTCCGGCGTCGCGAAACCGGCCGTCACCAGATGCGGCACCAGCGCCGACGCCCGCGCCTCCTTCACCTGGAGCACCAGCGGCTCGCCCCGGTGGTCCAGGAGCAGCACGACGTAGGAGCGGGTGCCGACACTGCCCGTGCCGACGACCCGGAAGGCCACGTCCTGCACCGCGTGCCGGGCGAGGAGCGGCAGGCGGTCCTCCTGCAGGGTGCCGACGTACTCCTCCAGGGACGCAGCCACCGCCGCGGCCTCCGCGTGCGGGACGCGCCGCAGCACCGGCGGGGCGTCGACGAAGCGGCGTCCGCCGTCCTCAGTGGCCTCGGTCGACTTGGCCGCGAAGCGGCCGCTGGTGTTGTGGCGGGCCTTCTCGGAGACACGCTCCAGGGTGCCGAGCAGATCATGGGCGTCCGCGTGGGAGACGAGCTCCTCGTCCGCGATGGCGTTCCACGCGTCCAGCACCGGGAGCCTGGCCAGGAGCCGCATGGTCCTGCGGTAGGCGCCCGCCGCGTCGTACGCCGCCTTGCGGCACTGGTCCTCGTCGGCGCCCGCCACCCGGCCCGCGAGCACCAGGGAGGCCACGAGCCGCTTGAGGTCCCACTCCCAGGGGCCGAGCACCGTTTCGTCGAAGTCGTTGAGGTCGATGACCAGGCCGCCGCGCGCGTCGCCGTACAGGCCGAAATTGGCCGCGTGGGCGTCGCCGCAGATCTGGGCGTCGATCCTGGTCATGGGCGTGCGCGCCAGGTCGTACGCCATGAGGCCCGCCGCGCCGCGCAGGAACGCGAACGGGGTGGCGGCCATGCGCCCGACCCGGATCGGGGTCAGCTCGGGCAGCCGCCCGCGTCCCGACTCCTCGACGGCGCCCAGCGCGTCGGGACGGGTCGCGTCCAGGTCGAGCGCGGCGTGCGAGCTGCGCGGGATCCGCTTGCGCAGGGCCTTGCCCTCGTCCTTGGGTGAGCCCTCGGCAGGCCATTCGGCGAAGCCACGCACCCTGGGCAGCCTGCGCGGCCCGCCGTCCCTCACCGTGGCACCGCCCTCGTCCTGAGCTCCAGCCCTGGTCATCCCGGCCGCCTCCCCCGCACGCGCACGAACATCAACTCGTGCCGACCGTACAACCGGCGGCCCGGAACACGTCAGCCCCTGTGGAGAACTCCACAGCTGTGGACAACTCGTGCCAGGCGGATCCGGCGGTGGCTACGCCCCCGAGGCCACGGAGGCCTGCACCGGAACAGTCGCGTCCTGCTCCCTCCGCACCTGAGCCAGCACCCGCTCGGCCCGGTCCGCCGAGATGTCGAGCCGGGCCAGCACCGCCGGCACGGTGATGCTGGGCAGGAAGTGCTCGAACAGTACGACGACACGGCGCTCCAGGTCCTGCCGCTGGCAGCGCAGCTGGGACAGCAGCTGCACCCCGGAGAAGCTGCCGACCAGCAGCTCCGCCGTCTCCACCACGTCGACGTGCTGCAACAGCTCGCCCCGCGCCTTCGCCTCGGTCAGCACCTGCGTGTTCTGGTCGATCCACATCCGGAAGGCGGGGCTGCGGTCGAGGTCCATGGCCCCCTGGTCGAGGGCGAGCCCCACACTGGCCCGCACCAGCGGTTCGGACCGCAGGCGGCGGGCCATCACCAGACCGGAGTCGACGAGTTCCTGGAGTCTGCTCGACTGCGGCGGGAGCGTGATCGCGAGCTGCTCCTCGAACACCCCTACCGCCAGCTCCTCCTTGGAGCCGAAGTGGAAGTACAGCGCGCCCTTGGTGACGCCTGCCCGGTCCAGGATCTCGCCGATGGTCGCCGAGGTGTAGCCGCGTTCGTCGAAGACGGCCGCTGCCGCCTCCAGGATGGTCCGCCGGGTGCGGATCGCGCGCTCCTGTCGCGCCATCGGGTGCCTCCTGATCTCCGTCGATCCCTGTGAAGTCGCTGTGTGGCGAGGGCGCGAGAGCCTGTCCCAGCGGCTTGGCCCACTCTTTGAAAAAAACCGGCTCGTCCGTATCTTAGTCAAGAGTCGACCGCGGCCAGGCAGCCGATCCTGGGGGTTCTCATGCCACAGACAGGGCCTTTAAGCGCACTCACCGAGGATCAGACCGGACGTGGGGGCCACCCGGCAAACGGAACCGCTACGACCGTCGAGAACTCGCCACAACCCGCCGCCCCTCCGGAGACCGCGCCCCCGAGTCCCCTCGCCGGAGAACCCGCGCCCCCGGCCGCTGTCACCGACGAAGCCGCGGCACCGTCCCCCGACGCCGACGATCCCGCGGCACCGGCCACCCTCACCGAACCACCCGCGTCATCGACGACCGTCCCCGACGAACCCGCACCACCCTCCCCCGTCACCGACCGCCCCGCCCCCCACTCCCACTCCCACTCCCACTCCCACTCCCACTCCCACTCCCACTCCCACTCCACCGTCACCAAGGAACTCGCCCATCGCACCACCGACACGGACGTCTTCCCCTCCCGGTGGACCCGAATCTCCGACACCCGCTTCCGGTTCACCGCGCACTGGCCGGCCGCCCACGCCTTCTTCGGCCCCGTGGACGACCGCCACCAGGATCCGATGATCGTGGGCGAAACGTTGCGGCAGGCCTCGATGGTGCTGGCGCACGCCGAGTTCGGGGCCCCGGCCGACACGCACTTCGTCATGTGGGACATGACGGTCCGCGTCGACCCGTCCGCGCTGCTGCTGGCGGACGCCGCCGAGCCGGTCGAGTTCGACGTCGTGTGCTCCGAGGTCCGCCGCCGCGGCCGCGGGCTGCACAGCATGCGGACCACGATGGAGTTCCGCCGTGCGGGACGGTTGGTCGCCCGCGGCACCGGCAGCACCGGCTGCACCTCACCGCGCGCCTACCGCCGTCTGCGGGCGGACCAGTTGAACGCCCAGGACCAGCCCGTTCCCCTCCTGGCGGGCATCGCGCCGCAGACCGCGGGACGGGCCCGGGCCGAGGACGTCGTCCTCGCCCCCACAGGCCGCCCCGGCGTCTGGAACCTGCGCGTCGACACCGGCCACCCGGTCCTCTTCGCCCGGCCCAACGACCACGTCCCCGGCATGGTCCTGTTCGAGGCGGCCCGCCAGGCGGCGACCGCCGCGTCCGGCCTGCACCCCTTCCTGCCGAGCACGATGACGGCCGGCTTCGCCCGGTACACCGAGCTGCACAGCCCGTGCCGGATCGAGACCGAGGTCTTCGAGGAGCACCCCGGGGAGGTGACCGTACAGGTCTCGGGCCGGCAGGACGGCGTGTCCGTGTTCACCGCCGGCCTGACCTCCGCCGTGTCCGCGCGGGTACGGTCCCTGTCGTGACGGTCAACCTTCTGATCACGGGCGCGAGCGGCTTCGTCGGCAGCCGGGTCGCTGCCACGGCGCAACGGCAACCGGACGTCCGGGTCCGCCTGTTGTCCCGGCACGCACCGCACGGCCCCGAGTACGTCCACGGCGACCTCTGCGCCCCGCCCTCCCTGCGCGGCGTCTGCGCCGACACCGACGTCCTGGTGCACTGCGCCACGCGGATCGGCGGCGACGCCGAGACCGTCCAGGCGGTCAACGACCACGGCACCCGCGCCCTGGTCGAGGAGGCCGTACGCGCCGGAGTGCGCCGGATCGTGTACGTCAGTACGGCCGCCGTCCACGGCCGGGGCCCCTTCCACGGCGTACGCCCCGGGGAGGTGCCGGTCGCGCCCGACTCACCCACCAGCCGCACCCGCGCCGCCGCCGAACGGTACGTCCTCGACGCGGGCGGCCTGGTGCTGCGCCCCCACCTCGTGTACGGCGAGGGCGACCGCTGGGTGATCCCCGGGCTGGTGTGGCTGATGAACGAACTGTCGGCCACCCTGACCGGCTGCGACGCGCTCCAGTCGATGATCGACGTCGACACCCTGGGCCGTGCGGTGGTGGCCGCCGCGCTCTCCCCGGCGCCCGGCGGCGGTGTGCACCACGTCGACCACCCCGAGCCGGTGGCGGTTGCGGACCTGCAGGCGGCCGTGGTCCGGGAGCTGGGGGAGCCCGGCGGCGGTGCGGCCGTGGACGTCGCCACCGCCCTCGACCGGGCCGCCGGGTCACCGCTCGCCCTGCACCACCTCGGCATGCTCACGGTCGACCACTGGTTCGCGGACGACGCGTTCTGGAAGGACGTCGACTGCTCGCCCGGCGAGGGTTTCGCGGCCGCGTTCAGCCGCGCGGCACCCTGGTACCGCGCGTTCCTCCAGGGCCGGAAGGTTTCCTGACCGCCTCGGCCTCGGCCTCCTCCGGGCACGGGCCGCCGTCCGGACCCCGGCCGTGCAGCAGCACCGGCAGCTCCTCGTGGCCGGTGGAGATGATGGACCGCAGCCGCTGCGGCGGACGCGACGGGTCGGCCAGGGCCAGCCGTGGGAAGCGCGCGAACAGCGATGTCAGGGCCACGGTCGCCTCGGCCATGGCCAGGGGCCGCCCCAGGCAGTGGTGCACGCCGTGGCCGAAGGACACGTGGTCGCGGCTGGTGGCGCGTGTGACGTCGAACCGTTCGGCGTCCGGCCCGTGCCGCTCGGGGTCGCGCCCGGCACCGGCGAAGGAGACCACCAGCGGGTCGCCCTTGGGGATGGTCAGGCCCGGCTCGATCTCGATGTCCTCGACGGCGTAGCGCAGGCCCGACATGGCGCCCGGCGCCTCGAAGCGCAGCGACTCCTCCAGGGCGTCCTCCCACGTCGCCTGCCCGGAGCGGACGAGCTCGAGCTGGCCGGGGTGGGCGAGCAGGCTGTGCACGGTGTTGTCGATGAGGTTGACGGTCGTCTCGAAACCGGCGGTGAGCAGCAGGATCAGGTTGTCCATCAACTCCTGTTCGCTGAGGCTGCCTTCGTCGCGCGCGGCGATGAGCGCCGTCGTCAGGTCGTCGGCGGGGTGCTCGCGCTTGTACTGGAGGAACGCGGTCAGCGTGCCGTAGAGGTCGACGGCGTTGGCCTGGGCGTCCTCCAGGGTGATCGCCGTGTCGAAGAAGCGGTTGATGATGCGGTAGAGGGCCGCGCGGGGGCCGCCCTCGCCGGGCGGTACGCCGAACAGCTCGCACACCACCTCGTGCGGGATCGGTGCAGCGAACGCCGCCCGCAGGTCGACGACTTCGCCCTCGGGGATGTGCTCCAGGGCGTCCAGCGCCCGGTCGACGATCTCCTGGACGCGCGGCAGCAGCGCGTCGACGCGGCGCTTGGTGAAGGCGGCGGCCATCGGCTTGCGCAGCCGGCTGTGGTCGGAGCCGTAGGCGGTGACCATGTTGCGTACCGAGACCCAGATGGCGAGCGGCCAGGTGCGGGAGATGTCCCCGTTGATCCAGGCCGGCCAGTGCTGGTAGGCGTCCTTGCTCGTCTCGGGGCCGGCCAGGAGCCGCTTGTTCAGCTCCAGGCCTGTGATCCACCACACCCTTACGCCGCCGGGGAGTTCGACCTCCACGGCCGGGCCCTGGGCACGGATGCGGGATATCTCGCCGTAGAGGTCCTGACCTGACGGGTCGACCGACAGGAAGGGGCAGGCCTGCTGTGCCATGACTCATCGCTCCTTGGTCCAGAGGCTGGGGATCCATGGTGCGATCCGATCGGCGGCAGAACTTGCCAACCGGTTTGTTTTGGCCACTGCTTCACGCCTTGTTGGCCAAGGGTGGGTGGCTACCGCAGCGCGAGACCCATCCGGCCCGCCTCCGCCGATACGCCCGGGGCGACCCGCTCACTCCCCGCCGGATCCAGCGCCCCGGCCAGACACGGCGCCGCCAGGCAGGGCAGCAGCAGCCGCCACAGGTCGGTCAGCGAGGGCCGGGCGAGCCAGCCGTGATCCTCCCTCGCCAGCACCTCGATGCCGGTCGTGGCGGCGAGGACGACGGCGCTGGTGCGCTGCGGCGTCACCCCGGCGGCGAGTTCACCCCTGCGCTCCGCCTCGGCCAGCAGCCCCTGTACGCACTCCCGCCATTCCCGGCGCAGGTCCCGCACCCGCCCGACGCCCCCCTCGGCGTTCAGCCGCAGCCCCGCCCGCACCACGACGTCGGCACACAGCAGCCGGGCGACGTGGTGCGTGACGTCCACGAGGCGTTGCAGGGCGCAGCAGTCGCCACCGTGGCTGCGGGCAGCGGCCTCACGCAGGGCACGGGCGGCTGCGTCCTCGACGGCTTCGGCGACGGCGGCCTTGTTGGCGAAGTGGAAGTGCAGCGCGCCGGAGCTGACGCCGGCTCCCGCGCTGATCTCCGCCAGGCCGGCCCGGACGTACCCGCGCGCCTCGAACTGCGCGGCCGCCGACCGGATCAGCGCGAGACGGGTCCGGACGGCCCGGTCCTGTTTGGTCACCCGTGGCTCCCCTGCAGGGCTCTGATGGCGACGCAATGAAACCAACTCGCTGGTTTTTATACAACGCGTCGACAGCCCAGGGGGCTCGGGGAGGCCCCCAGGCCCGCAGATACGCCCGCGCCGCTGTGCCTGCCCACGTTGGCGAGCGCCTCGCACACCACGCAGTACGCGGCGGCCTCGACCGCCGGGGAGAGCCGCCCCGGGCAGCTCCGGGTCGACATCCACGGGCACGGCCGAACGGTCGGCGGCGTCGGCGACGGCGGCTTCGAGGCCGTAGTCGGCGAGGACCTTGGGGTGGATGCCGTGGACGAGCTCGCGCGGTTCCGTGAGGGCCGCGCCCGCCTCCTGGCGCGCCTTGGCGAGCTGGTCGGCGAGCGGGCCGGGCGGGGCGTCGAGGCGCGCCAGCCCGAGCGTCATCGTCAGGGCGGCGAGCCTGAACCACTGGCCGCCTGCCGTGCCGATCGCCTGGCGCCCGGCATCGCCCTGCTCTACACGGGCATCTCCGCGGCCGACACCACGGTCATGGCGGCCTCCGGCCGGGTCCGCCACCTGGCCGTGCTGCGGCTGGCCGGAGCCACCCGCCGGCAGGTCCTGCGGCTGGCCGCCGCCGAGGCCCTGACGGCCGTCGCGGTCGGCGCGCTCCTCGGCCTGCTGGTCACCGTCGTCAACCTGGCCGGGATGTGGGGCGCCCTCGCCCTGCTGTCGGTCCGGCCCGCGGTCACCCTCCCGTGGCAGGCCCTCGGCACGACGACGGGTGCCTGCGCCCTCCTGGCCGTGGCCGCCGCGACGGCCCCGCCGCCCTCGCCCTGCGCCACCGCCCGGCGGACGTGGCCGGGATCCGCGAGCAGTCCCTCCGGACCGGGTCGATCTCATCATGAGACCAACCGGGGAAGGCCGCCTACAGTGGGGCCATGAGACGGACCTCGTTCGGCGCCTGGCCCTGCTCGATCGCCCGCACCGCGGACATCCTGGGCGACGCCTGGACCCTGCTGGTGCTGCGCGAGGTCTTCTACGGCGAATCCCGCTTCGACGGCTTCATCGGCACCCTCGGCATCGCCCGCAACACCCTCACCGACCGGCTGCGGCGCCTGGAGGCCGAAGGCCTGCTGCGGCGGCGCGTCTACCAGAACGACCCGGTCCGCCACGAGTACCTGCCGACGGACAAGGGCCGCGACTTCTTCGGCGTCCTCGCCGCGATCAACGCCTGGGGCGACCGCTGGCTGGCCGGCGACGAGGGCGCCCCGGTGGTCCTGCGCCACACCCCTTGCGACCACGACACCGAGGCCCGGGTCGTCTGTTCCGCCTGCGGCGAGCCCCTGCACGTGCGGGACATTTCCGCCCGCACCGGCCCGGGCTACCCGGCCCGCCTCCTCGACGACCCGCTCGTACGGGAACGCTTCGCCCCGGGGCGGCCCCTGGGGGACGACGGGGCCGACCAGGCCTGAGAGCTTCCTCGTACGAGAAAGCCCGGCCGAGCCGGAGACAACCCTCACATCCACAGAAACGAAGAACGGGCGGGTTCTCCCGCGGCCCAGGCCAGAGGCCGGTTCAGGGATTCAGGGGCTTCGGTGACGTGAACTCCGTACGGGGTCCGTCGTGACGACGTCCGACGGGGCCATGGTTCTGTTTCTCCTGGTTGTCAGGTGTTCGCTCGGCCATGAGAGCGCCCAGGCGGGACCGACCCCGGCCACCCGGGAGTTGTCAGCCGTCCCCCCTCTCATCAGGGAAAACAAACTCGGTACCGCTGGTACGAACAACTTCTCCGGCGAACATCACAGTCGAGAAGGGTTCTCGCCCGAGGAGGACGAAAAGTACCTTGTGCTGCTGATCAGCATGTTCTTCAGGTATGCGAAAGAGGCTTCGCCATGGGGCGTCCCGAACTACCGGTCGACCCGGCGGCCGGTCCCGTGCAGCGACTCGCCCATGATCTTCGGGAGCTGCGCCGTTCGGCGGGTGGCGTGTCGTACCGGGCCATGGCGAAGAAGGCCGGCTTCTCGGTGACGACCCTGGCGAAAGCGGCGAGCGGCGAGCGGCTGCCGTCGTTGGCCGTGCTCCAGGCCCTGAACGGGTTCAGCCTTGAGAACAGCCTCGGGGACGTCGGCATCCGCGGCACCGACCGCACCGCCCAGGCGCGCGGCATGCTGCGCTTCATCATCGCCATCACCGAGGCCTCCCGGTCCCGCCCCATCGCCCACCGCATCGCGAACGGCATGGACAACGGGTCCGACGTCTTCGTCACCGCACAGCAGGTCGGCCTGATACGGAACTAGTGCCGCCATCAGCGATGTCTTCATCGGCCACACCAACCGCACCGACCTCTCCGCCAGCACCAGCGTCGCCGGCACCACCGTGGCGGACGGCCACGTCACCGCGGGCACCGGCACCGGCGACGAGCACCCCCGCCGACGAACCCACCACCGCCGCCCGAAAGAAGAGCAGAGGAGCTGGGCCCCGACCGGCCACCCGGCATCAGCGGCACAGATCAATCTGACCCCGGCACCGCAGCACCACGAAGACAGGCCCCCACCCGTGAGATAGCTCACGCGTCGGGGCCTGCCGTGTGATCTGGCCAGGCTGTGTGATGCCTCACAGCGATCATGGAAACGAGAAACGGGCCCCTGCGGTGACTTCCGTCACCTGCAGAGACCCGTTTCGTCGGTTTCTCACGTGCGCGAGGGGGGAGTTGAACCCCCACGCCCTTGCGGGCACTGGAACCTGAATCCAGCGCGTCTGCCTATTCCGCCACCCGCGCATTGGGTGTGTCCCGGGCGTCTTCCCCTGGGGGTCGGCGCCTTCCGACACCCAGAACATTAGCACGCTGGAAGGGGTGGGTTCACATCCCTTATCCCCGCAGGCAGACCCCCCGCCGAACCTTCGATGTCCCTGCCACGTATCAGCGCGTACCGGTTCACGTATCAACCTCGTACCGGTACCCGCTGTCTCCGCAGAGGGGGTCGGGGTCCACAGTCAGGTGCGGGACACTGGTCTTCGGCCGCCTCTACGATCCTTGCCAGGCATACAGGAGGCGGTTACGCGCAGCAGTACCGGCGGAGGAGTTCGAAGGGGAGCTCCACAGGGAACTTCGTCATGCGTCGACACCCGTCGGCGGTGCTGACAGGGGGAACCAGCCGATCGAGCGGCGCGTGGATACGATCAGTAAGCAGTACCAGGCAAACGGCCCGCAGGGCAGTACACAGGACGGCAGCGACGGAGGAGGTGCCCCATGGGAGTCCTGAAGAAGTTCGAGCAGCGTCTCGAAGGTCTGGTCAACGGCACCTTCGCCAAGGTGTTCAAGTCCGAGGTCCAGCCCGTGGAGATCGCGGGAGCTCTCCAGCGTGAGTGCGACAACAACGCCACCATCTGGAACCGCGACCGGACCGTCGTGCCCAACGACTTCATCGTCGAACTGAGCACACCGGACTTCGAGCGGCTCAGCCCCTACTCCGGCCAGCTCGGCGACGAGCTCGCCGGCATGGTGCGCGACTACGCCAAGCAGCAGCGCTACACCTTCATGGGCCCGATCAAGGTGCACCTGGAGAAGGCGGACGACCTCGACACCGGCCTGTACCGGGTGCGCAGCCGTACGCTCGCCTCCTCCAGCAGCCAGCAGGGCGGCCCGGGAAGCGGCGGCGCCGCACCCGCCGCCCCGCAGGGCGGACGTCCCGGCGGCTACGGCTACCCGCCGTCCGCCGCGCCCGCCGGCGCCCCGCCCATGCCGGCCGCGCCGCCGCCCGGCGGCCGCCCCGGCGGATACGGCTACCCGCCCGCCGCGAGCGGCCAGCAGCGCCCGGCCGCCCCGGCCGCAGGCGGACGCACCCGCCACTGGATCGAGATCAACGGCACCCGCCACCAGATCTCCCGCGCGACGCTCGTGCTGGGCCGCAGCACCGACGCCGACGTGCGGATCGACGACCCCGGCGTCTCCCGCCGGCACTGCGAGATCCGGACCGGAACGCCCTCGACGATCCAGGATCTCGGATCCACCAACGGCATCGTGGTGGACGGACAGCACACCACCCGCGCTACGCTCCGCGACGGCTCGCGGATCGTCGTGGGCAGCACCACCATCATTTACCGGCAAGCCGAAGGGTGAAGCGGGGGCAATGTCAGAGCTGACCCTCACGGTCATGCGGCTGGGTTTCCTGGCCGTTCTGTGGCTGTTCGTGATCGTGGCCGTGCAGGTCATCCGAAGCGACCTGTTCGGCACGCGTGTCACGCAGCGCGGAGCGCGCCGAGAGGCAGGCCGGCAGCAGCAGGCCGCCGCCCGCCAGGCGCCACCACAGCAACGCCAGCAGCCCGCCGGCGGCCGACGCGGCCGTAACGCCCCCACCAAGCTGGTCGTGACCGAGGGCACCCTCACCGGCACCACGGTCGCGCTCCAGGGCCAGACCATCACCCTGGGCAGGGCGCACGACTCGACGATCGTGCTGGACGACGACTACGCCTCCAGCCGCCATGCCAGGATCTATCCGGACCGCGACGGCCAGTGGATCGTCGAGGACCTCGGCTCCACCAACGGCACATACCTGGACCGGTCCCGGCTGACGACTCCCACACCGATTGCGCTGGGCGCGCCGATCCGCATCGGCAAGACCGTCATCGAGCTGCGGAAGTAGTGCTACATCATGGATAGGCGCGAGCGGAGCGAGCACGCAGTGGCGGGCCCCACCCCGGCCCCCCGCGCGCTCCCGACCGGAGGGTGGGCAGTGTGGCTCGACACGACCGGCTGTACCCGGAGCCGACAGGCGAGGTGCGCATGAGTCTGTCACTGCGCTTCGCGGCCGGATCGCACAAGGGCATGATCCGGGAGGGCAACGAGGACTCCGGATACGCGGGACCGCGCCTGCTCGCCATCGCCGACGGCATGGGCGGCGCCGCCGCCGGTGAGGTCGCCTCCTCCGAGGCCATCTCCACCATCGTCGCGCTCGACGACGACGTCCCCGGCTCCGACATCCTCACCTCACTCGGCACCGCGGTGCAGCGCGCCAACGACCAGCTGCGCTCGATGGTCGAGGACGACCCCCAGCTGGAGGGCATGGGAACCACCCTGACCGCCCTGCTGTGGACGGGCCAGCGCCTCGGCCTGGTCCACGTCGGCGACTCCCGCGCCTACCTGCTCCGCGACGGCGTCCTCACCCAGATCACCCAGGACCACACCTGGGTGCAGCGCCTGGTCGACGAGGGCCGCATCACCGAGGAAGAGGCGACCACGCACCCGCAGCGATCACTGCTGATGCGCGCCCTCGGATCCGGCGACCACGTCGAACCGGACCTGTCCATCCGCGAGGTCCGCGCCGGCGACCGCTACCTGATCTGCTCCGACGGCCTGTCCGGCGTGGTGTCCCACCAGACCCTGGAGGACACCCTCGCCAGCTACCAGGGCCCCCAGGAGACCGTCCAGAACCTGATCGAGCTGGCGCTGCGCGGCGGCGGCCCGGACAACATCACGGTCATCATCGCCGACGTCCTCGACCTCGACACCGGCGACACCCTCGCGGGACAGCTGTCCGACACCCCCGTCGTGGTCGGCGCCGTCGCCGAGAACCAGCACCAGCTGCACGACAACGGCATCATGCAGACCCCCGCGGGCCGCGCCTCCGGCCTCGGCCGCCACGGGCACGGCCAGGGCGGAGGCGGCGAGTTCGGCCCGCCCGGCTCCGGCGACACCACCGGCTACATCCCGGCGGCCGGCTTCGACTACGGAGACGACGACTTCGCCAAGCCCCGCCGGAAGGGCCGCTGGCTGAAGAGATCCCTCTACGGCGTCCTCGCACTGGCCGTCATCGGCGGCGGCCTGTACGGCGGACACCGCTGGACGCAGACGCAGTACTACGTCGGCGCCGAGGGCGAGCACGTCGCGCTGTACCGGGGCATCAGCCAGGACCTGGCCTGGGTCTCGCTCTCGAAGGTCGAGAAGGACCACCCCGAGATCGAACTCAAGTACCTGCCGCCCTACCAGCAGAAGCAGGTCAAGGAGACCATCCCCGAGGGCGGACTCGAGAACGCCCAGGCCAAGATCCAGGAACTGTCGGTACAGGCCTCCGCGTGCAAGAAGCAAGCGCAGCGGCGCGAAGCCGAGAGCCAGAACAACTCCAAGACCGGCGAAGGCGAGGCCGGGGGCACCACGGGAACCACTCCCGCCTCCTTCACGTCCAAGGCCACACCGACGCCGAACCCGTCCAGCCCGTCGGGTTCACCGTCGGCACCGGAGAAGTCCACGCCCCCGACCACGACCGCACCCACTCCCAGCCCCGGCCCCAGCCTCTCGGAGGAAGAGCAGAAGGTCGTCTCGCTGTGCGGTAAGCAGTAGCCGTGAGAGGCCCTGTCACACGATGAGCGGTACGAATACGTCGCACTCGCCGACGCACCACACGTCCACGATCGGCGCCATCGGCGCGCCGAGTCGGCGCAACACCGAGCTCGCGCTGCTGGTGTTCGCCGTAGTCATCCCGGTGTTCGCCTACGCCAACGTCGGCCTGGCCCTCAACGACTCCGTGCCTCCGGGCCTGTTGAGCTATGGGCTCGGGCTCGGCCTGCTCGCCGGCGTCGGCCACCTCGTCGTCCGGAAGTTCGCGCCGTACGCCGACCCGCTGATGCTGCCGCTGGCGACGCTGCTGAACGGGCTCGGTCTGGTGGCCATCTGGCGCCTGGACCAGTCCAAGAAGCTCCAGGCAAGCAACACCTTCGTCGAAGCGGCACCGCGCCAGCTGCTGTACTCGGCGATGGGCGTCGCACTGCTGGTGGCCGTGCTGATCTTCCTGAAGGACCACCGGGTCCTCCAGCGGTACACCTACATCTCCATGGCCGCGGCCCTGCTCCTGCTCGTGATGCCGCTGATCCCCGGCCTCAGCGCCCCGACGTACGGCGCCAAGATCTGGATCAAGATTCCGGGCCTCGGCACGCTCCAGCCCGGCGAGTTCGCGAAGATCGCCCTCGCGGTGTTCTTCGCCGGCTACCTCATGGTCAAGAGGGACGCCCTGGCCCTGGCCAGCCGTCGCTTCATCGGCCTGTACCTGCCGCGCGGCCGCGACCTCGGCCCGATCCTCGTCGTCTGGGTGATGTCGATCCTCATCCTGGTCTTCGAGACCGACCTCGGAACGTCCCTGCTGTTCTTCGGGATGTTCGTCATCATGCTGTACGTCGCCACCGAGCGGACCAGCTGGATCGTCTTCGGTCTGCTGATGTCCGCGGTCGGCGCCGTCGGCGTGGCGAGCTTCGAGCCGCACATCCAGACGCGTGTACAAGCCTGGCTCGACCCGATGCGCGAGTTCGAACTCTCCCGCGCCGGCGTCCAGGACGGCGTCGTCCACTCCGAACAGGCCATGCAGGCCCTGTGGGCCTTCGGCTCCGGCGGCACGCTCGGCACCGGTCTCGGGCAGGGCAACTCCGACCTCATCGGCTTCGCCGCCAACTCCGACTTCATCCTCGCCACCTTCGGCGAGGAGCTGGGCCTCGCGGGCGTCATGGCGATCCTGCTGCTCTACGGCCTGATCGTCGAGCGGGGCGTCCGCACCGCGCTCGCGGCCCGCGACCCGTTCGGCAAACTGCTGGCCATCGGCCTGTCCGGCGCCTTCGCCCTCCAGGTCTTCGTCGTGGCCGGTGGCGTGATGGGCCTCATCCCGCTGACCGGTATGACGCTGCCGTTCGTGGCGTACGGCGGTTCCTCCGTGATCGCCAACTGGGCCCTGATCGGCATCCTGCTGCGCATCAGCGACACCGCCCGCCGACCGGCCCCCGCCCCCGCCGCCAACCCCGACGCCGAGATGACCCAGGTGGTCCGCCCGTCATGAACAAACCCCTGCGCCGGATCGCGATCTTCTGCGGCCTGCTCGTTCTGGCACTGCTGATCCGCGACAACTGGATCCAGTACGTCCAGGCCGACGAGCTCAGGACCGACAAGAACAACCGCCGCGTCATCATCGAGCGCTACGCCTCCCCCCGCGGCGACATCATCGTCGACGGAAAGCGGATCACCGGTTCCGCCGAGACGCCGGGCAGCGACTTCAAGTTCAAGCGCACCTACAAGGACGGCGCCATGTGGGCGCCGGTCACCGGCTACGCCTCGCAGGCCTTCGGCGCCAGCCAGCTCGAGAACCTCGAGGACGGCATCCTCACGGGCAACGACGACCGGCTCTTCTTCCGCAACACCCTCGACATGCTCACGGGCAAGAAGCAGCAGGGCGGCAACGTCGTCACGACCCTGAACGCCGCCGCGCAGAAGGCCGCCTACAACGGCCTGAAGAGTCAGGGCGGCAAGGGCGCCGTCGCCGCGATCGAACCGTCGACCGGCAAGATCCTGGCGCTCGCCTCCTACCCGTCGTACGACCCGTCGTCCTTCGCCGGGAACTCCACGACGACGGACACCAAGGCCTGGCAGAAGCTGCAGAAGAAGAGCAACCCGAACGATCCGATGCTCAACCGGGCGCTGCGCGAGACCTACCCGCCCGGCTCCACCTTCAAGGTGGTCACCGCGGCCGCTGCGCTGGAGGACGGGCTGTACCCGACCGCCGACGGCAAGACCGACTCGCCGGACCCGTGGACCATGACGGGCACCAACACCAAACTCCCCAACGAGGGCGACATCCCCTGCAAGAACGCGTCGCTGCGGGTGGCCCTCCAGTACTCCTGCAACACCGTCTTCGGCAAGATCGGCGCCGACCTCGGCAACGACAAGATGCTCGACATGGCCAAGAAGTTCGGCTTCGGCGAGGAGCAGTTCACGCCGGTCCGCTCCAACGCCTCCGTCTTCTCCGACGACATGAACCCCTCGCAGACGGCACTGTCCTCGATCGGCCAGTTCAACACCGCCGCGACCCCCCTGCAGATGGCCATGGTCGCCTCGGCCGTCGCCAACGACGGCAAGCTGATGAAGCCGTACATGGTCGACGAACTCCAGTCGCCCGGCCTCGACCCGATCGAGAAGACCGAGCCCGAGGAACTGAGCCAGCCGCTGTCGGCGGAGAACGCCCAGATCCTCCAGTCGATGATGGAGACGGTCGTCGACGAGGGCACGGGCTCGAACGCCAAGATCGAAGGCGTCAAGGTGGGCGGCAAGACCGGTACCGCCCAGCACGGCGTCGACAACAGCGAAAACCCCTACGCGTGGTTCATCTCGTACGCCAAGGGCGACGACGGCAGCGCGCCGGTCGCCGTGGCGGTCGTGATCGAGGACGACAACGCCGTCCGTGACGACATCTCCGGCGGCGGCCTCGCGGCACCGATCGCGAGGAACGTGATGGAGGCGGTCATCGACAGCAAGAAGTGACCCCGCTCACGCCTGCTACACATCGGCGCACGTTGCGATACCGGTCCTGTATCGGCTGTCGGGCTTGGCCAGGTCACACAAAGCGAGCCGGGTACGGTAGGCCCGGACGGCAGCCTCCGACCGTACAAGCGTGCCGGTCGGGACCGACGGAGAGGGCTGGTAGGTAGCTATGGAAGAGCCGCGTCGCCTCGGCGGCCGGTACGAACTGGGCCAGGTGCTCGGGCGTGGTGGCATGGCGGAGGTCTACCTCGCGCATGACACCCGCCTCGGCCGCACCGTGGCGGTGAAGACGCTGCGCGCGGATCTCGCGCGTGACCCTTCCTTCCAGGCCCGGTTCCGCCGGGAGGCCCAGTCGGCCGCCTCGCTCAACCATCCCGCGATCGTCGCGGTCTACGACACGGGCGAGGACTACATCGACAACGTGTCGATCCCGTACATCGTCATGGAGTACGTGGACGGCTCGACACTGCGTGAGCTCCTGCACTCCGGCCGCAAGCTGCTGCCGGAACGGTCCATGGAGATGACCATCGGCATCCTCCAGGCTCTCGAGTACTCCCACCGCGCCGGCATCGTCCACCGCGACATCAAGCCCGCGAACGTCATGCTGACGCGCAACGGCCAGGTCAAGGTCATGGACTTCGGCATCGCCCGCGCCATGGGCGACTCCGGCATGACGATGACCCAGACCTCCGCGGTCATCGGCACCGCCCAGTACCTCTCGCCGGAGCAGGCCAAGGGAGAGCAGGTCGACGCCCGCTCCGACCTGTACTCCACCGGCTGCCTGCTCTACGAGCTGCTGACCGTCCGCCCGCCCTTCGTCGGCGACTCCCCGGTGGCCGTGGCCTACCAGCACGTGCGCGAGGAACCGCAGTCGCCGAGCGTGTTCGACCACGAGATCACGCCCGAGATGGACGCGATCGTACTGAAGGCGCTCGTCAAGGACCCGGACTACCGCTACCAGTCGGCCGACGAGATGCGCGCCGACATCGAGGCCTGCCTCGACGGCCAGCCCGTCGCCGCCACCGCCGCGATGGGCGCGGCGGGCTACGGCGGCTACCCCGACGACCAGCCGACGACGGCCCTGCGCGCGGACTCCGGCGCGGGCGCCACCTCCATGCTGCCCCCGATGAACCCGGACGACGGCGGCTACGGCTACGACGACCGCCCCGACCGGCGCCGCGGCCAGCAACGCAAGTCCAACACCTCCACGATCCTGCTGGTGGCGGCGGGCATCCTCGTCCTGGTCGGGGCGATCCTGATCGGCCGGCTGGCGTTCAGCGGCGACGGAGGCGCGAGCAACGACAAGGTGGCGACGCCGATCTTCGTCGGGGAGAGCAAGGAATCGGCCGAGAAGCTGGCCGAGAACGCTGACCTGAAGCTCGCCTTCGAGAACAAGCCCTGCGAGGAGCAGAGCAAGGGCAAGATCTGTTCACAGAACCCGGAACAGGGGCAGAAGGTCGACAAATTCTCCACCGTCACGCTGGTGGTGTCGACGGGGGCACCGAAGGTGACGGTGCCCAGCGTCACCGGCCTGACTCTCGACGAGGCGAAGGAAAAGCTGGAGAGCGACAAGTACCAGTTCGTGGTCGAGACGAAGACCCGGACGTCCCCCGAGGAACCGGGCACCGTCCTGGAGCAGAACCCCACCACGGGTGAAGAGGCGGAGAAGGGCTCCACGATCACCCTGACCGTCGCCAAGGAGGCGGAGAAGTCCACCGTCCCGGACGTGCTCGGCCAGAGCTGTGACGCGGCCAAGCAGCAGATGCAGGCCAGCAACCTGGTCGGCAACTGCACCGAGGTGGAGACCGACGACGACAACCAGGTCGGCAAGGTCATCCAGACCACACCGCAGGCCGGCACGTCGGCCGACAAGAACTCGTCGGTCAACATCCAGATCGGCAAGAAGAAGAAACAGCAGAAGGTCAAGGTCCCGCAGGTCGTCGGCCAGACGGTCGGCCAGGCCAAGCAGATCCTCGCGCAGGCCGGCTTCACCAGCATCCAGTTCGCGGGCGGCAGCGACCAGAGCGACAACGCCCTCGTCGCCGGCCAGAACCCCGGCCCCAACCAGGAGGTCGACGACCCGGCAGGGACGACGATCACCCTCCAGACCGTCGGCTTCGGGGACAACAACGGCGGCAACAACAACGGCGGCGGAAACGGCGGCATCTTCGGCGGCCTCAACGGCGGCGAGGACTGACCCCACCCGCACCGCACCCACGCGAGCCCCCGGCCTCCAAAGGCCGGGGGCTTTGCTCTTCCCGCCCGACAACAAACCCGCACGAGCGTGCGCCCATCGATCGTGTCTTCATATGTCCCGACTCGTTCACCGGGTGGGGTGGGACATCAGAACCCCGCCCCGGTCCCACGAACCGAAGGGCAGAACATGATCAACGAAACGGCCTTGCTGGAATCGCAGACTCTGCGCGGCAGCGTGCTCGACCGCACAGACGTACTCGACAGGGTCAAGGCACTGTCGCTGCTGCCGGATGGAATGCATGTGACGACCGCCATGGTGGCTCGTACTTCTCGGTGACGGTGGAAGTCATCCGTGCCCTCGTGCACGATCACCGTGCCGAACTCGAAGCGAGCGGGTATCGAGTTCTGACAGGGACAGAACTGAGTGACTTCAAGCAACCCAGTGGGATCCAGTCACGCACCCGCTCCCTGGCCCTCTTCTCCCGGCGCGCCGTCCTCAACATCGCCATGCTGCTCCGAGACAGCGAAACCGCACGTCAGGTCCGTGTGTACCTCCTCGACATGGAGTACCTGGCACGCACACAGCCTGTGGAAAACCCGGCCCCGGCCGACTCCGCCTCCCTCGACGCCCGCATCGACCAGCGCATCACCCACATCCTGGGCACGACCGTCGTCCCCATGTTCAACGTCCTGATCGAAACCTCGGGCGAACACCGGCGAGAGCTCATCGCCCTCCGGGCAGGCGTCCAGCGCATCGAGAAGCGGCTCCGCCAGCACCACACCCGGCTGCAACGGCTGGAAGGCCCACGACAGGACCGGCCCCTCGCCGGAGTCATGGCCGCCATGGACGCCATGAACGGGCGCGAGTTCGAAGAACACGTCGCCGGGCTGCTCGCCGCGACGGGTGCACCAGCGTCGTCGTGCAAGGCGGCGGAAGGGACCGGGGCATCGACATCACCGCGCTCACAGCCGGTGGGAAACGCCTCGTCGTCCAGTGCAAGAGGTTCGCGCCTCACCTCTCCATCACCAGCCCCGACGTCCAGAAGTTCATCAGAGCCGCCAAGGTCCTGCACGACTCCGACGTGGCCCTGTTCGTAGCGACATGCCCCTTCACCCGCGACGCCCTCGACATCGCCACCGAGAGCGGCATCACCGCCGTACACCGGGGGCTGGTGGAGGAATGGAGCGCCGGGGCGGTCTTGAGCATCCTGGAATAGCGACCGGACCGCGCCAAAAGGCCCGAAGCCGCAAGAGATGGTTGCGGCTTCGGGCCACCGTCATGTTAGCGACCGGCCGTCACAAAATCGGCAGTCAGCGCAGCTCCTCCGGCGGCGTCCGCTCGCTGTCCACCTTCTCCACCCGCTCCAGCTCACCCCACACGACGTACCGGTACGTGCTCGTGTACACCGGCGTGCAGGTCGTCAGCGTGATGTAGTGGCCCGGCTTCTTCCTGCCGGACTCCTTCGGGACCTTCGAGAGGACCTTGACGTTGTACTTCGACGTCTCGGGAAGGATGCCGTAGACCTTGTAGACGTACCACTTGTCCTTCGTCTCGAAGACGATCGGGTCACCCTTCCTGATCTTGTCGATGTTGTGGAACTCGGCACCGTGGCCGTCGCGGTGGGCGGCGAGGGAGAAGTTGCCCTCCTTGCCCGACATCGGCAGGGTCGCCTTGACCGGGTCGGTGTAGTAGCCGGCGACACCGTCATTGAGGACCTTGTTCGACGTGCCCTTCTCCACCAGGACCTCGCCCTTGCTCATCGCGGGCACGTGCAGGAAACCGATGCCGTTCTTGGTGTCCAGCACACCGGGACCGCCCCGGCCATGAGCCCAGTCCTCACGGACCTTGTCCGCCTGCTTCCCGGCCGCACGGTCGGCGACCACGTTCGTCCACCACAGCGAGTAGGCGACGAACAGGCCGAGGACCAGGCCCGTGGTGATGAGAAGTTCCCCGAAGAAGCTGACCGCCATGGCGACCGGCCCCGGCCTGCGGCGTGCCGCAGGCGGCCGGGACGCCCCGCCGGTGTACTTCTCGTGATCCGTGTCGGTGGTCGCTGCCACTGGTCATCTGCCCTTAACTGACGAGCGCATCCGGCTTGCCCTTGCTGCGCGGCCGTTCCTCGACCATCTTGCCCCAGACGATCATCCGGTACTTGCTGGTGAACTCCGGCGTGCACGTGGTCAGCGTGATGTAGCGGCCGGGCTTGGTGAATCCGGACCCCGTGGGCACGGGATTCAGGACGCTCGTGTTGCTCGGCGGCGTCACCGGCAGGATCGACGCCATCTTGTAGACGAAGTACTCGTCCTGCGTCTCCACGACGATCGGATCGCCCGGAGCGAGCTTGTTGATGTAGCGGAACGGCTCTCCGTGGGTGTTGCGGTGACCCGCGAGCCCGAAGTTCCCGCTCTTGTCGCCGGGCATCGCCGTCTTCAGCGCGCCCTCGGCGTAGTGCCCGACCATGCCCCGGTCGAGCACCCCCTTGCTGTTGGTGCCCTCGGCGATCGGAACCACCACGTCCAGCTTCGGAATGTGCAGGATGGCGAAGCCCTGCCCCGGTTCGAACGCCCCCGGGTTGCGCTTGCCGCTCGCCCAGTCGTTCTGGAGACTGCTGGCCTCCTGGCCGGCCTGGGCATGCGCCCGGACATTCGTCCACCACAACTGGTAGGTGACGAACAGCAGCATCAGCACACCGGTGGTGATGAACACCTCACCTATCGCCCGGCTCGCGACGACCGCCGCACCGGGCTTGCGCGCCCGAGCCTGCCGCCGCGCCTCGACCCGCGACAACGGCGCCCTGGACCGGCCCCCGGTGTCGGTATCGGTGACTGCGGCCGCCGGGGTGTCCGATGCACCGCCATGACGCCCGTGACGGCGTTTGGCGGCCTTTCTGCGGGCCGCTCGGCCACCCTGGGCGGTTCCGTCCAGCCGTGAGGCCGAAGAAGCCCGAGAGCCCGCCGTGGAGTCGCCGGTCTCCGGCGGCGGCTCCGGTATCCGCAGCGCCACCGTCTCCTCGTCGGCAGGGGGCAGATACGTCTCGTCCCGGGCGGGCTCGTACGACGCGTACGGCTCCGACTGCGGCACGTTCGACTGCGGCCGCGCTCCCGGCGAATACGGCTCCGACTGCGGGGACGCGCCGTACTCCCCTCCACCCGACCAGTCCTCGAACGCACCCGGCACCCCGTACGACTGCTGCCCGTACGAGGTGTCGGACTCGCGCTCGGGGCGCAGCGCGGTCACGCCGAGGCCCTGCCCACCACCGGGGCGAGCCCGGTCGACCTCGCCACCGCGCCCTGGTCGCCGCACTCCACCAGCCAGTTGGCCAGCATCCGGTGCCCGTGCTCGGTCAGCACCGACTCCGGATGGAACTGCACGCCCTCGACAGGCAGTTCACGGTGCCTGAGGCCCATCACGATGCCGTCGTGCGTACGGGCCGTGACCTCCAGCTCCGCCGGGACCGTGGCCGGCTCGGCGGCCAGCGAGTGGTAACGCGTCGCCGTGAACGGCGAGGGAAGACCCGCGAAGACGCCCCCGCCGCCATGCTCGACCAGCGAGGTCTTGCCGTGCAGCAACTCGGGCGCACGATCCACCACACCGCCGTACGCCACCTGCATCGACTGCATGCCGAGACAGACACCGAAGACCGGGACACCCGTGCCGGCACAGTGCCGGACCATGTCGACGCAGACGCCGGCCTGCTCCGGCGTCCCCGGGCCCGGGGAGAGCAGAACCCCGTCGAAACCGTCCTGTGCGTGCGCCGTCGACACCTCGTCGTTGCGCAGGACCTCGCACTCGGCACCCAGCTGGTACAGGTACTGGACCAGGTTGAAGACAAAGCTGTCGTAGTTGTCGACGACGAGAATGCGCGCGCTCACTGGTTGTCCACCGTCACATCGTTGAAGGGCAGCAGCGGCTCCGCCCACGGGAAGACGTACTGGAAGAGGACGTAGACCACGGCCACGACCAGGACGAGTGAGATCACTGCCTTCGCCCACGTGTTCCCCGGCAGATGCCGCCAGATCCAGCCGTACATGCCGTCCCTTCCGTCGTACCACGGCACCAGACCCACGCCGTACAGCCACCAGACTAACGGCGCAGCGCCTCCGGTTTCCCGGCCTCCACGGGCTGGGTGGAATCCAGGTGCGCCCAGACGATCAGCCGATGACTGTGTCCCCATTCCGGCTCGCACGTGGTCAGCGTCAGATACCGGCCCGAACGGGTGTACCCGGATGTACGTGGAACAGGGCCGATCACCTCGATGTCCGAGGGCACTGTTTTGTACGGGCCTTTGTCGATCCGGTACGTGAACCAGGTCGTGCCGTCGGTCAGCACCACCGCGTCACCGCGTCTGAGCTGAGGAAAATCCTTGAAGGGATCACCATAGGTACGGCGATGACCTGCCACCGCGAAGTTCCCCCTCTGCCCGAGCTGCGCGGTCTCGGCGTAGTGACCGAGGCCCTTCTTCAGCGTGCCGGTGGCGGTGCCTTCGAGCACGGGCTTGTTCCACGTGAAACCAAGCCGCGGGATGTACATGATCGCGAAAGGCCGGCCCTTGGCGTAGGGCGCGGGCTTCTCAGGGCCCGCAGGAGAGCCACCGGCCGGCGGACGGGGCTTCGACCACTCCGTCCGCAGCAGGTCGATCTGGTCGTCCATGACGCCGTCGGCCCGCACACCGGTCCAGAAGAGCACATAGACGACGAACAACACGATCACGCTGCCGACGGTGATGCACAGCTCGCTGACGGTCCTGACGATCACGCGCACCGGCAGCTCCCCCGGTCCGGCTACTGCTCCACGGGCTTCGCGTAGTGCAGATCCACTGTGCCCGAGTAGCCGGGCAGAGTCACCGGGCCGTTCTCCTCGACTTTCCATCCGAGCCCGTAGACATTGACGTAGACCATGTAGTTCTGGATCGCCGGAGACGCCGCGAGCGCCTTCTGCAGCCTGCTCGGGTCACCGACCGCCGTGATCTTGTACGGCGGCGAGTAGACGCGGCCCTGCAGGATCAGGGTGTTGCCCACGCAGCGCACGGCGCTGGTGGAGATCAGCCGCTGGTCCATGACCTTGATGCCCTTGGCCCCGCCCTGCCACAGCGCGTTCACCACAGCCTGGAGGTCCTGCTGGTGGATGACCAGGTAGTCGGGCTGCGGCTCCGGGTAGCCGGGGAGCTTGGCGGTGGCGTCCGGCGGGGCGTCGTTGAGCGTGACCGTGAGCGAGTCGCCCTTGAGCCTCTGCGTGCCCGCGCGCTTCTCCAGAGCCGAGAGCTTGTCGTCCTCCGCCTTGGTGCTGCCGTCGTCGCGTTCGGCGAGCGCCTCTATGTCCTTGCGCAGGGCCCCGTTGTTCTCGTCCAGCTCGCCGTTCTCCCGGCTGCGCTCGTGGATGAGGTCGGACAGCTTCAGCAGCGAGGTGTCCGTGCGGATGTTGGTGCCCTTGGCGGTGTTGAAGCTGGTGAAGAAGATGAGACCCGCGAGAGCGAACACGGCAGCCGTGAGGACGCGCACAGGCCGAAAACGCCGCACGCGCTCAGGGGTGGATCCCGTCCCGGGGGAGTCGGCAGAATTGCTCAACGTACCCTTATCTCCTTCGGCGCGGCGGAAGCACTACGCTAACGGACGCCCGGAGGAGCAATCGGAGTCCCCTTACGCTGCCCCGAGACCGACCCAGTTACCTGCGCGGCCACGCAGCGCATCGACAGGAGAGACCCTCGTGCCGAAGTCACGTATCCGCAAGAAGGCCGACTACACGCCGCCGCCTGCCAAGCAGACGACCGCCATCAAGCTGACCAACCGTGCCTGGGTCGCGCCCGTCATGCTGGCCATGTTCCTCATCGGCCTGGCCTGGATCGTCGTCTTCTACGTCACCGACGGCTCGCTGCCCATCGACTCGCTGGGCAACTGGAACATCGTGGTGGGCTTCGGCTTCATCGCTGCCGGATTCGGTGTCTCGACCCAGTGGAAGTAGCGGTCACCGGACGGTGAACGCAGCTCTGCCCAGGGCTGTTCGCTGAGTTATCCACAGCAGTTATCCACATGGGGATAATGAAGACGATCTGTGGATAACCCGTTGGACGTTGACGCCGGTATGACGGAAGTACCGGCACTCGAAAACCCGTTCGCCCCCTGCCTGACCTGCGGAAACGCAGGTCAGCGACAGGGGGCACATGTGTTCCCGCACCGTATGCACAAGATCCGGCACCCGCTGTGGACAACGCCTGGTCAGGCGAGCTGCGCCGTCCTCAGAACAGTCATGAGCACGACCACTCCCAGGACCAGGGCGCAGGTGCCGTACTGGACCAGTGCGCGGCGCTCGCGCGGGGCGTGGACCAGGGCGTATCCGATGACGGCACCGGCGACGAGGCCGCCGATGTGGGCCTGCCAGGAGATGTTGAATCCTGGGCTGAAGGTGAAGATCAGGTTGATCACCAGCAGCGCGATGATCGGCCGCATGTCGTAGTTGAGCCGGCGCATCAGCACGGCCATCGCGCCGAAGAGGCCGAAGATCGCGCCGGAGGCACCCAGGGTCGCCGTGTTCGGAGCGGTCAGCAGGTAGGCCAGCGCGCTGCCCGCGAGTCCGGAGATGAAGTAGAGCGCGAGGTAGCGGACGCGGCCGAGCGCCGCTTCGAGCGGGCCGCCGAGCCACCACAGGCTGAGCATGTTGAACGCGATGTGCCAGATCGCCTGGTGGGTGAACATCGACGTCACCATGCGGTACCACTCGCCTCCCGCCACGCCCTGTGTGGGGGTGAAGGGTGCGGGCGGCCAGGCGCCGAGCAGGACGATGTCGTTCAGCAGTGACTCATGGACCTGGACGGCGATGAACACGGCCAGGTTGATCCCGATGAGGATCTTGGTCAGCAGCCGGGGGTCGGCGGCGATGGAGCCGCCGGCGATCGTCCGGGGCATGGCGGCCGTGGGCGCGTGGCCGGTGCCGGAGCCGGTGCGGACGCATTCGGGGCACTGGAAGCCGACGGAGGCGTTGACCATGCACTCGGGGCAGATCGGGCGCTCGCAGCGCGTGCAGCGGATGCCCGTCTCGCGGTTCGGGTGGCGGTAGCACATGGGGACGCTGTGGGCGTCCTGCGGGCTGCCCGCAGCCTGGTCGTCCATGGTCTCCCCTAGGTCGTGTGAGAAAAGCCCGCCCCGCTCATCCTTACGGATGAGCGGGGCGATTGGTTCCCCTGTGGGAGCCTTCGCGCTCAGCGGGTCTCGATGACGACCGACTCGATGACCACGTCGTTCAGCGGGCGGTCGGTGCGCGGGTTCGTCTGGGCCGTGGCGATGGTGTCCACGACCTTCTGGCTGGCCGCGTCGGTGACCTCGCCGAAGATGGTGTGCTTGCGGTTCAGCCAGGCCGTCGGGGAGACGGTGACGAAGAACTGCGAGCCGTTGGTGCCCGGGCCGGCGTTGGCCATCGCCAGCAGGTAGGGCTTGTCGAAGCGCAGGTCCGGGTGGAACTCGTCCTCGAACTGGTAGCCGGGGCCGCCGGTGCCGTTGCCCAGCGGGTCACCGCCCTGGATCATGAAGCCACTGATCACCCGGTGGAAGACCGTGCCGTCGTAGAGCTTGTCCGTGGACTTCTGGCCCGTCTCCGGGTGGGTCCACTCCCGCTCGCCCTGGGCGAGCTCGACGAAGTTCTTGACCGTCTTGGGCGCGTGGTTCGGCAGAAGCCGGACCTCGATGTCGCCGTGATTGGTCTTCAGGGTGGCGTAGAGCTGCTCAGCCACGATCTGCCTTCCGTTGTCTTTCCGTGCCTCCCTGATCCTCGCATGGACGGGCCTCCGCGTCGCCCGACCTCGGTGCAGCGGGGGGAAACCCTCGGCGTGCGTGCGCAGAAAACCAGTCGAGTAGTCCCGGGGCGGGGGCGGCGCGAGGAGATCCGTGGCATTGTCGACGACAAGCTCCTGTTGCCCCCTATTCATCCGCTATTGCACGTGATCCGCGCTTGATGCCGGCTCCCGTGACCCGGATGCCCTTCCGCGCATGCCTGGTCTTGCACCAGGAGGCATGATCCGTAAAAGGGTGGAAAGTCGAAATACCGTACGCCACCGAGGAGGAGGAACCCGTGACCCGCATCGACAGCGTGCGCGCCGCGACTGGTTCGGCGAAGGACAGCGTGCTGCACGCCGCGGAAGTGGTGGCGCCCTACGCCGACACGGCCAAGGACAGGGCCGCGCACTACGCACACGAGGCACGCGTACGGCTAGCGCCCAAGGTGACGCAGGCCGCAGGGCAGGCGCGTGTCCAGTACGGCGCCCATGTGCAGCCGTATCTGGAGCAGGCCCGCACGCATGTGCCGCCGAAGGTCGACCAGGCCGCCCAGGACGCCGCCGAACGCACCCGCAAGGCCGCTCGCCAGGCGGCGGTTTACTCCAGGCCGAGGATCGAGCAGGCGATGGCCGCGGCCGTGCCCGTCACGTCCGAGGCCGCGGCGCGGAGTGCGGCCGCTGTGGCCGCGCTGCGCGGCCAGGTCTCGTCCAAGGAGATCCAGAAGCTGGTCCGCAAGCACGAACGGCGGGCCAAGGCCGGCAAGGCCATGAAGACGCTGGCGCTTCTGGGTGCCCTCGCCGGTGGTGCTTTCGCCGCGTGGAAGTGGTGGGACAAGCAGGCCAATCCGGACTGGCTGGTGGAGCCGCCGGCCGCGACGGAGGTCCCCGAGTCGGGGCACCTGTCGTCCGTGGACGGCACGGGCCCGTCGGTTCTGGACCCGGAGGTCGAGGCCAAGCAGGCCGAGGACGAGGCCGCCAAGCGCGACGACCGTTCCTGAGGGCGCCGGATTCAACAGCATGGCGGGGCAGGAGACTTGAGGGTCTCCTGCCCCGCCGTGCTGTTTCACGTGAAACACGCGTCACCGGCGTCCGCCCGGGTGCGCGAAAATGCCCTCCAGTGCCACGTTTTCGCAGCTCGGAGGGCATTTCCAGGGTGGAGCCTAGGGGAGTCGAACCCCTGACATCTGCCATGCAAAGACAGCGCTCTACCAACTGAGCTAAGGCCCCGGAAGGGGACGTCCGACCGGAGAAGCGATGTCTCCGGCGGGCGTCGGAGACCAGAGTACCGGGTCACCCCCGTGGTTCCGCAAAAAGATGGGGGGTCCCCGTCGCCGACCACTCTCCGTAAGATGCTCGGCGTGGTTCGCTACCGCGAACCGCCGTACATGGGGCAGCGATGGGGAGACGCAATGGACGCCGCACAGCAGGAAGCGACCGCAAGAGCGCGGGAACTGCAGCGGAACTGGTACGGGGAGCCGCTGGGGGCGCTCTTCCGTAGGCTCATCGACGATCTTGGTCTCAACCAGGCTCGTCTCGCGGGGGTTCTGGGACTGTCCGCACCGATGCTGTCGCAGCTGATGAGCGGTCAGCGGGCGAAGATCGGCAACCCCGCTGTGGTGCAGCGGGTGCAGCTGCTGCAGGACCTGGCGGGGCAGGTCGCGGACGGCAGCGTGAGCGCGGCCGAGGCCACCGAGCGCATGGAGGAGATCAAGAAGTCACAAGGGGGTTCGGTGCTCAGCAACACCACGCAGACGACGAGCAGTTCGGGGGCGCCCACGGTCAAGCGGGTCGTCCGTGAGATCCAGTCGCTGCTGCGGTCGGTCGCCGCGGCGGGCGACATCATCGACGCCGCCGACACCCTCGCCCCGACCCATCCGGAGCTGGCAGAGTTCCTCCGGGTCTACGGCGCCGGCCGCACCTCGGACGCCGTCGCGCACTACCAGTCCCACCAGAGCTGATCCCACTGCCCGACCGCCGAAGGGGGTTCGGTAGCGGGCGTGGGTGAAGTGACGGGGGACGCGTCACGGTACGGACGGGCACGAGGGGGCGTGTTCCGTACGGGGGACCGGTCGACGCGAGGGGATGTATCGCTCATCGGGGGAGCCAGGGGATTCGGGGGAGTCGTTTCGCCCGTCGGGGAGTCGCAGCGCTCGCCGAGGGGGAAGCAAGGGGGGAAGCCGCAGGGGGAGGAGCGACGTACAGCCATGGGTGAGGTCTTCGCCGGCCGGTACGAACTGGTCGACCCGATCGGACGCGGCGGGGTCGGCGCCGTCTGGCGCGCCTGGGACCACCGTCGCCGTCGCTACGTGGCCGCCAAGGTCCTGCTCCAGAGCGACGCGCACTCGCTGCTGCGCTTCGTCCGGGAGCAGGCGCTGCGGATCGATCACCCCCATGTGCTCGCGCCCACCAGCTGGGCCGCCGACGACGACAAGGTCCTGTTCACCATGGACCTGGTCGCGGGCGGATCACTCGTGCACCTCGTCGGGGACTACGGCCCCCTCCCGCCGGCCTTCGTGTGCACCCTGCTCGACCAGCTGCTGGCGGGCCTGGCCGCGGTGCACGCGGAGGACGTCGTGCACCGGGACGTCAAACCCGCCAACGTGCTGCTGGAGGCCACCGGCACCGGACGGCCGCGGCTGCGGCTGTCCGACTTCGGCATCGCGATGCGGCTGGGTGAGCCCCGCCTGACGGAGACCAACCTCGTGGTGGGGACGCCCGGATATCTCGCGCCCGAGCAGATGATGGGCGCCGAACCGGACTTCACCGCGGACCTGTTCGCCGTCGGGCTGGTCGCGCTGTATCTGCTGGAGGGTGCCAAGCCGGACAGCAAGGCGCTCATCCAGTACTTCGCCGAGCACGGGACGCCGGGTGCGCCCAAGGGCGTCCCTGAGCCGTTGTGGCAGGTGGTGGCCATGTTGCTGCAGCCGGATCCGGAGGCCCGGTTCCGTACGGCGACGGGGGCGCGCAAGGCGCTCGCCGCCGCCGCGGAGCTTCTTCCGGAGCCGGGTCCGGACGACGAGCTGATCGAGATCTTCGACCAAGTCGGCCCGCTTCCCCGGGGGTTCGCCCTCGAGGGGCCGCTGGAGAGAGCGAAGGGGCTGGGCCCGAGAGTGGGGCCGACCGGCCCGGGGGCGGGGGCGGGCGAGGAGCACTCTCGGCAGGGAGAGGACGAGAGTGAGCCGTCGGTGCCCGGCGAGCAGCACGCCGAGCCCCACCGGCAACGCGGCACGACGAGTCCGGCCGACCCCCGTGGGACCACCGGCCCGTCGGGCGGCCCCGCCCAGCCGCCCTCCATGTCGGACACCGGCAGCTTCCATCTGCCGCCTCCGCAGGCCACCGTCACCTCGTCGCCCGCTCCCGGACCGCCCCAGCCCGCCGCCCCGGCTCACGTCCCGCACCAGCAGGCGCCCGTCTCCCCCTACGACCCCACACACCGGCTGTCCCCCGCCCAGCCACTGCCACCGGTGTACTCGGGACCGCCCCTGCCCCCCGCGGAGCAGTACCGCACGGACGCCTCCACAGCCTCGTACACCGCCCGGACCCCGCAGGCCCCGCCGGTCGGCCAGACGCCGTCACGGCACCGGGCACAGCGGCCTTCCCGCCCCGGGCCTCCGGCTTCAGTGGTGGTGCCGCTGCTGTTCCTCGCGCTGGCCTGCTACGCCGTGGGCTTCTGGGCCCTGACTCGCATCTGAGCACGATCATGCGGCCGGGCCAGGCAGCGGCCGGGCCCGTCCGGCTCTCTCTACGCGGCGCTCTTCCGCCGGGCCACCACGGTCCACACCCCGAGTCCCACCAGCAGGGCGCTCCCGGTGCCGATGCCGCCCACGGCGAGCGCCCTCATGGCGGTGTCATCGCCCGTGGCCACGCCCTCCGCGGCCGCCTCCCGGTCCTGGTCCGACACCTCGAAGGAGCCCTTCGGCTCGGACTCCCCCGCGTACTCGGGGCCGCTCCGCGGCTGCCCGCTCACCCGGACGCGCAGTGTCATCGTGAACGGCCCGTTGCCGAAGGTCGGGGCGACGTCCTCGGAGAGATGGGCGACGAGGTAGTGGGCGCCGGCGAAGCGCAGCGCGTTCACCTGCGCGGTGGGGGCGTAGCGGTTGGCGTGGTCGACCGGTGGCAGGGGAGGCAGGCTCCGGGACTTCTGGCCGCCGTCGTAGCCGATGCGCACGTCGGCGATGTGACCGCGTACGGGGTTGTAGAGGGCCAGGTCCAGCGCGTCGGGTGTGTAGCCGGTTCTGCCGGATCCTGAGCTGCCGAGGTCCGCGGTGACGGAGATCTGCTGTCCCCAGTCGACGGGCACCTCGTAGAAGAGTGTCTGGCCGGGCAGGATGTCGTCCCGCCAGACTCCTTGGCCGAGAGGGGTCGCCCCGGTGAATCCCGCGCCGCCCTTCCGGCGCTCGGCCTCTCCCAGGAGCGGCTGGGGTGTGGTGGAGTTCCACACCTCGGGCGCGCTGGTCGCCCCGGGCTTCGCCGTCCGCGGTTCCGTCATGGCGACGAGTTCCAGATCCCAGGCGTCCGGCGAGGATCCCTCGCCCTCGGGGTCGACGCGCTCGACGGACACGAAGTACGCACCGGCCTTCCGGCACGGCGACTTGCCGGTCTCGCGCATGCCCCACGCCGCGATGGGGTGGGGGCTACGGGAGGCCCCGAAGCTCTCGGTGTCGACGGAGCAGGTGTTGCCCTCGGCGTCCTGCACGGACACCTTGACCCCATCGATGACGGAGACCGTGCTGCCGGGGGAGGGAACGGCGGTGACGGAGACGTACGCGTTCGACGCGGCGTCGAGTTCGAGGCGGTAGCTGACCTCGCCACTGCTCGGCAGGGAGCTCTTGTAGGCATGGCCGGGCCTCAGGAGGGCGGCGTCCCCGGTGCTCCTCGCTCCCTCGACGCTCTGCGCGCCGTCGGCGAAGGCGTACGGGCTCGGCGTGCCGGAGGCCTCCCGGGCAGCGGCGGCCTGCCCCGGCACCACGGCCGCTGTGGCCCCCAGCACCACGGCCGCGGCGCCGACGCGCACGGCCCGTGCCGGACGGTGGCGCCACGCCCCCGAGCGCCGCCCCCACGCCGTACGGCACCGTCCCCTCACGCGCCACCCCTCACCGTCGCCGGACCAAAAAGCCGTGAAGCCTTCAAGCCGTGAAGCCATGGCCCATCCTGCCGCGCCGGCCAGGTTCGCGACCGGCCCTCGGCACACAAAACCCCGACCGCGAGGCGGCCGGGGTGTGCTCGGTCTGAGTTGTCGTGACTCACGAACCCGTGGGCACGGAGTCAGTCGCCTCCGTCCACAGATCCTGCTCGGCGCGATCCGCCTGGATCTGGCGGTACACGAGGAGCCCGCCGATGGCGGCCAGTGCGACCAGGAGAAGCTTCTTCACCGCGCGACCTCGTCTTTCCTTGACGTAGGGGACCTCTGGCGCCCGACTATACACACCGACCGATACCGATCGGTGACCTGAGTCGGCCCTCAACTCCCGTCCCGGGAAACGGGATAGAAGCGGAGTACACCGCTCCGATCGGAGGGTGATCACACCCCGACGGACGGTTATTTTGACCCCCCTTCGTCGCTCTCTCCACCTTATGCCCCCTCTTGCGCCCATCCGAGTGGTGTTCATCTGAACATCGACGCGCCACGGGCGGAGATCCACCACTTCTCGACCCTCATACACATGATGAGGAAAGTACGCAAATCGCCCAACCCGAAAGTGAGGGGCCATGGCCCGGAACAAGGTCATGACGCTGTGGACCGCCATCGTCACCGCCTTCCTCGCGCTGTGCACGGCGCTCGGACTCGTCACCACGACCGCCGCCGCGGCCGTACCCCAGACCGAGCAGAAGAGCAACAGCAAGGGCGCGAGCATCCCGCAGCAGCGGACGGCGGCACCGGCGACGTTCCCCTGGTCCTCCCCCAGGGCCCTTCCCCCCACGATGAAGCAGCGCATCCGCGCCGAGGCCCACGGCAAGACCCCTCGCTGCCGGCACCGCTCGCCCGCGGACACGGCGGCGGCCTCCCCCGGGTCGGACTGCACCGACGAGGACCCCGACGCAGAGACGGACCATCTCACGCCCCTGCAGCGCTGAACCCCCGGAACACCACGGCGACCCTGCGTACAAAGCCCGGCGGCTCGAAAGAGCGGCCGGGCTTACGCATGCCCCAGGGCGCTCCGCGCGCCAAGAAGGCCTGACCGGCGATCAACACCGGCCACCCCCACCTGCCACGGCCCGGCCACTGCTGAGCTTTCCGCCGTCCGCCCGGGCGGCAGCTCCCGACGTCAGCCGCAGATGCCGAAAACCCCCAACCATGACTGGCTGGGGGTTTCATGCTGGTGGGGCTAACAGGATTTGAACCTGTGGCCTCATCCTTATCAGGTCGATCACGGGGACTGCCAACGTCGACTAGCCACCCCTGCGCCTCGGCCGATCGTCCACCGGGGTCCGGCGTCGACCGCTGCTGTTCGGGCTTGTTGGTGTCAACTACTGGTGTCAGCCGCCGCACTCGGTCTTGACAAAGGAAGCCTCCCCGTTGGACATGACTTGGAAGACCGTGGCGTGATGTCTGAGTCAGAGTGTCAGGCACACATCACTTCGGCGTCGCGTCTGCGCAGCTCTCCGAAACTTCCACCACCTCGAAGACCACCGGGTACTCGGTGATCTGCTGGTTCGGGCCAGGCTTTGAGTCGCAAATCTTCCACGCGGAGGGGTCGTCCACCGCACGCCCTTGTCCGCTCGCGTCTTTGAAGACCATGTCGAGTTCGGAGCTCATCTGCTCGAACGCCCGCCCGGCATTGCCGCCGATGACATCGGGCATGACGGCGGCGACGGGCTCGGGGTTTGCCGAACGACGCGTCTCGGCGGCCTCCGAGCTGGCCGTGGTGCTCGCCGATACGTCCGGCACGGATGACGCTCCGCAGGCAGTGACTGACGCCAGGAGAGTGGCGGCAAGGGCGGGTCTTAGAAACTTGGTGACGGTCATGTCATGTTCCCCCCAGCGTGACGGCAGTTCCGAACAGTATCCATCCGATGATCGTGTCCAGTCGCAGCTCGGCCAGCAGAACGGTTCGGGACCGAGTGATCGCGATCAGGCCTGTTCCCTGCCACCCTTCCCACCACCCACCCCAGCTCCCATCCCGTCCGCCGTCGACCCACACACCGTGGAGCGGGCGTGGTTCATGGCGTCCAGGTGGAGCGCGCCACTGTACGAACGACCTGGACGCCATGGGCCGCGTCTGCTCGGCTCTGCCTGGGTCGGCGGTGGACGGGATGGGAGCACTCCGCGCACGCCACTACGGGCCCGCAGTCGGGAACGGCGCCCCCTCCATCCCGGTGCCGGCCGATCCCCCGCCGGAGGCATCGTCTTGACCGTGGGCCGCGCACTGCGGTGCTCGACTCATGGCCACCGGCCCTATCCACATGTGGGCGCGCGTCGGCGGCGGCGGCGCCGAGCGGGCCGAAGGCAGGAGCGCGGGCGCAGCCAGAGCCGGGAAGCGCGCCCGGCGGAGCGGAGCGCAGCCGGGGCTTGACCTGCTCACCGACTCCATCCATGCCGCCGCTGCTCGAGTAACGGTCGACGTGCCCGCCGCCGGGGACCAGCCCGCCCGCACGCTCCACTGGGGCACGCAGCTCGACGTACAGCCGATTGGCGCCTTCGGCCACGGTGAGGAGATCACCGAACAGGCCGTCGCCTCCTACGTCGCGAAGTACGCCACCAAAGCAGCCGAGACCACCGGAACCGTGGACCGCCGCATCGGCAACAAGGAAGCCCTGGTCCTGCTCGGCGTGCCCGACCACCCCGCCCGGCTCATTGAGACCTGCCTCGACCTGCACGCGCTCTACCCGGACCGCAAGCTCCGCGACTGGGCTCACATGCTCGGCTTCCGCGGCCACTTCTCCACCAAGTCCCGCCGCTACTCCACCACCCTCGGCGCCCTGCGCCAGACCCGCGCTGACTATCGCGCAGCCCAACAACGCGAAGCCCTCGGCCTGCCCGAGCCCGACGACGAGGAAGCAACCACGCTCACTCTCGCCCACTGGTCCTACGCCGGCCACGGCCACACTCCCGGCGAATCCTGGCTCGCCGCCAACATCCGCCGCGACATCCAGCACAACCGCGAGATCGCACGCGAGGAACTACCCGCTCTGCTCAACCTGGAAGGAGCTGCACCATGACCACCGCCACCTCCGAGCTGCTCACCGTGTCCGAAGTCATGGCACGGCTCAAGGTGGGCCGGACCAAGGTCTATGACCTGATCCGTACGCACCGCCTGGTGTCCATCAAAGTCGATGGGTGCCGGCGCATCCCGGCTCATGCGCTCGGCGACTTCATCGCGAGCCAGATCGGGGAGGCTGCCTGATGGCCAAGCGTCGGCCCAACGGCGGCGGCACGATCACTAAGCGGTCTGATGGCCGCTATCAGGGCGCCGCGTACGTGACGGACACCGACGGCAACCGGGTCCGCAAGTACGTCTACGGCCGGACCTGGGACGAAGCCAACGAGAAGCTCAGCAAGCTCCAGGACCAGGAGCGCAACGGCATCCCGGTGCCCTCTCGGTCCTGGACGCTCGGCGAGTGGCTGGCCTACTGGCTGGAGCACATCGTCAAACCGGAACGCGAGCACAACACGTACGTGAAGTACGAGTCCAAGGTCAGGCTGTACCTCCTGCCCCACCTCGGAAAGAAGTCTCTGGTCAAGCTCACTCCGGCACAGATCCGTGTCTTCATGGCGACCCTGACCCGGGAGAAGGTCGGCGCCTCGGCCCGCTTCGAGGTCCTCCGCGTCCTCCGCAACGCCCTCAACCGGGCCATGCGCGAGGAGCTGGTCACGCGCAACGTCGCGCTCCTGGTCGACATGCCCAAGGTCACCAAAGACAGGGGCACCGCATGGAACGCCCGGGAAGCCATCGCGTTCCTGCGGTCGGTCCGCGCTCACCGGCTCTACGCGGCCTGCGTTCTCGTCCTGGTGCTCGGGCTCCGTCGCAGTGAGGTGCTCGGCCTGCGCTGGCAGGACATCGACTTCGAGGCCGGCCGCTTCACCCCGGTCAAGCAGGTCCAGCGGGTCAAGGGCGTCGGCCTGGTCCTCAAGGACCTGAAGACGGAGTCCTCACAGGCCGTGCTCCCGCTTCCCGAGTTCTGCGCCCGCGTCCTGGAGGAGCGGCGCGAGCTGCAAGACCTGGAACGGAAGATCGCCGGTGAGCACTGGTCCCAGGAGCCGGACCATGACCTGATCTTCTCCTCCGAGCACGGCGGCATGATCGACCCGGTGGGCTTCTCGCGCACCTTCGATCGGCTCGTCAAGCGTGCCGGTGTCCGCCGCATCACGGTCCGCCTGGCCCGGCACACCTGCGGCACGCTTCTCGCCTTCCTGAAGGTGCACCCCAAGGTGGCTCAGGCGATCCTCCGACACAGCCAGATCAGCATGACCATGGACGTCTACACGCATGTGGTAGGGGATAGCGAGCGGGAAGCGGTCGGCATGCTTGCCGAACTCCTGGAAGATCCACTCATCGGCTGATGTCAGCTATGGATGTCAAAGACCCCCAGCCGGTATCGACTGGGGGTCTTTTCGCTGGTGGGGCTAACAGGATTTGAACCTGTGGCCTCATCCTTATCAGGGATGCGCTCTAACCAACTGAGCTATAGCCCCGCCGCGCTCTGCGGTGTGTGTCCCGCGCGCTGACTCCTGAAGATTAGCGCACGACATGGGCAGTCCCAAAATCGGTTGTCGTGGCAACATCAGGGCAACGACGAAGGTGACGTCACTCGTCCTCGGCGAGCGTCAGCTCGACGCCGCCCACGAAGCCCGCGGACAGGTTGTAGATGAACGCGCCGAGCGTCGCGAGGGCCGTCGCCAGGACGACGTCGATGACCGCGATGATCGACGTGAACAGCAGGACGTTGGGCAGCGACAGGAAGGCCTGCAGGTCGAAGCCGTTGGACTCGTTCGAGCCGGTGGCCTCGGAGATCGTGCCGCCGACCGTCGAGAAGACGCCCATCGCGTCCATGACCATCCACAGCACGGCGGACGCGACGATCGTGCAGATGCCCAGGGCGATGGAGAGCAGGAAGCTGACCTTCATCACCGACCACGGATCGGCCTTCGCCACCCGCAGCCGCGCCTTGCGGACGCGCGGCGTGGTGCGCGCCCCCGTACGCGGATGCCGTACGGCGCCGGCACCTGCGCCCGCTGCCGCCCCGGCCGCCGCCTGCTGCGCCGGGTAGGCCTGCGGCGGGTGGTACGGGCCGGCCTGCTGCTGCGCCTGCCGCTCCCCGGGCAGGGGCGAGGCCGTGCCCGGCTCCTGCGCGGCCGGCTGCGGCTGCGTGCCGGAGGCGGACGGGCCCGCGCCGGCCTTGTGCTGCTGGGTCTGCGGACCTCGGGTGTCCGTCACAGTTCCCCCCTGGGATCCATGCGAGTCAGGCGAGGGAGCGTCCTTGGCCGGGGACTTGATCGCCTTCAGGTTGGTCGTGTGCGGGTCCGCCGCACGCGCGGCGGAGCCACGGCCGCCGTCGTCCGCTTCCGTACCCCTCGAGGTACCGGTCGGTCCGGCGCCCGTGGCTCCGCTCACGCTGACTCACTCCTCGTGCCTACTCGGCCGAGGGCACCTCACCCTCGTCCGTGCCGGTGGTCGCGGCACCTTCGGCGGTCTCGTCGACGACCACATCGCCGTCGACCTCCTCCGCCTCGCGTCCCGCCTCGGCGTTGCGTGCGATGCCCACGACGGCATCGCGCTTGCCCAGATTGATCAGTTGGACGCCCATGGTGTCACGGCCGGTTTCCCTGATCTCGTTGACTCGCGTACGAATCACACCGCCCGACAGCGTGATGGCGAGGATCTCGTCGGTCTCCTCGACCACCAGCGCGCCGACGAGGGATCCACGGTCCTCGACGATCTTGGCAGCCTTGATGCCGAGGCCGCCGCGACCCTGGACGCGGTACTCGTCGACGTTGGTCCGCTTCGCGTACCCGCCGTCTGTGGCAGTGAACACGAACGTACCGGGTCGAACAACATTCATCGAGAGCAGCTCGTCACCCTCGCGGAAGCTCATGCCCTTGACACCGGAGGTGGCGCGGCCCATGGGGCGCAGTGTGTCGTCCGAGGCCGTGAACCTGATCGATTGTGCCTTCTTGCTGATCAGAAGCAGATCGTCGTCCGCCGAGACCAGTTCGGCTCCGATCAGTTCGTCGTCCGAACCGTCCTGGCCCTCACGCAGGTTGATCGCGATCACACCGCCGGAACGCGGCGAATCGTAATCCTTCAGAGGCGTCTTCTTCACAAGTCCGGCCTTGGTGGCGAGCACGAGGTAGGGAACCGCCTCGTAATCGCGGATCGCCAGGATCTCGGCGATCGCCTCGTCCGGCTGGAAGGCGAGCAGGTTCGCGACGTGCTGACCGCGCGCGTCCCGGCCGGCGTCGGGCAGCTCGTAGCCCTTGACGCGGTAGACGCGGCCCTTGTTGGTGAAGAACAGCAGCCAGTGGTGCGTGGTGGACACGAAGAAGTGGTCGACGATGTCGTCTTCCTTGAGCTTCGTGCCGCGCACGCCCTTGCCGCCGCGCTTCTGGGCACGGTAGTCGTCGGTCTTGGTGCGCTTGATGTAGCCGCCCCGCGTGACCGTGACGACGATGTCCTCCTCGGCGATCAGGTCCTCGATGGACATGTCGCCCTCGTAGGGGATCAGCGTCGTCTTGCGGTCGTCGCCGAACTTCTCGACGATCGCGGCCAGTTCCGCGCTGACGATGCCCCGCTGACGGACCGGGGAGGCCAGGATCTCGTTGTACTCGTTGATCTTCGCCTGGAGTTCGTCGTGCTCCTGGACGATCTTCTGACGCTCCAGGGCGGCCAGTCGGCGCAGCTGCATCTCGAGGATGGCGTTGGCCTGGATCTCGTCGATCTCCAGCAGGCTCATCAGGCCGCCGCGGGCGATCTCGACGGTGTCGCTGCGCCGGATCAGCGCGATGACCTCGTCGATGGCGTCCAGGGCCTTCAGCAGACCGCGCAGGATGTGCGCCCGCTCCTCGGCCTTGCGCAGCCGGAAACGCGTCCGGCGGACGATGACCTCGATCTGATGCGTCACCCAGTGGCGGATGAACGCGTCGAGCGAGAGCGTGCGCGGCACGCCGTCCACCAGCGCCAGCATGTTGGCGCCGAAGTTCGTCTGCAGGTCGGTGTGCTTGTAGAGGTTGTTCAGCACGACCTTGGCGACCGCGTCCCGCTTCAGCACGATGACCAGGCGCTGGCCCGTGCGCGAAGAGGTCTCGTCGCGGACGTCCGCGATGCCGCCGATCTTGCCGTCCTTGACCAGGTCGGCGATCTTCTGGGCGAGGTTGTCGGGGTTGACCTGGTACGGGAGTTCCGTCACCACCAGGCACTGGCGGTTCTGGATCTCCTCGACCTCGACGACCGCGCGCATGGTGATGGAGCCGCGGCCGGTGCGGTACGCCTCCTCGATGCCCCGGCGGCCGACGACCAGGGCGCCGGTCGGGAAGTCCGGGCCCTTGATGCGCTCGATCAGCGCGTCCAGCAGCTCCTCGTGGGAGGCCTCGGGGTTCTCCAGGTACCACTGGGCACCCGCGGCGACCTCGCGCAGGTTGTGCGGCGGGATGTTGGTGGCCATGCCGACCGCGATACCGGCCGAGCCGTTGATCAGCAGGTTCGGGAAGCGGGCCGGCAGGACGGTCGGCTCCTGGGAGCGGCCGTCGTAGTTGTCCGTGAAGTCGACGGTCTCCTCGTCGATGTCGCGGACCATCTCCATCGACAGCGGCGCCATCTTGCACTCGGTGTACCGCATCGCCGCAGCCGGGTCGTTGCCCGGGGAGCCGAAGTTGCCGTTGGAGTCGACGAGCGGCATGCGCATCGACCACGACTGCGCGAGGCGGACCAGCGCGTCGTAGATCGAGGAGTCGCCGTGCGGGTGGTAGTTGCCCATGACGTCACCGACGACGCGGGCACACTTGTAGAAGCCGCGCTCGGGGCGGTAGCCGCCGTCGTACATGGCGTACAGCACACGGCGGTGGACGGGCTTGAGGCCGTCACGGACGTCCGGCAGCGCACGCGAGACGATGACGGACATCGCGTAGTCGAGATACGAGCGCTGCATCTCCGTCTCGAGCCCGACAGGCTCGACGCGCATGGCCAGGGCGTCACCCTCGGGCGTCGTCACGGGAGTGTTCTCGTCGGTCATTGCTGGTGAAGATCCTTCCTGGTGCGGTCAGCTGAGACCGACTCAGATGTCGAGGAAGCGGACGTCCTTGGCGTTGCGCTGGATGAACGCGCGGCGGGCCTCGACGTCCTCGCCCATGAGGACCGAGAACAGGTCGTCGGCCTGGGCGGCGTCGTCGAGGGTGACCTGGCCGAGGACGCGGTGCTCCTGGTCCATGGTCGTGATGCGCAGTTCCTCGGCGTTCATCTCTCCGAGGCCCTTGAAGCGCTGCACGGAGTCGTCCTTGATGCGCTTGCCCGCGTTGCGGCCCATCTCGATCAGGGCGTCGCGCTCGCGGTCGGAGTACGCGTACTCGAAGTCGTCCTTGCCCCACTTGATCTTGTAGAGCGGCGGTCGGGAGAGGTACACGTGCCCGGCCTCGACCAGGGGCCGCATGAAGCGGAACAGGAAGGTCAGCAGCAGGGTGTTGATGTGCTGGCCGTCGACGTCGGCGTCAGCCATCAGGATGATCTTGTGATAGCGCAGCTTCTCGATGTCGAAGTCCTCGTGGACTCCGGTGCCGAAGGCCGAGATCAGCGCCTGGATCTCCTGGTTCTGCAGGATCTTGTCGATCCGCGCCTTCTCGACGTTCAGGATCTTGCCGCGGATCGGGAGGATCGCCTGGTACTGCGGGTTGCGGCCGGACTTGGCCGAGCCGCCGGCGGAGTCACCCTCGACGATGAAGATCTCGCACTTGGTGGGATCGTTCGACTGGCAGTCGGAGAGCTTGCCCGGCAGGGACGCGGTCTCCAGCAGACCCTTGCGACGGGTGAGGTCACGGGCCTTGCGGGCCGCCACGCGCGCGGTGGCCGCCTGGATGCCCTTGCGGATGATGTCCGCGGCCTCGTTCGGGTTCCTGTCCAGCCAGTCCGCGAGGTGCTCGTAGACGACCTTCTGCACGAAGGTCTTGGCCTCGGTGTTGCCCAGCTTGGTCTTCGTCTGACCCTCGAACTGGGGCTCGCTCAGCTTCACCGAGATGATCGCCGTCAGACCCTCGCGGATGTCGTCACCCGTGAGGTTGTCGTCCTTCTCGCGCAGCAGCCTCTTGTCGCGCGCGTACTTGTTGATCAGCGAGGTCAGCGCGGAGCGGAAGCCCTCTTCGTGCGTACCGCCCTCATGGGTGTGGATGATGTTGGCGAAGGAGTACACGCCCTCCGTGTAGCCGCCGTTCCACTGCATGGCGACCTCGAGGGACAGCTGCCTGTCCTTGTCCTCGGCCTCCAGGTCGATGACGGTGGGGTGCACCGCCTCGCCCTTGCGGGAGTTGAGGTACTTCACGAAGTCGACGATGCCGCCCTCGTAGTGGTACGTGACCGTCTTGACCTCGGCGGTCTCGTCCGCGCCCGCCTCGTCCGCCCCGGAGGTGGCCTTCGCGGACTCGCGCTCGTCGGTGAGCCTGATGGTGAGGCCCTTGTTGAGGAACGCCATCTCCTGGAAGCGCCGCGAGAGCGTCTCGAAGGAGTAGTCGGTGGTCTCGAAGATGTCCGGGTCGGCCCAGAAGGTGACCGAGGTGCCGGTCTCCTCGATGGCCTCGTGCTTGGCGAGCGGCGCCGTGGGGACGCCCATCTTGTAGTCCTGCGTCCAGCGGTGGCCGTCGGTCCTGACCTCGACGGCGACCTTCGAGGACAGCGCGTTCACGACGGAGACACCCACGCCGTGCAGACCGCCGGAGACCGCGTAGCCGCCACCGCCGAACTTGCCGCCCGCGTGCAGCACGGTCAGCACGACCTCGAGGGCCGGCTTGCCCTCGGAGGCGACGATGCCCACCGGGATGCCACGGCCGTTGTCGACGACCCGGACTCCGCCGTCGGCGAGGACCGTCACGTCGATGGTGTCCGCGTGACCGGCCAGCGCCTCGTCGACCGAGTTGTCGACGACCTCGTACACGAGGTGGTGCAGTCCTCGCTCACCGGTCGAGCCGATGTACATACCGGGTCGCTTGCGGACCGCGTCCAGACCCTCGAGGACGGTGATGGCACTGGCATCGTACGACGCCGTTACGGAGGCCTCGGCGACTCCGGCCGGGGCCTCGGTGGACGGGATGTTCTCGTTGGGGTTGCCGGAATCGGCCACGAAGCGCCCTTTCTGGCACAGCACGAGCCAGGCTCGTCGGCGGGTTGCCGGAGCGGCTGCGGCATGTTGCGTTGGTAAGCCTTGATCAGCGTTGCTCAGCTTTTCCCGGACGGTCCCCACGATTGGGGCGGGATTGCTTCCAGTCTACCGGTAGCACTGACACTGATGGGGGTTTGCCGGTACCTGAGTCCGCATGTGCCGCCCTCGACGGGTCTCGTCCGACTCCCGATATACGGATGGGGGCTCCAAGAGGCTCACGGCGGCACTCAGCGCTTCCGACCGTCAACCCTTGGCTACTTCGGAGTCAGGTCGCGATTCGCAACCGTGTGCGGGCACACGACGAGCGGGCAGCCACCCCTCCGAAAGGGCAGACGGAAGCCCTGAATGTGAAGTCAGTCACGCACTGTCGACGCGTGGGAAACCGGTGCCGGTCAGCCGTAAGTATCGCCCGGACCGGTACTGCCGGGGGCACGCAGCGGACCGTAGCGGCGAGCGGGGCCGCCCGGGCCCTGCACCTTGATCAGCTTCACCCTGCCGTGGCCCAGGTCCTCGTTGAGGCGCGCGACCAGCGTGGGCGCGAGCAGCCGGAGGTTCGTCGCCCAGGCCGTCGAGTCACAGCGCACCGTCAGGACGTGCTCGTCCTCGTCGTACCTCTCCGGCACACAGTGCTTGGCCACGTCCTCGCCGACGATCTGCGGCCAGCGGCCCATCACACCGCCCACCGCGGCCGGCGCCTCCCAGCCGCGTTCCGTGATCAGCCGGTTGATCGCGGAGCCGAGCGCCATGGGGTCGCGCCCGTCGGCACGCGCGCCGGAGCGCAGACCGCCGCGGCGCGCCTGCTTCTTCTGCTGCGCCGCGTCCCCCCGCGCACGTGCGGCTTCCTTGGCGGCGCGCAGCGCCACACGCGCGAGGTCGACACCGGAGGGCTCGGGGGGCTTCGGGGCACCAGGTGTGTTCTCCGTCATACGCGCTCCACCGTCCCCTCGGACACGGCGAACCGCGCCCCGGACAGCACATGCGGCACGTCGTCGTCCACCGCGGCCGTCACCAGGACCTGCTCGCCGGGCGCGACCAGTTCGGCAAGACGCTCACGGCGGCGGGTGTCCAGCTCGGCGAAGACGTCGTCGAGCACCAGCACCGGCTCGTTGCCCTCAGCTCGGAGCAGGTCGTACGAGGCCAGGCGCAGCGCCAGCGCGTAGGACCAGGACTCACCGTGGGAGGCGTAGCCCTTGGCGGGAAGCTGGCCGAGCTTGAGCTGGAGGTCGTCCCGGTGCGGGCCGACCAGGGTGACGCCGCGCTCGATCTCCTGCTTGCGGGCCTCGGCGAGCGCGGCCATCAGCTGCTCGAAGAGATCCTCGCGCGTGTGCGCCTCGCCCGGCGCGGACGGCCTGTACTCCAGCGCGATCGGGCCGCCGCCGGGGGCGAGTTGCTCGTAGGCCTTGTCGGCCAGCGGCTGGATCGTGGCGATCAGGTCCAAGCGCTGGGCGAGCAACTCGGCACCCGCGCGCGCGAGATGCTGGTCCCACACGTCCAGGGTGGACATGTCCATGGCGCGGCCGCCGTGCCGTCGCGCCAGCGCGGCCGACTTCAGCAGGGTGTTGCGCTGCTTGAGGACCCGGTCGTAGTCGGAGCGCACCCCGGCCATGCGCGGCGAGCGCGCGGTGATCAGCTCGTCGAGGAAGCGGCGCCGCTCACCGGGGTCGCCCTTGACCAGTGCGAGATCCTCGGGCGCGAACAGCACGGTCCGCACGATCCCCAGCACGTCCCGCGGCCTGACCTGCGAGGACCTGTTGATACGGGCCCGGTTGGCGCGCCCCGGATTCAGCTCCAGCTCGATCAGCTGCTGCCGTTCGCCCTGGCGGACCTGGGCCCGGATGATCGCGCGCTCGGCGCCCATGCGGACCAGGGGGGCGTCGGAGGAGACCCGGTGGCTGCCCAGAGTGGCGAGATAGCCGACGGCCTCGACGAGGTTGGTCTTGCCCTGCCCGTTCGGCCCGACGAAGGCCGTCACACCGGGATCGAGCGGGACCTCGACCCCGGGGTACGAGCGGAAGTCGGCCAGCGACAGATGCGTGACGTGCATGGTCGTTTCGCCGACCTCCCCGGACGTTCGTGGACTGCCGTGCAGCCCTGTGGACTACTTCTTCTCGACCGCGTGGCCGCCGAACTGGTTCCGCAGCGCCGCGATCATCTTCATCTGGGGCGAGTCCTCCTGGCGGGAGGCGAACCGCGCGAACAGCGACGCGGTGATCGCCGGCAGCGGCACCGCGTTGTCGATGGCGGCCTCCACAGTCCAGCGTCCCTCGCCGGAGTCCTGTGCATAACCCCGCAGCTCGTCCAGGTGCTCATCCTCGTCGAGCGCGTTGACCGCGAGGTCGAGCAGCCAGGAGCGGATGACCGTGCCCTCCTGCCACGAGCGGAAGACCTCCCGGACGTCGGTCACGGAATCGACCTTCTCCAGGAGCTCCCAGCCCTCGGCGTAAGCCTGCATCATCGCGTACTCGATGCCGTTGTGGACCATCTTCGCGAAGTGGCCCGCCCCGACCTTGCCGGCGTGCACAGAGCCGAAGTCACCCTCCGGCTTGAGGGCGTCGAAGACCGGCTGCACCTTGGCGACGTTCTCCTTGCCACCGCCGTACATCAGCGCGTAACCGTTCTCCAGGCCCCAGACGCCGCCGGAGACCCCGCAGTCGACGAAACCGATGCCCTTGGCGGCCAGCTCCTCCGCGTGCTTCTCGTCGTCGGTCCAGCGGGAGTTGCCGCCGTCCACGACGACGTCACCGGGCTCCAGCAGCTCGGCGAGCACGTCGATCGTGCTCTGCGTGGCCTCACCGGCCGGGACCATCACCCAGATCACGCGCGGGGCGCTGAGCTTGCCCACAAGCTCTTCCAGGCTGTGGACATCGGCGAGGTCCGGGTTGCGGTCGTATCCGAGGACGGTGTGACCTGCGCGGCGGATCCGCTCGCGCATGTTGCCGCCCATCTTGCCGAGGCCGACGAGACCGAGCTCCATCAGTTGTGTTCCTTAGGTTCTGCGACGTGGCGTGGCGGCACGTGCGTACCGCGAGGCACTCTCGTACCCGCGTCCGAGCCTAAACCCGGACGCTCGCGCACATCTGTGGGCATACGCGCTCACTCGTACGCCCCCACCTGCGGATTTGCCCTCAGCCTGTGGACAACCGACCGGCGATCCTCGGCGCCTCACCCGCCCTCGGACGGGATCAGCCGCTGAGGCGCACCGGCATGATCAGGTACTTGTAGGCCTCGTCCGCCTCGGCGTCCAGCGCCGGCTTGCCGCTGAGCAGCGCGGGCTTGGTGGACGTCGTGAACGACAGCTGGGCCACCGGGGAGTCGATCGCGCTCAGGCCGTCCAGCAGGAACGTCGGATTGAAGGCGATCGAGATGTCGTCGCCCTCGAGCTGCGCGTCAACCCTTTCCACAGCCTGTGCGTCGTCGCTGGAACCTGCCTCCAGGATGAGCACGCCCTGCTCGAAGCTGAGCCGCACCGGGGTGTTGCGCTCGGCGACCAGGGCCACGCGCTTGACAGCCTCCACGAAGGGGGCGGTCTCGATGACGGCGACGCTGTTGAACTCCGTCGGGAACAGCGTGCGGTACTTCGGGAGGTCGCCCTCCAGCAGACGGGTCGTCGTACGGCGCCCCGCGCCCTCGAAACCGATCAGGCCCTCGCCGGAGCCCGAGCCGGACAACGCCAGGATCACCTGGTCACCGCTGGTCAGGGCCTTGGCCGTGTCCAGGAGCGTCTTGGCGGGCACCAGGGCGACCGCGGAGGCTTCCGGGTTCTCCGGCTTCCACAGGAACTCGCGGACCGCGAAGCGGTAGCGGTCGGTGGACGCCAGCGTGACCGTGTCGCCCTCGATCTCGATGCGGACACCGGTGAGGACGGGCAGCGTGTCGTCACGGCCGGCCGCGATGGCGACCTGGGAGGCGGCGGAGGCGAAAACCTCACCGGGGACCGTGCCCGTCGCGTTCGGCATCTGGGGCAGGGCCGGGTACTCCTCCACCGGCAGCGTGTGGAGTGTGAACCGCGACGAGCCGCAGACCACCGTCGCCCGTACACCGTCTGTGGAAATCTCCACCGGACGGTTCGGGAGCGCCCGGCAGATGTCCGCGAGCAGGCGGCCGGAGACCAGGACCGTGCCCTCCTCGTCGACCTCGGCCTCCACGGACACCCGTGCGGAGACCTCGTAGTCGAAGCTGGACAGGCTCAGCTGGCCTTCCTCGGCCTTCAGCAGCAGGCCGGCGAGGACAGGCGCCGGCGGACGGGCCGGGAGGCTGCGTGCCGCCCAGGCCACTGCCTCCGCGAGTACGTCGCGTTCCACCCGGATCTTCACTGTTGCCGCCTCCTGCTGTTGCCGGCGCTTCTCGCTCTGCCTGGCCCTCGTCGTCTGTCTCGGTGCCGACGGTCCCTGTGACGGGGAGGACACCGGGGACCAGTCTGACGCACCGCACTGACAGTAGGTGCCTCTCGGGGTCAAGTCGTGACGAGGTGCGGTCGGGCACCGGAGAGCGAGTTGTGCACAGGGCCCCCTTCGAAACGGATTCCCAGCTCTCTCTAGTCGGGAGTAGTAGTAGGGCCTGTGGATACCGTGGATAACCTCGTTTGCCCAGCTCAGGGCAGGAATTTTGTCCACGGGGCCTGTGGGTGGAGGCGGTGGACAACTGGGCGTATCTGTGGAGAACAGAAAGTTCTGCACACGCCGTGCACAGGGTGAGGCGAGTTCTCCCCAGCGCCGTCCCCAGCTTTACCCAGCTTTCCCACAGCCCAACCCGGCACCTTTGTGTGACGCCTTTCACTCGACCCGGTGAGGAGGTGCGTCGCGTTGCCGAACAGTGGACAGGCATGTGGAGAAGGAGCCGCTTGCTGGGGACAACTCCCCCCAGCCTGTGGGTGGCCGGTGGACAACTCGGTGCACAGCCTGTGGATCATCTCGTCGTCCACAGTCTGTGGAGATCCTTTGTCCACGAATCCACAAGGACCTGAGCTGGTCTGATGGTCTTTCAACAGCGGCCGCTGTGGACACGATCTGGACAACTCCCCGGTCCCCAGGATGTGGACGGCAGAAAGTCCCCGAATCTGTGGAGGGAGGCCGTAACCCGGCGATTAATCGAACAGCGGGTTGCGGCTGGGTGCCTGGGGTGAGGGCCGGTGATCCGCCTTGGCGGGCTCGGCGCGGGCTCGGCGGAGCCGGAAGTCCCCTCCATACGGAGACCTGGCGGGGTCTTGGAAGCCCCCTGCACAGGGAGAAAGGGCGCCCCCGAAACCTCAGGGAGCGCCCTCAGCGGCGTACCGGCGTCGCCGTCAGCCGTTCTTGATGCGGTTGGTCAGCTCTGTGACCTGGTTGTAGATGGAGCGGCGCTCGGCCATCAGGTTGCGGATCTTGCGGTCCGCGTGCATGACCGTCGTGTGGTCGCGGCCGCCGAACAGCGCGCCGATCTTCGGCAGCGACAGGTCGGTGAGCTCACGGCACAGGTACATGGCGATCTGCCGGGCGGTGACCAGGGCGCGGCCGCGCGAGGTGCCGCACAGGTCCTCGACGGTCAGCCCGAAGTAGTCCGCCGTCGCGCCCATGATGGCCGTGGAGGTGATCTCGGGGGCCGAGTCCTCGCCGCCGGGGATGAGGTCCTTGAGGACGATCTCCGTCAGGCCCAGGTCCACCGGCTGCCGGTTGAGCGAGGCGAAGGCCGTGACCCGGATCAGTGCGCCCTCCAGCTCGCGGATGTTGCGCGAGATCCGGGACGCGATGAACTCCAGCACCTCCGGCGGCGCGTTCAGCTGCTCCTGCACCGCCTTCTTGCGGAGGATCGCGATCCGCGTCTCCAGCTCGGGGGGCTGGACGTCCGTGATCAGGCCCCACTCGAAACGGTTCCGCAGCCGGTCCTCCAGCGTCACCAGCTGCTTCGGCGGCCGGTCGCTGGACAGCACGATCTGCTTGTTGGCGTTGTGAAGTGTGTTGAAGGTGTGGAAGAACTCCTCCTGCGTCGACTCCTTGTCCGCCAGGAACTGGATGTCGTCGACGAGCAGGATGTCCATCTCGCGGTACCGCTTGCGGAAGCTGTCGCCCTTGCCGTCGCGGATGGAGTTGATGAACTCGTTGGTGAACTCCTCCGAACTCACGTACCGCACCCGCGTGCCCGGGTAGAGGCTGCGCGCGTAGTGCCCGATCGCGTGCAGCAGGTGCGTCTTGCCGAGACCGGACTCCCCGTAGATGAACAAGGGGTTGTACGCCTTCGCCGGCGCCTCGGCCACAGCGACCGCGGCCGCGTGCGCGAAGCGGTTGGAGGCGCCGATCACGAACGTGTCGAAGAGGTACTTCGGGTTCAGACGCGCGGTGGGCTCACCCGGGCCGGTCGCCGGTGCGGGCTGCGCGGCCAGCGGCCCCGGCGCACCGGTCGTCGGCAGGTTCGGGCCGACCGGGCCGCCCCGGTGCACGTGCCCCGAGCCGGCCGGTGTCTCGGGCGGCTCCCGGCGCACCGGGTCGCGCTGGTCGTAGTCGGGGCGTGGCGCGTCGTAGTCGGAGCGCTGCTGCTCGTAGGAGGGACGCTCCATGGCCTGCGGGCGGTAGTCCTGCGAGGGGGAGCCCCCGTATGCGTCGGGGGAAGGCGGGCCGTAGGAGGGGTCCTTGGACCCGTAGGTGTCCTTCGTCCCGTAGGCGTCATGGGAGCCGGAGCCGGAGCCGGAGCCGGAGCCGTATGCATCCTGCGGGTTGTACTGGTCCTGGGTGCCGTACGAGTCGTGCGCGGGTGACGCGTACGGGTCACGCTCGGGAAAGCCGAGGCGCTGCTGCTGCCAGCCGTACTCGTCCTGCTGCTGCGGTCGCGGCCAGGCGCCGGGCTCGGGGCGCTGGTACTCGGACGGGTAGGCGGGCCGGGCTGTGGGAAGTTGATCTGCGCGCGTAGGAGGAAGCTGATCGCCGGTTGGTCCGGGCAGTTGATCGGCGCGGTGGCGGCCGTAGCCCTCGTATCCGTCGCGGTCCTGGCGGTCCTGGCGGTCATAGGCATCGCGGTCGGGGCGGTCGTATCCGTCGCGGTCGGGGCGGTCGTATCCGTCGCGGTCGTGGCGTGCGGCCGGAAGCTCGGGCTCCTCGTAGCGCGGCTGGGGGCGGGCCGGGGGCGCCGGCGTGGCGGGGGGCTCGCCCGCAGAGTCGTCGACGGTGATCGCGATCCGGATCGGGCGGCCGCACTCGCGGCTCAGCGTCTCGCTGACGATCGGCGCCAGCCGGCCCTCGAGTACGCCCTTCGCGAATTCGTTCGGTACGGCGAGCAGGGCGGTGTCCGCGACCAGCGCGAGCGGCTGGCAGCGCCGGATCCAGTGCTCGTCCTTCCCTTCGACCCCTTGGCCGCGGCCCTCCCCGAGGAGCTGCTCCAATACGCGTGGCCACACTGCGGCAAGATCGGCAGGTACGTCAGCCACAGGGCACGCTCTCTCACAGGTCCCACGAACGTGTGGTTCTGGGACGGCTCGGGATGTAAATCGGGTGGGGCAGGGATAAGGGAACGAATCGGAGTTCCGTCACGGTAGTCAGGGCGGCCACTGCGGTTCAAGTCGTTGTCCCCAGGCTGTGGACAAGTGTCTCCCGGCGGCTCCTGGTTTGACCGGATGGCGTAGCCGCGCGTACCGTAACCAGGTCGAGTTGTCGATGGCTGCTGCCGCCTGCCTCCGATGGGCACAGATCATTTGGGTGATCGGTCAGCGGTGCACTCGGGCGTAACTGCGAGCTACTCGTGGGCGCACGGTGACAGCCAGGACGGCACCCCGCAACCACCGATTCTTTCTGGAGCCCCCGAGTGAGCAAGCGCACCTTCCAGCCGAACAACCGTCGTCGCGCGAAGACCCACGGCTTCCGCCTGCGGATGCGTACCCGTGCCGGCCGCGCGATTCTCGCGAACCGTCGCAGCAAGGGCCGCGCCAGCCTGTCCGCCTGATCCCGATCAGGTCATGACGTCGTGCTGCCCACCGAGAACCGGCTGAGGCGGCGCGAGGACTTCGCGACCGCGGTACGGCGAGGCCGCCGGGCAGGACGCCCGCACCTCGTCGTCCACCTTCGAAGCGGTGCCACGGACCCGCATGCGCCTGGGGAGAGCGCTCCCCCGACGCGTGCGGGTTTCGTCGTGAGCAAAGCAGTGGGTGGCGCGGTCGTGCGCAACAAGGTGAAGCGCAGGCTTCGCCACCTGATGCGCGAGCGAGTCGCCCAGCTGCCCCCCGGTAGCCTGGTAGTCGTACGAGCGCTGCCCGGATCGGGCGACGCCGACCATGCACAGCTGGCCCGAGACCTGGATGCCGCTCTCCAGCGGTTGCTGGGAGGGGGCGCGCGATGAAGTACCCGCTGCTGGCTCTGATCAAGCTCTACCAGTGGACGATCAGTCCGCTGCTCGGGCCGGTCTGCAAGTACTACCCGTCGTGCTCCCACTACGGCTACACGGCCATCGACCGGCACGGTGCCGTCAAGGGCACGGCGCTCACGGCCTGGCGCATCCTGCGGTGCAATCCGTGGTCGCTGGGCGGTGTGGACCATGTTCCTCCGCGTAAGCGTCCGCGGTGGCACGAAATGTTGCGTCACGCGTGGCGTGCACGCAAGGGCGGGCCCTCCGCCGCCGACCCGGCCACCGAGGGACAGACTTCTCCCACGAGACCGTCGAGTCCTTCGAGCCCGGCCGCAGAGACACCGTCCCATGCCCAAGGAGCATGATTAGTGGACACGATTGCCAGCCTCTTCAGCTTTATCACCACACCCGTCTCCTGGGTCATCGTCCAGTTCCACTCGGTGTACGGCGCCCTCTTCGGCCCCGACACCGGCTGGGCCTGGGGCCTGTCGATCGTGTCCCTGGTGATCCTGATCCGTATCTGCCTGATCCCGCTCTTCGTGAAGCAGATCAAGGCGACCCGGGCGATGCAGACGCTCCAGCCCGAGATGAAGAAGATCCAGGAGCGCTACAAGAACGACAAGCAGCGTCAGTCCGAAGAGATGATGAAGCTGTACAAGGAGACGGGCACCAACCCGCTCTCCTCGTGCCTTCCCATCCTGGCGCAGTCCCCGTTCTTCTTCGCCCTGTACCACGTGCTCAACAGCATCGCGTCGAACGACACCATCGGCGTGATCAACGACAGCCTGCTGCAGAGCGCGCAGAAGGCGCACATCGTCGGTGCGCCGCTGGCGGCGAAGTTCACCGACAGCTCGTCGAAGGTGGAAGCACTCGGTGCCTCCCTCACCGACGTCCGCGTGGTCACCGCCATCATGATCGTCCTGATGTCGGCGTCGCAGTTCTTCACCCAGCGCCAGCTGATGACGAAGAACGTCGACACCACGGTGAAGACGCCGTTCATGCAGCAGCAGAAGATGCTGATGTACGTCTTCCCCGTCATGTTCGCCGTCTTCGGCATCAACTTCCCCGTGGGTGTCCTCGTCTACTGGCTGACCACCAACGTGTGGACCATGGGCCAGCAGATGTACGTCATCCACAACAACCCGACCCCGGGTTCCAAGGCTCAGGCCTCGTACCTGGAGCGCCTGCACAAGTACGTCATGGAGCACAACAAGGTCAGCCGGCGCCGTGACAAGGCCGTCGTGAAGGCGATCGTCGCCAAGGGCCGCGACCGCAACGAGTACGAGCGCAAGTTCATCAACGGCCTGAGCAAGGCCGGCCTCGCCGCCCAGGCCGACGGCACCGTGATCAAGAGCGACACCGCGGCCGCAGCCCAGGCCGAGGACGGTACGCCGACCACCGCCACCGGTACACCGAAGCGCCAGCAGCCCAAGCGGCAGAGCAAGTCGCAGCGTCAGCACGGCGGAGCCGGCGCGAAGGCAGCCGGTGAGGACGAGCCGAAGACGTCGCTGACCAAGTCCGACGAGCCCGAGGACGCCAAGCCCGCCGCCGCTGCCAAGAAGGGCGGCGCGAAGCCCGCCGGCGGTACCCGCAGCAAGGCCCAGTCCGGACAGCGCAAGGGTCCGCAGCGGCCCAAGTCCCCGTCCAAGAAGTAAGAAGGAGTCCATCCCGTGACGGAAGGCACCACCTCCGCCGCTGCCGAGGGTGCAGACACCCTGACTCGCCTGGAGCAGGAAGGCGAGATCGCGGCGGACTACCTGGAGGGTCTGCTCGACATCGCCGACCTCGACGGCGATATCGACATGGACGTCGAGGCCGACCGGGCCTCCGTCTCGATCATCAGCGACACGGGCGGCCGCGATCTGCAGAAGCTGGTCGGCCGTGACGGCGAGGTGCTGGAGGCGCTCCAGGAGCTCACCCGTCTGGCCGTGCACCGGGAGACCGGTGACCGTAGCCGGCTGATGCTCGACATCGCGGGGTACCGGGCACAGAAGCGCTCGGAGCTCTCCGAGCTGGGCGCCAAGGCCGCCGCGGAGGCCAAGAGCAGCGGTGAGGCCGTCAAGCTGAAGCCGATGACGCCCTTTGAGCGCAAGGTCGTGCACGACGCGGTCAAGGCCGCGGGCCTGCGCAGCGAGTCCGAGGGCGAGGAGCCGCAGCGCTTCGTCGTCGTGCTGCCCGCCTGATCGGCCCTTACGTTCCCCGGCCCCGTCTGTTGCGCAGGCGGGGCCGAACTTTGTCAGCCTGATAGTTCTGGTGGTTTCGGTGTCGGCGCCGGGTGCGCCGACGCGGTACGGAAGGACGGTCCCCCGTGACGGAGGCAGCGGAGCTTCCCCCCGCGCCCGAGCAGGCGCGCGAGGTGTTCGGTGATCGCTTCGCGGATGCGGTGCGGTACGCCGAGCTGCTCGCTGAGGCGGGCGTGCAGCGCGGTCTCATCGGCCCGCGTGAGGTGCCCCGCCTGTGGGAGCGGCATTTGCTGAACTGCGCCGTGCTCTCGGAGGTCGTGCCCGACAGCGTGACGGTGTGCGATGTCGGCTCGGGCGCCGGTCTCCCCGGCATTCCGCTGGCGCTGGTCCGTACCGACCTGAAGATCACGCTCCTGGAGCCGCTGCTGCGGCGCACCAATTTCCTCTCCGAGGTCGTGGAACTGCTCGGGCTCGATCATGTCACCGTCGTGCGTGGCCGGGCCGAAGAGGTCATGGGCAAGATCCAGCCTGTCCATGTGGTGACGGCCCGTGCTGTCGCGCCGCTCGACCGGCTCGCCACCTGGGGCATCCCGCTGCTGAGGCCGTACGGGGAGATGCTCGCACTCAAGGGTGACACCGCCGAGGAGGAGCTGAAGAGCGCGTCGGCTGCACTCAGCAAGCTGGGCGCGGTGGAGACATCCATCCTGCATGTGGGTGAGGGCGTTGTGGAGCCGATGTCCACTGTCGTACGGGTCGAGGTCGGGGAGAGTCCCGGCGGTGTGCGCTTCGCCGCGAAGCGCGCCAAGGCGGCTCGCACGGGGCGGACGCGTCGTCGACGCTGAGCTGAACCGTATCGAACGCACTGATCCGTCCTGAGGACGAGACGTACTCCACACAAGCTGTCAAACCTATGCGTGCCGGAGTGTCGCGACATTCCGGCCTCCGCGGCTGTGCATCGTGTTTCACGTGAAACGTCGCTCACTGCTGCACGGCATCATCAGTCGTGGCCGCGCTGCGGCCGAACCCCGCGACCGAAAGCCTCTTGGTTCACTCGATGAGGGGCCTGAGGTATCCACAGAGGTGGATTTCTCCACAGAACGCCAGGCCTCACTGGTTCACGACCCCGAAGACATGGGAGGCTCTGTTCATTGCGAGCCTGAAGTCGAGGAGAGTGAATCCTTGCGGTCCGACGCCAACATCGCGGGACCGATGACCGATCCGGTCCCCGGTCCCCGTACCGAGTCGATGGGGGCGGATGTTTCACGTGAAACACCGCCTCCGATGGACGACACTCCCATCGGTCGTGCTGCCCAACTGGCGGTGGAGGCTCTGGGTCGTGCCGGCGAGGGCCTGCCACGGCCCGAGCAGACCCGAATCATCGTGGTTGCCAACCAGAAGGGCGGTGTGGGCAAGACGACGACGACCGTCAACCTTGCCGCATCGCTGGCACTGCACGGTGGCCGGGTCCTGGTGGTCGACCTCGACCCACAAGGCAATGCGTCCACCGCGCTGGGGATCGACCACCACGCCGAAGTTCCTTCCATCTACGACGTGTTGGTGGATAGTAGGCCTCTCTCCGAGGTCGTCCAGCCGGTCCCCGATGTCGAGGGTCTCTTCTGCGCCCCTGCCACGATCGATCTCGCCGGTGCGGAGATCGAGCTGGTGTCCCTGGTGGCGCGAGAGAGCAGGCTTCAGCGCGCGATCCAGGCGTACGAGCAGCCGCTGGACTACATCCTCATCGACTGCCCGCCCTCACTCGGTCTCCTGACGGTCAACGCGCTCGTGGCGGGCCAGGAAGTTCTGATCCCCATCCAGTGCGAGTACTACGCACTGGAGGGTCTCGGGCAGCTGCTGCGCAACGTCGACCTGGTGCGGGGGCACCTCAACCCCGCCCTGCACGTATCGACGATTCTGCTCACCATGTACGACGGCAGGACACGCCTCGCGTCGCAGGTCGCGGAAGAGGTGCGCACCCACTTCGGTGACGAGGTACTGCGGACAAGCATCCCCCGCTCCGTCCGTATCTCGGAGGCGCCGAGTTATGGGCAGACGGTACTGACTTACGATCCAGGATCGAGTGGTGCCCTCTCCTACCTTGAGGCGGCACGAGAGATCGCGCTGAAGGGCGTCGGCATCAGCTATGACGCGACGCACGCCCATATCGGCGTACAGCAGAACGACCCGAGCATGGTGGAGGGCATCCAGTGAGCGAGCGACGGAGGGGGCTGGGCCGTGGTCTCGGCGCACTGATCCCTGCTGCACCGACGGAGAAGTCGGTGGCCCAGGCCGCGGCGGGAAACACTGCATCCACGTCCCCCGCGGCAGTGCCCGCGCTGCCGAATGATCGTGGTGTGGCCGCGGCGAAGGTGGCGACTCTGCCGTCTGTTTCACGTGAAACAGAGGAGCCGACGCCGCTGAGTGCCCCCGCCGCGCCGGCGGCGCCGATGGGTGCGCACTTCGCCGAGATCCCCCTCGACTCCATCACGCCGAACCCACGCCAGCCTCGTGAGGTATTCGACGAGGACGCGCTGTCCGAGCTGATCACCTCCATCAAGGAAGTGGGGCTCCTCCAGCCGGTCGTGGTACGGCAGGTCGGTCCCGCCCGGTACGAGCTCATCATGGGTGAGCGCCGCTGGCGAGCCTGCCGCGAGGCTGGGCTGGAGGCGATCCCGGCGATCGTGCGGGCCACGGAGGACGAGAAGCTCCTTCTGGACGCCCTGCTGGAGAACCTGCACCGCGCCCAGCTGAACCCGCTGGAAGAGGCAGCCGCCTACGACCAGTTGCTGCGGGACTTCAACTGCACGCATGACCAGCTGGCGGACCGCATCGGCCGATCCCGTCCGCAGGTCTCCAACACCCTGCGTCTGCTGAAGCTCTCGCCGGCCGTGCAGCGCCGGGTCGCCGCCGGGGTGCTCTCTGCCGGTCATGCACGGGCGCTGCTCTCTGTCGAGGACTCGGAGGAGCAGGACCGGCTGGCTCACCGCATCGTGGCCGAAGGTCTCTCGGTGCGGGCCGTCGAGGAGATCGTGACCCTGATGGGATCGCGGCCCCAGAAGGCTCAGAAGCCCAAGGGCCCGCGTGCCGGTGCCCGGGTCTCTCCTGCGCTGTCCGATCTGGCGACGCGGCTCTCGGACCGCTTCGAGACGCGAGTGAAGGTCGACCTGGGGCAGAAGAAGGGCAAGATCACTGTCGAGTTCGCCTCGATGGAGGATCTTGAGCGGATCCTCGGCTCACTCGCTCCTGGCGAGGGGCCGGTCCTGCAGAAGAGTCTTCTGGAGGGTGATACCGAGGACGACGAGTCCTGAGTCTCTGCTGTGCAGGAGACAGAGCGGGCCGTGTCCGGTGTGTGCCGGAACATGGTCCGCTCTTTCCTTTCTGGCGGTATCGATGGAATCGCATCGTGGATACGATGCGTTCGGGTACGGCGCAACCACTCGGCAGCACCTCTGAGAGGTAGGCAGGGGCCATGCGAACCATGAGCCGCACCGGACTGGTGAGCGCCGGTTTGGGGCTGGGAGCGGTCGGTGGGTTCATCGGCAGTCTCCTCAGGGAACGGAGCGCTCTGACAGCCGCCCGCGACGCGGCGGCGGGCGAAGGAAGCGAGGATCAGCCTTCATGGGCCGCCGGCTCGTACCGCTCACGCTGGACAACCTCCAGGACCTTCCCAAGCGTTGCCGCTCGTGCGTCTTCTGGGAACTCGACCCGGTCAGCGGTGAGGCCGCGCTGAAGGCGGGTACATCGGCTCCGGAGAAGGAAGCCTGGATCTCAGCGGTTCTACTGGACTGGGGATCCTGCGGGCGGGTCGTGTACGTCGACGACGTGCCGGTGGGCTTCGTTCTTTACGCCCCACCCGCTTATGTCCCCCGCTCCACGGCGTTTCCCACGAGTCCCGTGTCGCCTGACGCGGTGCAGCTGATCACCGCGTTCATCGTGCCGGGCTACCAGGGGCAGGGACTGGGCCGGGTGATGGTTCAGACGGTCGCCAAGGATCTGCTGCGGCGCGGGTTCAAGGCGATCGAGGCCTTCGGAGACGCGCGCTGGAAGGAGCCTGCTTGTGTGCTGCCCGCCGATCATCTTCTGGCTGTCGGCTTCAAGACGGTCCGCCAGCACCCCATCCATCCCAGGCTGAGGCTGGAACTGAGGTCGACGCTCTCCTGGAAGGAAGATGTCGAGATGGCGCTGGACCGGCTTCTGGGAGCCGTGCAGAAGGAGCCGGCCCTGCGACCGCTGTAGCGCTGGCAAACGAATGGGCCAACCCGTCCGGGTTGGCCCATTCGTGTTTCACGTGAAACATGACCCGTCGGGGCGACGGGTCAGTCGATTCACTCGGCGATGAACTCCTCGAGGTCGCGAACAATCGCGGCCTTCGGCTTCGCGCCCACGATGGTCTTGGCGACCTCGCCACCCTGGTAGACGTTCAGGGTCGGGATGGACATGACGCCGTACTTGGCGGCCGTACCCGGGTTCTCGTCGATGTTCAGCTTGACGATCTCGATCTTGTCGCCGTACTCGGAGGCGATCGCCTCGAGGGACGGCGCGATCTGGCGGCAAGGGCCGCACCAGGCGGCCCAGAAGTCCACCAGAACAGGCTTGTCGCTCTTGAGGACGTCCTGCTCGAAGGAGTCGTCGGTCACATTCTTCAGGGTGCCGGCCACGGCGGGCTCCTTAACTGGTTGGTGCGTGGGGCGGGTAGGGAGAGGTCAGACAGAGGTCTTCTCGGGCTCGGGCTGCTCCTCGCCCGCCAGGGCGGCGAGGTAGCGCTCAGCATCGAGGGCTGCGGAGCAGCCGGTCCCGGCCGCGGTGATCGCCTGACGGTAGGTGTGGTCGACCACGTCGCCGGCAGCGAAGACACCAGTCAGGTTCGTGCGCGTCGACGGCGCGTCCACCTTCAGATACCCCTCTTCGTCCAGGTCGAGCTGGCCCTTGAAGAGCTCGGTGCGCGGGTCGTGGCCGATGGCGATGAACAGTCCGGTCACGGGCAGGTCCGAGATCTCACCGGTCTTGAGGTTGCGCAGCTTCAGACCCGAGAGCTTCGGGTCGCCCTGGATCTCGGCGACCTCGCTGTCCCACACGAACGAGATCTTCGGGTCGGCGAAGGCACGCTCCTGCATGGTCTTGGAGGCCCGAAGGGTGTCGCGACGGTGGACGACGGTCACGGACTTGGCGAACCGCGAGAGGAAGGTGGCCTCCTCCATCGCGGTGTCGCCACCACCGATCACGGCGATGTCCTGGTCCTTGAAGAAGAACCCGTCACAGGTGGCGCACCAGGACACGCCACGGCCCGAGAGAGCGTCCTCGTTCGGCAGACCGAGCTTGCGGTGCTGAGAGCCGGTGGCGACGATGACGGCCTTCGCCCGGTGCACCGTGCCGGACGTGTCCGTGACGGTCTTGATCTCACCGCTCAGGTCGACGTTCACGATGTCGTCCGGGACGAGCTCGGCTCCGAAGCGCTCCGACTGGGCGCGCATGTTGTCCATGAGCTCGGGGCCCATGATGCCGTCCTGGAAGCCCGGGAAGTTCTCGACGTCGGTGGTGTTCATGAGCGCACCACCCGCGGTGACGGCGCCCTCGAACACCAGTGGCTTCAGCGACGCGCGCGCGGTGTAGAGCGCCGCCGTGTAGCCGGCGGGCCCGGAGCCGATGATGATCACGTTACGGACGTCGCTCACGGCTGGATTCCTCGTCTCTGGACTGCGTCGTTCGACCGGTGGGAGCCTTCTAGGAGCTCTCACCCCACCCAACGGATCCTAAGGGGCGCGCATTCCCACTGTGTCCGGGCACACGGAGATGCGGCACCAAGCCCCCGTGGCGAAGGCGAAGCGCTCGCTCAGGTGGACGGGTAGGTGCGCTCCAGGAGCACCTCGCCGACGGCGGTGGAGGCCGCGTGATCCACACAGGTGGCGTCGACAATGTAGGCGGTGACCCGACTGGCGTCGGAAGCGTCGGGAAGCAGCACGAGCATGGCCTTCTTCCCTTGATAGGTGCCGTTCTCGGTGGCAAGGGCCGCATCGTCGCGCCCGATGCCGGCGCGGACGCAGCCGGGCACCACGGCTTCCCTGAAGACCTTGGGCTGGTTGGTACCGGGGGCCGTCGCCGCGCCGAAGGGGGTGCGGGAGCCGCCGCCCTCGGTCTTGTTCTCGGCCAGGAGACCGGTGACCTGCTTCTGCAGTTTCCCCTCGGAGAAGGTGTCCGTGGCGGTCGTCTGCCGTTCGCCCGCGGTGTCATCGCCGAGCGACGAGAGCAGGACGGAGCCCAGCCCCAGGGCGGCCACCGTGAAGACGGTCCCCAGAACGGCGATCCTGCGGCGTCCGACGCGCGTGCGGCCCTTGCGGCCCGGCCCGGTTGTGGAAGCGCGGGGGCGGCCGACAGGCCGGTCAGGGGGCGACGATGTTTCACGTGAAACATGCGTACCGCTGTCGTCTTCGGAAGAGGAACGGAGAGCACTCACCGGCTCGGGGCTCTCCGTGGACTCCGAGCCCTTGGCGTTCAGCAGTGTCTCGGCGGCGAGAGCGGCATCGATGCGGCCCGCGACATCGGCGGGCATGCGCGGCGGACCCGGCAGCGTGCCGAGCAGGTCGCGGATCTCCGCCAGGGAGGCGTACACGTCCGCGCAGAGCTCGCACTCGTCCAGGTGCCGGCGCAGATCGGTGGTTCGGGCCGGCGGGAGGAGTCCCTCGGCGAGGTCGGAGATCTCCGCGACGTCCGGGTGCCCGGCCATGTCTGTCGTCGACGTCACGCTCGTCCACCTCCGCCCTTCACTGCAGCTGAGTCGCTCGGTCCTGTGTCCGGGGGTCCCGCTCGGCGCGGCCCCGCTGCGGGTGGGACGGCTGGCCCCTGCGTCCGGTTCCGTTCTCCGCCGGGGTTCTTGCCCTCACCACTGCTGTCCGGCCGTAGGTGGGTGAGCAGCGGCAGGAGTCTGGCTCTTCCGCGCGCACATCTGCTCTTCACCGTGCCGGTCGGCACGTCGAGAATGCGGGCCGCTTCTGCGACCGGGTAGCCCTGCATGTCCACCAGGACGAGCGCGGCACGCTGGTCGGCCGGCAGGGTTCCCAGGGCTTCGATGAGCTGCCGGTGGAGATCGTTGCGCTCGGCGGGGGCCGAGGCCGACTCGTGCGGCTCCAGCAGCTGTTCCAGGCGCTCGGTGTCGTCGACGGGAGAGGTCTTCCGGGAGCTCGCCTTGCGGGCGCGGTCCAGGCAGGCGTTCACCGTGATCCTGTGCAGCCACGTCGTGACGGCCGACTGGCCCCGGAAGGTGTGGGCGGCCCGGTAGGCGGACACGAGGGCGTCCTGCACGGCGTCAGCGGCCTCCTCGCGGTCGCCGAGCGTCCGCAGCGCGACGGCCCAGAGCCGGTCGCGATGCCGCCGCACGATCTCACCGAAGGCGTCGGGGTCGCCTTCGACGTGCCGGGCGAGCAGATCCTGATCGCTCACTCCGTCATATCCGGTGCCGTCTGCCATCGGCCTCCTTCCTCGAGGCAGATGCCGTCAGCTGGTCACCTTGATGTCCGCCACCCTGCCGCGCCACTTGCCCTCATCCGGCTGCAACGGCAGCTTCGTCAGCCACACCAGGAGGTACCGGCTCTTGAGCGTCTTGCCGGGTTTGAGCTGGACGGTCGTCCCCGAACCTTCGGCCACCGTGGAGTAGTCGTCGAGGGATGTCGGCTCCGAGCCCGCCTTCGCGCTCGCGCTGCGGAGCTCGACTGAGGTGTCCCCCTCGAACGTGACGGTCACCTTCCCGACGTTCTGGGTCTTACCGAGGTCGAGGATGATGCCGACGCCCGACTTCAGACGGCCGAAGTCCGTGCTCAGGTAGAAGTCCGTCTGCCAGTAGGTGGCCGTGCTGTTGTCGTAGACCTTCCCTATGTCCGACGGCTTCTCTCTTTGATCCCCGAGAGGATCGAAGTCGCGGGCACCGCTGATGGCGATGGGCTTGCCGGATGCAGGCTTCTTCGGGCTCTTGTCGTTCCCGTCGTCCGTCTGCGTCTGGCCCGGGCCCTCGTTCTTGCCGCCCTGGTCCATCAGCGCGTCCGCCAGCTGCCAGCTGCCAAGGCCCAGCGCGGCGATCAGGAGCGCGGAGACGGCCCACTTCAGGGCCTTGCCCGTGCGGCTCTGGAGCGGGGGCGGCGGCGTCGGGACCGGCTGGGTGGCGCCGGGATGCGGGGCCTGGCGGCCGTACGTGCCCTGCTGGTACGTCGTGCGCTGGTACTCGGGCGGGGCGGTGAACGCCGGCTCCGGCGGGCGGATGCGGGGCATCTCGCCGATCGCCTTCACCAACTCCTCCGGCGTGGTGCACGGCGACTCGTGCCGGGAGGCGGTGGCGCCGTCGTTGGCGAGCGCGCGCATGGAGAGCTCGGACAGGCCGCGGTGCACGCCGGCCCGCACCTGGTCGGGCGCGATCAGGCCGATGTCCTTCGGCAGGCCCGACAGGCCGTAGGCGTCGCTCTCGTACGGCCAGCGCTGCGTGAGCGCCGCGTACAGCAGGGCGCCGATGGCCTCCGTGTCGGTGCGCTGCGGGGTGTCGGATGCGACGCCGCGCAGGGCGGCGTTCACGGCGAGGCCGCGGATGCGCCACTGGCCGGTCGAGGCGCGCAGCACGGCGTTGGGGTTCAGCCGGAGATGGGCGAGTCCCTCACGATGGGCTGCGGCCATGGCGGAGGAAACCTGACTGACCATCTGGTAGGCGTCGTAGGGCTCCAGAGGGCCGGAGGCGAGGAGCGTCGTCAGTTCCGTCGCGTCGGGAAGCCACTCGTGGACGACGTATACGACGTCGTTCTCCTCCACGGCGTCCAGCACTTGGACGAAACGCGGGTCACCCAGGAGGGCGGAGGAGCGGGCGGCCGCCAGTACGGAGCGGGCCCGCGAGTGGTCGGCGGGCAGGATGTGCACGCCGACGGCACGGCGGAGCTTCTCGTCCACGGCACGCCAACTGCTGAAACCGTCCAGACGGGTGACGCACTCCTCGAGGCGGTAGCGTCTGGCGAGCTTGTGACCACTGTGCAGTTCGGGCGGCGAGGTCGTTCCGGCACCGTCGGTCCGGGTGCTCTCCTGTACCTCGTCGCTGTCCGTGTCCCGCTCCCGGTTCTTGGCCACCCCGTCGGCCGTGGACTGGTCCGCCTGTGCGGTCAGCGACGTCTCGTCGCTGTTGTCTGCCACGTCGACGGCAGCCGTACTCCGTTCCGCCACCGTCGTTCCTGCCTCCCCATCCATTGCGCGCCGGCCGGCATCCAGTGCGTGCCGTCCGAAGCCGAAACCAATTGTGCCCACAGTCCGCCGCTATGCACGACACACGGTGGCTGACGATGGTTGTGCGCCTACCCCCCGACTCACCGTCCCAGGCGTCCGCGGACCATGCCGACCAGCGAGTTGAGTTCCTCGATGCGCATGCGGCGGGCAGCGATGAAGAAGACCCCGAGCAGCACGGCGCTGCCTGCCAGAACCGCGGCGAGCGAGCCCGCGGGGCCCTGGCCGAGGGAATGCCCGATGCCGTAGCAGGCCGCGCCGCTGAGCAGGGCGGCCGGGACCGACGCGATGCACAGCCGGGCGTACGTCCGCAGGACGCGGGCGCCGTCGAGGTCCCCGCCGAGCCGCTTGCGCAGCCGGCGCCAGGCGACGCCGACGCCGATCGTGTAGGCCAGGCCGTACGAGGCGGCCATGCCGACCACAGCCCAGCGGGACGGGATGACGAAGAAGCAGAGCGCCGATGCGCCCGCGTTGACCGCGGCCACGATAACCGTGTTGTAGAAGGGAGTTCGGGTGTCCTCGTAGGCGTAGAAGGCGCGCAGGACCACGTACTGCACGGAGTACGGGATCAGGCCGAGACCGAACGCCATCAGCATGAAGCCCATGTTGGTGGCCTCGCTGGTGCCCGAGGAGCCGAACATCAGCGTGCACATCGGGATGCCGAGGGACAGGAACCCGAACGCGATCGGCACGATCGCGACCGCCGTGGTGCGCAGACCCTGGGAGATGTCGTCGCGGACGGCGCCCCCGTCGCCCTCGGCCGCCGAGCGCGACAGGCGCGGCAGCAGGGCGGCCATGAGGGAGACCGTGATGATGGCCTGCGGCAGGCCCCAGATCAGCTGTGCGTTGGCGTAGGCGGCGAAGCCGGTGCCGTCGACCGGTGAGGCCTTGCCCGCTGCGGTGGACAGCTGGATGACGATCATGGCACCCGCCTGGTTGGCGAGGACGAACAGGACCGTCCACTTGGCGAGTGTGATGGCCTTGCCGAGGCCCTGGCCCTTCCAGTCGAAGCGCAGCCGCAGGCGGAAGCCGGTCTCGCGCAGATAAGGGATCATCGCCAGCGCCTGGACCACGAGGCCGAGCAGGACGCCGATGCCGAGCAGGCGCTGGCCTTCCGGCGGGATGGTCGTGGCCTTCATCCCCGAGTCGGCCGCGGTGCCGTAGACGTAGATGAACATGCCCAGCGTCACGATGATGACGATGTTGTTCAGGACCGGCGTCCACATCATCGCGCCGAACTTGCCGCGGGCGTTGAGGATCTGGCCCATCACCACGTGGATGCCCATGAAGAAGATCGTGGGCAGGAAGTACTGGGCGAAGGTGACCGCGACCTGGTTCGCCGCCGGGTCGCTGGCGACCGGATCGGACAGCGCATGGATCAGGAGCGGCGCGCCGAGGACCGAGAGGGCGGTGAGTGCGCCGAGCGTCACGATGACCAGGGTGAGCAGGCGGTTGGCGTAGGCCTCGCCGCCGTCGTCGTCCTCCTTCATCGCGCGCACGAGCTGCGGCACGAAGACGGAGTTGAGACCACCGCCGACGGTGAGGATGTAGATCATCGTCGGCAGCTGGTAGGCGACCTGGAAGGTGTCACCGAGAAGGCCGACGCCCAGCGCCGAGACGATCAGCGCGGAGCGGATGAAGCCGGTGAGGCGGGAGACCATCGTGCCCGCCGCCATCACGGCACTGGACTTCATCAGGCCCGCGGCGCGGCCGCCCTTCTTCGGGGCGGATGTGGCAGCGGGCTCAGGAGCCGGCGCCTCGTCCACGAGGGGCGGTGTCGCAGTGGTCTGGCCGGTAGCCGCGTACTGGTCCTGCGGTGCGTACGGGCCCTGTGCCATCTGCCCCGGTGCCGGGGACGGGCCGGGGACCGACGGCGACTCGTACGACGGGTGACCACTGCTCTGCTGCTGGTCCCGGAAGAGGTGCGCGAACGCGTCCGGCTCCTGGCGGGGCTCGCCCGCCTCGGAGACGAGGTCGTCCACGCCCACGAACCGGGTGGTGCGGGGGTCGTCGCCGTACGGCAGATGCCGCGTGGGACCCTCCGGTTCCGGTGCCGGCGTCTGCGCCCACACCTGCGGGTCCGGTGCGTACGGCGACTGCGGCGGCCGGCCGTACAGCGGCTGCTGCGGCTGGTACGAGCCGGGTGCGGGCGGCGGGTGCGCGGCACGGTCGTAGAGCGCCTCGCCGACAGGGTCCTGGGCGGAGAGGTCCTGTGCCCGGTAGGGGTCCTGGCCGTAGGCGTCCTGGAGGTACGTGTCCGCGGGCGGTTGCGGCGGCACCTGGCCGTGCTCGGGCGGTGAACCCTCGGGCCCGCCCGCATCGGGGTAGCCCGAGCTGCCCGCGGCACGGCCGCGGTCACCGTCGTACGGCGCGTTCATGCTTACCCCACCTCATCGTCCCGGGCCCACCGGCCACGACTTCTCAACGGTCCACTCTCTCACCCGTGCCGGACGGGTCGGCGCTTTCCGCTGCGGTGTCCGGGGCCGGGTCACTCGGCTGCTCGGGGGCGTCTGCCCGTGAGCCTGCCTCGGACTCCCCCTGGAGACGTGCGCCGGAGGCCTCCGGGTTCTGCGGGCCGTCGATCACGTCGTCCGCCTCGGCGGTGTCGTCCTCGGCGGCCTCATGGGCGGCGGCGCGCTTGCGCTGGGTGTACATCCGGAAGCCCGCGAGGACCAGGAGCAGGACGCCACCGCCGATGACCAGCATCACCGTGGGCGTGATCTCGGTGACCTTCACGTCGAAGGTGACCGGGGCGCCGTACTTCTGGCCGTCCTCCGTGTACAGCTGGGCGACGACTTCCGCCCGGCCGTTGGCGTTGGCCGACGTGGTGAACTTCACCGACTGGGCGTGGCCGCCGTCGACGGTGACGCGCTGCACCTCGTAGGCGTCTCCGCCGATCTTGAGTCGCGTGGGGTTCTTCGACGTGAGCCGCAGCTCCAGGTGCTCGACGCCCTGGACCAGGTTGTTCTGCACCGTCACGGGGATCGTGGCGCTGCGGCCGGAGAGCTTGGTCTCCGACTTCTGGATCAGCTTGACCCCGTCGATGAGTCCGTTGAGGTACGACTCCATGCCATCGCGGTAGCCCACCGCCGCGACGCCCCGGCCGCGCCACGACGTCGACATCTCGCGGTTCATGGCCCGCCCGAACGGGGTCACCACCCGGGACTGACGGGTAAGGATCACCTTGAACTTGTCGAGCTTGTCCTGGGTCCTGGCGATCTGCTCGAATGCGGCCCGCGGCAGCTCCTGCTTGCGCAGCGAGGAGGGATACGCGGAGGCCGACGGCACCCTCGTGTTGGCAGCGGGGTCCGGCTTGGCCTTGGCGGCGGCCGTGAGGTCCTGCGACTCGGACCAGTTCCCGCCCTGGAGGGCTCCCAGGGCCTCAGCCATGGCCTGCGCCTGACTCACGGAGGGCATGCGCTGCGGGGCGACGACGACGCTGCGCTGCTTGCCGGTCTGCAGGCCGAGCGTCAGGCTCTGGGCCAGGAAACGCTGCACGGCGAGTGTGGAGGCGGAGGCCTTCGTCAGGTCGCCCTGGAAGGCCGTGGACATCCGGGAATCCGCGACCACCGCTGTGGTGCCGCCGCCGATGGGACGGGCAGCGGACGGCGTGTAGGACAGGTTGTCCTGGAGGCTGTCGCTGCGGGTGATCACCTTGTCCGCGCCCGCGGACGTGGCGACCTTCACGATCGACGGGTCGATGGCGCCGTCCACCGGCCAGACGAAGTCCGTGGAGGGTTTCACGTGGAGGATCGTGTCCACTGTCTCCTCGGCGACGTCGGTGGCCTCCTTGAGGTGACTCAGTGAGCCGGCGACGTTCGTGCCGTTGTGGGCGAGGGAGGCCAGGTCCGGGTCGCCGAACGGCAGGGCGGCCACCTCTTCACCCGTGACCGCCTGCTGGAGCTCGGCCAGCCAGTTCTTGGCGACCTCCTGGTTCCGGCCTGGGCTGGTAGTGCCGTCCGCACCGCGGACCTGGTAGCTGTCCGTCATCGCGTCGACGGATGCCAGCAGGTCCGGGTCGACCACCCAGGTGACGTCGAGGCCCTTGCCCAGCGACACCATCTGGTCGAGACGGCCGCCCGGGGCGATCTCCTCGGCGAGCTCGTCGTCGCGGAAGACCGGCGTCTGCTGCTCGTTGGACCCCGTCTCGGCCGCCATGTGGGCGCTGGAGACGAGGGGCCACAGGAACGTGGTCTTCGTCCTGGTGCCGGGCTCTTCCGGCTGCCACGGCAGGAACGTGCGCTGGATGCCGAGAAGCTGGTCCCAGGGCTGCGCCGAGGTCTCTCCGGAGAGTGCGACGGCCAGCTGGTAGACGCCGTCGCGGCCGAGATCCAGCTTGTCGGCCGGCACGGAGATGCTGAAGGGCTCCGCGACGCCGGGAGTGAGCGCGGAGAACTTCTCGGTGTACTTGCCGCCGACCTTCTCGCCGGAGGCCCCCTGGAGGTCGTCGCTCTTCTTGGCCAGGGTGTCGATCGCCGAGCGGGTTTGGAGTGGGGGCCCCACCCGCAGGTCGACGTGGGCGCCGGTGACCGTCTGCTTGCCGTTGTTGGTCACCGTGCCCGACACGGTGACCGTGTCCCCCTCGGAGGGGGTGCTGGGACTGAGTGAGTCGATCGCGACCGACACCGAGCCCGCGCTGGAGGCAGCCTGCAGGGACTCCTGACCGGCCGCGTCCGCAGGCGCTGCGGCAGGCAACTGGAAGATTCCGGCCAGCAGGGGCGCGCCGGCGAGCAGTGCTCCGGTGCGCCGCAGCCAGCGGCGGGCAGGTGAGGCACTGGCCCCCTGGAAGTCTGCCGCCTCGGCCACGCGCTCGTCCGTCCCTCGTCGTCGTCAGTGGTCGTCGGAATGTGCGTCCACGCATGGTAACGATGCCCGCTGAGGGGAAGTGCCGCGGTCCGCTCCACAAGATCGCGGGCGGACACCGCGGTATCCGTTATGTGACCCTATCGAGGGTGGCAGCTCCTTATGGCTCAAGAGCTCGGCTTGTGCACGTATAGCGGACGTGTCCCCAAGGTTCTGCGTACGGAATAAGAGGAGCTCGCGGTGGCCCGGGCCACGTACCCTCTTCTGTTGTGCCGAACGTCAACGAAGAAACGTCCAGTGCCCTGAGCCAGGTGCAGCACCGCGCCGTGAGTGAACTGCTGCGGGTCGCTCCTGTCGCCGACGACCTCGCCCGCCGCTTCCAGGAGGCCGGGTTCTCACTCGCCCTCGTCGGCGGCTCGGTACGGGACGCGCTGCTGGGCCGGCTCGGCAACGACCTGGACTTCACGACCGATGCCCGCCCCGAGGACGTCCTCAAGATCGTGCGCCCGTGGGCGGACGCCGTCTGGGAGGTCGGGATCGCCTTCGGCACGGTCGGTGCCCACAAGGGCGGCTACCAGATCGAGGTGACCACCTACCGCTCGGAGGCCTACGACCGCACCTCGCGCAAGCCCGAGGTGTCGTACGGCGACTCTATCGAGGAGGATCTCGTCCGCCGCGACTTCACGGTGAATGCGATGGCGGTGGCGCTGCCGGAGAAGGAGTTCGTCGACCCGCACGGCGGGCTCGAGGATCTCGCTGCGCGTGTGCTGCGCACTCCCGGTACACCGGAAGAGTCGTTCTCGGACGACCCGCTGCGGATGATGAGGGCCGCGCGCTTCGCGGCTCAGCTCGACTTCGAGGTCGCCCCCGAGGTCGTCACGGCGATGACGGAGATGGCCGGGCGCATCGAGATCGTCTCGGCCGAGCGGGTGCGGGACGAGCTGAACAAGCTGATCCTCTCCCCGCAGCCACGCAAGGGCCTGACGCTGCTTGTCGAGACGGGCCTCGCCGAACGCGTGGTGCCCGAGCTGCCGGCCCTGCGCCTGGAGCGTGACGAGCACCACCGCCACAAGGACGTCTACGACCACACACTCATCGTCCTGGAGCAGGCGATGGCGCTGGAGGAGGACGGTCCCGACCTCACCCTCCGCCTGGCCGCCTTGCTGCACGACATCGGCAAGCCGCGCACGCGCCGCTTCGAGAAGGACGGCCGGGTCTCCTTCCACCATCACGAGGTGGTCGGCGCCAAGATGACCAAGAAGCGCATGACGGCTCTGAAGTACTCCAACGAGCTGGTGAAGGACGTCTCACGTCTGGTCGAACTGCACCTGCGCTTCCACGGCTACGGCACCGGCGAGTGGACGGACTCGGCGGTCCGCCGCTACGTCCGTGACGCCGGCCCGCTCCTCGACCGCCTCCACAAGCTGACCCGCTCGGACTGCACGACCCGCAACAAGCGCAAGGCGGCGGCTCTGTCGCGTGCGTACGACGGGCTGGAGGAGCGGATCGCCAAGCTGCAGGAGCAGGAGGAGCTGGACTCGATCCGCCCGGACCTCGACGGCAACCAGATCATGGAGATTCTCGGCGTGGGTCCCGGCCCGGTCATCGGCCGTGCATACCAGCACATGCTGGAGCTCCGCCTGGAGAACGGGCCGATGGGGCAGGACGCCGCGGTGGCCGCGCTCAAGGAGTGGTGGGCCGGGCAGGAGAGCTGAGGCTGTGAAACGGGGTCATGTTTCACGTGAAACATGACCCCGCTGCAGACATGACGAAGGGCGGTGTTTCACGTGAAACACCGCCCTTCGTCATGTCTGACTACTTCTTGTAGTCCTTCAGGCAGAGCAGGAAGTCCTTGCCGTCGCCGCTCTCGGTGTACGTGTACTGGAAGTCCTTGGCCTCGGCCTCGCACTTGCTGGAAGCCAGCGTGTCCGTGAGATACGAGCCCTCGATCTTGGCCAGCACCTTGTACTGGGCCTTCGCGTCGTCGCACTTCACGACTTCGAGGTCCGGGTTGTTGTCGCTGCTGCTGCCGCGGTGCATGCAGTCGCCGACGGCGGCCGTGTTGGCGTCGTCCCGGCTGGTCACGTAGCCGACGATGGCGATGGTCGCCACGGCGATGACGATGACTATGTTCTTGATCATCTTGAAACTGAGCTTGCGACCCGACGGCTGTGGGGGGACCGGCGCGTACGGAGCGGCGCCCTGGGGCGGGAAGCCGGGCTGCCCGGGCTGTTGCGGGTAACCGCCCTGAGGCGGGAACGGAGCCTGGGGCGCAGCCGCGGGCTGGCCCTGTGCGAACGGATTGCCCTGGGGCGGCGGAGTAGTCACTTGGGGTCCCCCTGGAACATGGTGAGTGACGCGAACATGTCGCGAGATAAGACCCACGTAAGGTAGCGGTCGCCACTGACAACGCAGTAGTCAGAAGTGGCTCTGTGTCATTGATGTGACACTTACAGACGCCCAAACCGTGCCATACCGATAGCTACTGCCGCGTAGGTAACGGCGATCGTGATCACCAGCGGCACGGATCGGCCGTCCGACGGCAGCATCAGGGCGGCCACAGCGGCCGCGCCGACGAAGAACACGTTGTAGAGGACGTCGTAAACCGAGAAGATCCGGCCACGGAAGCCGTCCTCGACGGAGGACTGGACGATGGTGTCCGTGGCGATCTTCGCGCCCTGAGTGGTCAGTCCCAGGACGAAGGCCGCGGCCAGCAGCGGGGCGGTGGCGAACGGCAGCCCCAGAGCGGGTTCCAGCAATGCCGCGGCCCCCGCGCAGACGACGATCCAGCGGCCCGGACCGAGCCGCCCCGCGGTCCAGGGCGTCACCACGGCCGCCGCGAAGAACCCAGCGCCGGAGAAGCCCAACGCCAGGCCGAGCAGGGCGAGTCCGTCGTCCGTGGTCGAGGTGAGGGCGTACCGGCACAGCATCAGCAGCATGACCAGCAGGGCGCCGTAGCAGAACCGCATCAGCGACATCGCCACGAGGGCCCAGGCGGCTTCACGGCGTTGCGGAGCGGCCAGGTGACGTACCCCGGCCGCCAGGTCGCGGGCGGTGCCCGTGAGAGCCGTCCCGATCCGCTTGCGCGCCAAGGGGCGGTCGGGACCGAGGAGTTCCCGCGCCATGCTCAGCGATGCCAGGGCGGCGCACAGATACAGCCCGGCTCCCACCAGTACCACCGCGGCATCCGAGTCCGCCACCGCCAGACGCACGACGAAGGCGAGACCGCCACCCGCGGTCGCCGCCAGGGTTCCGGCGGTCGGGGAAAGCGAATTGGCGATGACCAGGCGGTCGGCGTCGACCACGCGCGGCAGGGCGGCGGACAGGCCTGACAGGACGAAGCGGTTGACCGCGGTGACGCACAGGGCCGAGACGTAGAAGAGCCAGTCCGGAGCCGGACTGAGGATCAGCAGGGCCGTCGCGGAGGCCAGCAGGGCGCGCAACAGGCTACCGAACAGCAGGACCTGACGGCGCCGCCAGCGGTCCAGCAGGACACCGGCGAACGGGCCGACGAGCGAGTACGGGAGCAGCAGCACCGCCATCGCGGAAGCGACCGCGGCCGCCGAGGTCTGCTTCTCCGGCGAGAAGACCACGTAAGAGGCGAGCGCGACCTGATAGACGCCGTCGGCACCCTGGGACAGCAGACGTACGGCGAGCAGGCGCCGGAAGCCCTGGAAGCGCAACAGGACGCGCAGGTCACGGACGACGGCCATGGGGCCCAGCCTCACATACGGGGAGGGTCCCCGGGTCATACGACCCGGGGACCCTCCCAGCCCTGGCAGGAGCGATCAGTTGCGGAGCGTCAGCGCTCGACCTCGCCCTTGATGAACTTCTCGACGTTCTCGCGGGCCTCGTCGTCGAAGTACTGCACGGGCGGGGACTTCATGAAGTAGCTCGACGCCGACAGGATCGGGCCGCCGATGCCGCGGTCCTTGGCGATCTTCGCGGCGCGCAGGGCGTCGATGATGACGCCGGCCGAGTTCGGGGAGTCCCAGACCTCGAGCTTGTACTCCAGGTTCAGCGGGACGTCACCGAAAGCACGGCCCTCGAGGCGGACGTAGGCCCACTTGCGGTCGTCCAGCCAGGCGACGTAGTCGGACGGGCCGATGTGGACGTTGCCCTCGCCCAGCTCGCGGTCGCGGATCTGGGAGGTGACGGCCTGCGTCTTGGAGATCTTCTTCGACTCGAGGCGGTCACGCTCGAGCATGTTCTTGAAGTCCATGTTGCCGCCGACGTTCAGCTGCATCGTGCGGTCCAGGATGACGCCCCGGTCCTCGAACAGCTTAGCCATCACGCGGTGCGTGATGGTGGCGCCCACCTGCGACTTGATGTCGTCACCGACGATCGGGACGCCCGCCTCGGTGAACTTGTCCGCCCACTCCTTGGTGCCGGCGATGAAGACCGGAAGGGCGTTGACGAAGGCGACCTTGGCGTCGATGGCGCACTGGGCGTAGTACTTCGCCGCGTCCTCGGAACCGACGGGCAGGTAGCAGACGAGGACGTCGACCTGCCGGTCCTTGAGGACCTGGACGACGTCGACCGGCTCCTCGGCGGACTCCTCGATGGTCTCGCGGTAGTACTTGCCGAGGCCGTCGAGGGTGTGGCCGCGCTGCACCGTCACACCGGTGCTGGGTACGTCGCAGATCTTGATGGTGTTGTTCTCGGAGGCGCCGATGGCGTCCGCGAGGTCGAGACCGACCTTCTTGGCGTCCACGTCGAACGCGGCGACGAACTCGACGTCGCTGACGTGGTACTCGCCGAACTGGACGTGCATCAGGCCCGGCACCCTGGACGCCGGGTCGGCGTCCTTGTAGTACTCGACTCCCTGCACCAGCGATGCGGCGCAGTTGCCCACACCGACGATGGCTACGCGAACCGAACCCATTCCGGTTGCTCCCTGTGTGTACGAGTGAGGCCCTGAGCGGGCTCTCACGTGGCGGTGTCGTCGGGCGTATCCGGCCGGGGGTCGCCCCCCGGCCGGGGCAGGCCGCCCGACGCTCCAGATGTGGTGTCACGCGAGGCGGGCTCCCCGGTGGCCGGACCCTTGAGGTCCCGCCCTGCCCGCTCGCTCTCGATCAGCTCGTTCAGCCAGCGCACCTCGCGTTCCACGGACTCCATCCCGTGGCGCTGGAGCTCGAGCGTGTAGTCGTCGAGGCGCTCCCGGGTCCGGGCCAGGGAAGCGCTCATCTTCTCCAGCCGCTCCTCCAGCCTGCTGCGGCGGCCCTCCAGCACGCGCATGCGAACCTCGCGTGAGGTTTGACCGAAGAAGGCGAAACGGGCTGCGAAGGTTTCGTCCTCGTATGCGTCGGGCCCGGTCTGCGAGAGCAACTGCTCGAAGTGCTCCTTACCCTCTGCCGTCAACCGGTAGACGATCTTGGCGCGGCGCCCCGCGAGGGGGGCGGCGAGGGCTTCCTCGGCGGTGTTCCCCGGTTCCTCGATCAACCAGCCGTTGGCGACCAGCGTCTTGAGGCAGGGGTAGAGCGTCCCGTAGCTGAAGGCACGGAACACGCCGAGTGACGTGTTGAGCCGTTTACGCAGCTCGTACCCGTGCATCGGCGACTCGCGGAGCAGGCCGAGTACGGCGAACTCGAGGATCCCGGAACGCCGGCTCATCGTCGCCTCCTCTCGCCGCGGTGCGCATGTATCAGTCCGATGTGTCGGGCCGATGTGTCGAGCTGATGTATCGACTCGATACATCACGACGATAGAACGGCCTTCCGGATGCGACAAGAGGGGGTCGGGTGAACGGGATCACATCACCGATTCGTCGGACACGAGTTGCCTGATTTGAGGTGAACTTCGGGGCTCGGCAGGTTTTGGCGGTGCGTAGTCTGTGCGCCATGCACATCACCGGGAACCGAGTGACGCCTGAGAGCGTCGTCGTCTTCGGTGTGGTACGGGTGCATGCGGGACCGATGAATGCGGAGCCGACCGCATCCGTACTTCGGGGGGACCGGAAACCAGCCGCCGTTTCCAGGCGCGCAGGGGTGCGCCTGCCCGAGGAGTAGTCGTTCGATGAGCGAGCACCGTCGCAAACCGCCGCAGCCGCAGGGAGGCGGACGTGCCGCGGCCCGACGCGGCCAGTCCGGCTCGTCTTCCGGCCGCCGCGCGGCACCGCGAGGCGCCACCGGGTCTCCGTCCGAGTCCTATGGGTCGGACTCCTACGACTCGGGGGGTGAGGAGCGTCAGTACGGTGGCCGTGCCGAGGCCCGGCGTGCGGCGCAGAGAAGTACGGGTGGCGGCCGCCGCAGAGCGGCCGAACCGACCCGTGGTGGCCGGCGTGCCGGCCCTGCCGGGAGAGGACGCGCGGCCGCCGTCCCCGACAGGAAGCGGCTGATCGACTATCCGCGGGCCGGAAAGTACGGCTGGCGGCGCTGGATGCCGTCCTGGAAGCTCGTCTCCGGCCTGTGCATCGGCTTCTTCGGCAGCCTGGTGGCCGTGGCGGGCATCGGCTACGCCATGGTGGGCGTCCCCAACGAGGAGAACGCGGCCGCTCTCTCGCAGAACAACGTCTACTACTGGGCCGACAACACCCAGATGGTCGCGGCGGGCAGCGGTCAGAACCGGCAGAACGTCACGATCGACCGGATCCCGAAGGCCATGCAGTGGGCGGTGATCTCGGCCGAGAACAAGAGCTTCTACCAGGACAACGGCATCGACCCCATGGGCATCGCCCGTGCCCTGGCGAACATGGCCCGGGGTGGCGACACCCAGGGTGGTTCGACGATCACCCAGCAGTTCGTGAAGAACACCTACCTGAGCCAGGAACAGTCGCTCACCCGTAAGTTCAAGGAGATGTTCATCTCCATCAAGGTGGGCACGACGGTCGACAAGCCGGTGATCCTTCAGGGCTACCTGAACACCTCGTACTACGGCCGTGGCGCCTACGGCATCCAGGCCGCTGCCCAGGCCTATTACGGCAAGGAAGCGAAGGACCTCAAGCCGAGTGAGTGCGCCTTCCTCGCCGCTCTTCTGAAGGGCCCGACCTACTACGACCCTGCGGGTAACAAGGACATCGACTCTGCGGCGACTAAGGATGCCAACCGTAAGCGTTCCGAGGCCCGTTGGTCATGGATCCTCGAGCAAATGCACAACGACAAGAGGATCACGGACAAGGAGTACCAGGACGCGATCAAGAAGTACCCCTCGCCCCAGGATCGCAAGGCGTCCAAGGGCATGTCCGGCCAGATCGGGTACCTGGCGGACACCGCCAAGAAGTACGTCCTGAGTCACTCCAACATCTCCGAGAAGCAGTTCGACCTGGGCGGCTACCAGATCAAGACGACCTTCGAGAAGGACAAGGTCGAGGCACTGGCGAAGGCCGTCAAGAAGGTCGAGGACGAGAAGCTCGATCCGAAGAAGCGTGAACGGGACAAGCACGTCCAGTTCGGTGCGGCGTCGGTGAAGCCCAAGGACGGCGCGATCGTCGCGCTCTACGGCGGTGCGGGCTACGAGAACGGCCACTTCAACAACAACGCGGACACCTCGGGTGTCCCGGTCGGTTCGACGTGGAAGCCGTTCGTGCTCGCCGCCGCGATGGAGCATGGCACCTACCGGAGCGACGGTCCCCTCTCGCCGCTGAGCAAGTACAACGGCAACGACCATCTCAAGGTCATGAACAACGACGGCTCCTACGTCCTGAAGAAGGACAACACCCCGTTCTTCCAGGAGAACGAGAGCGACTACCCGTGGGGCTACATCTCCCTGCGCAAGGCGATGGAGCAGTCGGTCAACACCCCGTTCGTGCAGCTCGGCATGGACGTGGGGATGAGGAACGTGCGAGACGTGGCCGAGAAGTCCGGCATCCTGGACGCCAGCTTCGCCACGCTCAACCCGTCGTTCGCGCTCGGTACGTCCACTCCCAGCGCGATCCGCATGGCCGACGCCTACGCGACGTTCGCCGCGGCGGGCAAGCAGGCCGCCCCGTACTCGGTCACCAGCGTCAAGTTCAACGGCGAGAAAGTCGAAGGCTTCAAGAAGCCGAGGATCACGCAGGCCATGCCTGAGAACGTGGCCAACAACGTCACGGCCACTCTGGAGAACGTCATCCAGAACGGTACGGGTAAGAAAGCGCTGGCCCTGGGCCGTACAGCGGCCGGCAAGACCGGTACCACCGACGAGAACAAGTCCGCCTGGTTCGTCGGCTACACACAGCAGCTGTCGACCTCGATCGCGATGTTCCGCGAGGATCCCAAGAGCGCCACGCTGCTCTCCATGAACGGCACGGCGGGTGAAAAGTCCATCCACGGTGGTGACACTCCCACCCAGGTGTGGACCGAGTACATGAAGGCCGCACTGAAGGGCAAGTCCGATCCCGGCTTCCCGGACGCCGAGAAGATCGGCGAGATCCAGGACGCGGTGGGGGCTCCGACGCCGACCCCGACGCCCAGCGTGGAGCCCAGCGAGACCGTGACCGAGTCGCCGAGCGCTACGCCCAGCGAGACCCCGACGCTTCCGTCGCCCTCGCCGAGTGACACCTGTGGGTTCTTCGGGTGCGAGAACGACGGTGGCGCACAGAATGGCGGTACCGGCAACGGGGGCACAGACGGAGGGGCGTCCACTGAGCCCACACCAACCGATACCAACCTGGACGGCGGCAACAGCAGAGGTAATGGCAACGGAGGCATCTTCGGAGGCCCCGAGGGATAGCCGCAGCCGACAGATCGCCCGGCTTGGGTGTTTCACGTGAAACGCGAGGGTGTTTCACGTGAAACAAGGGCCGCCGTCCCACGGGGGTACGGCGGCCCTCGGCGTATTGCTGGACACGTACGGCAGGATGTGCGGCATGCCCAGTGCAGAATCGACGCAAGCGAGCGTCCATGAGCCGGAGCCGGTGCGGCCGACCAAGGAGGACGAGGTCGCCGCGGCCGGCAGCGAGCTGATCGGCGGCCCGCTCGGGCGGCGTGCCCTGCTCGGGGCGTCCTGGTGGACTCCCGTGCGGGTGATCGCGCTGGTGGCGATCGGCATGTTCGCCCTCGGCCTGGTCCAGAAGGCGCCCTGCTACAACGGCGCCTGGTTCTTCGGCGCCAGCTCCCAGTACACGCACGCGTGCTACTCGGACATCCCGCACCTCTACCAGGGACGCGGTTTCGCCGACGGGCTCGTGCCGTACTTCGACAGGCTCCCCGGCGACATGCAGTACCTGGAGTACCCGGTGCTCACCGGTGTCTTCATGGAGGTCGCCTCCTGGCTCACTCCCGGCAGCGGCAGCATCCAGTACCAGGAACAGTGGTACTGGATGGTCAACGCCGGAATGCTGATGGTGTGTGCGTCGGTCATCGCCGTCTGCGTGGCCCGCACCCACACCCGGCGCCCCTGGGACGGCCTGCTGGTCGCCCTGGCGCCTGCCGCCGCCCTGACGGCGACCATCAACTGGGACCTGCTCGCGGTCGCCCTGACGGCCGCGGCGATGCTGATGTGGTCACGTGGCCGCTCCCTCGCCTTCGGTGTCCTGCTGGGGCTTGCCACGGCCGCCAAGCTCTACCCCTTCCTGCTCCTCGGGCCGCTGATGGTGCTGTGCTGGCGTGCGGGCAGGTGGCGCGAGTTCGGGACGGCTCTAGGGGGAGCGATCGTCGCCTGGGTCGTCGTGAACGGGCCGGTGATGCTCTTCGCGTTCGAGGGCTGGTCGAAGTTCTACACGTTCAGCCAGGAGCGGGGCGTCGACTTCGGCTCCTTCTGGCTGATCATGGCCCAGAACTCGGACGACCCGCTCAGCACCGACACGGTCAACACACTGGCGACGCTGCTGATGCTGGTGAGCTGTGCGGCTGTCGCTGCCCTCGCACTGACCGCCCCGCGCCGCCCGCGGTTCGCCCAGCTCGCCTTCCTGATCGTCGCGGCGTTCATCCTCACCAACAAGGTCTATTCGCCGCAGTACGTTCTGTGGCTGGTGCCGCTGGCGGCCCTCGCCCGGCCGAAGTGGCGGGACTTCCTGATCTGGCAGGCCTGCGAGGTGGCGTACTTCCTCGGCATCTGGCTGTACCTGGCGTACACGACCAGCGGAGACGCTCACAAGGGACTGCCCACCGACGGATACCACTGGGCCATCGGCCTGCATCTGCTGGGGACGCTGTACCTGTGCGTGATGGTCGTGCGTGACATCTTCATGCCGGAGCGGGATCCGGTGCGGTGGTCCGGTGACGACGATCCCTCGGGTGGGGTGCTCGACGGCGCCGAGGATGTCTTCGTTCTTGGCCCCGCGGCTCGCCCCCGACGCCATGTGACCACCCAGTTCGACAGGCCACCGGTCGAGTGGGGCAGGCCGGGTCCTACCGGCGGTTCGCTCTGAGTGAACGGCCCGTGGTGGCGTAGCCGGGAGCACAGAAGGCCGTACACGGGAAGCGTGTACGGCCTTCTTGCTGTGTGCTGCGCCGGTTTGCGTCGCGTCGTCAGCGGTCCATGATCCGGTCGAACTGAGTGGTGGTGTGCCGCAGATGAGCCACCAGCTCATCGCCGACCTTCGGCTCCGGTGCGTCCGTCGGCACGAACAGGATCGAGACCTGCATGTGCGGCGGTTCCGCGAACCAGCGCTGCTTGCCGCCCCAGACGAACGGAGAAAGGTTCCGGTTCACCGTCGCGAGGCCGGCGCGGGCGACGCCCTTGGCGCGCGGCATGACGCCGTGCAGCGCCTTGGGGGCCTCCAGACCCACTCCGTGCGACGTCCCGCCCGCCACGACCACCAGGAAGCCGTCGGAAGCCGCCTTCTGCTGCCGGTAGCCGAAGCGGTCGCCCTTGGCGACGCGTGTGACGTCCAGGACCGCGCCGCGGTATTCCGTGGCGTCGTGGTCCCCCAGCCACAGCCGGGTGCCGATACGGGCCCGGAAGCGGGTCTGCGGGAACTGCTGCTGGAGCCGGGCGAGTTCCTCGGCCTTGAGATGGCTCACGAACATGGTGTGCAGGGGCAGTCGGGCCGCACGCAGCCGGTCCATCCAGCCGATGACCTCCTCGACGGCGTCCGAGCCGTCGGTGCGGTCCAGCGGCAGATGGATGGCGAAGCCCTCCAGACGGACGTTCTCGATGGCGGCGTGCAGCTGGGCCAGGTCCTGCTCGCTGATGCCGTGCCGCTTCATCGAGGACATCACCTCGATCACCACGCGGGCACCGACCAGCCCGTACACGCCGTCTATCGACGAGACGGAGCGGATGACCCGGTCCGGCAGCGGCACCGGCTCCTCGCCGCGCCGGTACGGCGTCAGCACCAGCAGGTCCCCGCCGAACCAGTCCTTGATCCGGGCGGCTTCATACGTCGTGCCGACGGCGAGGACGTCCGAGCCCAGCCGTGTGGCCTCCTCCGCAAGCCGCTCGTGCCCGAAGCCGTAGCCGTTGCCCTTACAGACCGGCACGAGGCCCGGGAACTGCTCCTGTACGTGCTTGTGGTGCGCACGCCAGCGCGCGGTGTCGACGTAGAGCGTGAGCGCCATGGCCGGACCTGGAACCTTTCTCGCGGTTGCCGTGAATCGGCGGTTGCCGTGTATCAGAGGTATAGAAGCACTGAACGGGACATCAGCGGCGCGACATGTAGATGTCGAGCGCCTTGTGCAGCAGCTTGTTCAGCGGGAAGTCCCACTCGCCGAGGTACTCGGCCGCCTGGCCGCCGGTACCCACCTTGAACTGGATCAGACCGAAGAGGTGGTCGGTCTCGTCCAGCGAGTCGGAGATGCCACGCAGGTCGTAGACGGTGGCGCCGAGCGCGTAGGCGTCACGCAGCATCCGCCACTGCATCGCGTTGGAGGGCCGGACCTCACGGCCGATGTTGTCGGAGGCACCATAGGAGTACCAGACGTGCCCGCCGACGATCAGCATCGTCGCGGCCGACAGGTTCACGCCGTCGTGCCGGGCGAAGTACAGCCGCATGCGGTTGGGGTCCTCGGTGTTGAGGGCCGTCCACATGCGCTGGAAGTACGACAGCGGGCGCGGCCGGAAGTGGTCGCGCACGGCCGTGATCTCGTACAGCCGCTGCCATTCCTCGAGGTCCTGGTAGCCGCCCTGGACAACCTCGACGCCCGCCTTCTCGGCCTTCTTGATGTTGCGGCGCCACAGCTGGTTGAAGTTCTTGTGGACCTCTTCCAGGGAGCGGTTCGCCAGCGGCACCTGGTACACGTAGCGGGGCTGGACGTCGCCGAAGCCGGCGCCGCCGTCCTCGCCCTGCTGCCAGCCCATGCGGCGCAGCTTGTCGGCGACCTCGAAGGCGCGCGGCTCGATGTGGTCGGCCTCGATGTCACGCAGGCGCTTGACGTCCGGGTTCTGGATGCCCTGCTTGATGGAGGGAGCCTCCCAGCGCCGGATGATCACCGGCGGGCCCATCTTCACCGAGAAAGCGCCCTGCTCCTTCAGATGCGCCAGCATCGGCTCGATCCAGTCCTGCAGATTCGGCGCGAACCAGTTGATGACCGGGCCCTCGGGCAGGTAGGCGAGGTAGCGCTTGATCTTGGGAAGCTGCCGGTACAGCACCAGACCGGCACCGACCATCTCGCCGGTGCGGTCGTCGAACCAGCCGAGGTTCTCGGAGCGCCACTCCGCCTTGACGTCAGCCCAGGCCGGGACCTGCATGTGGCTCGCCGACGGCAGGCTCTGGATGTAGGCCAGATGCTGCTCGCGACTGATGGTCCTCAGGGTCAGGCTCATTTCGGGGCGCTCCTCGGGCTGGTGTGTCCCCATGGGTTCAGGGGCTCCGGCTCTCGCGCGAAGCCTACTGCGCCTTGGGAGCGCGCCGGTTGGGCGTACGGGAGCTTCGCCCCGGCCCGAGGCCGGCCGGGGCGTGGCCCGGTGTTCGGATGAAGGGGTGTCCCGGCGTCAGCCGATGAGGCCGCCGTGCGCCATGCCCAGGAAGAACCCGACGCCCGATGCCCCCAGGCCCAGGATCAGGCCGAAGCGCTCCCGGGTCGTCTCCGAGATCCACTGGCCGTACGCACCCGTGAGGATGCCCACCAGGCCGGCCCAGGAGCTGAGCAGATGCAGGTCCTCGTCGATGATCGCCGTGAGGAACGACGTGAGGCCCAGCACCAGGGTCACCGCGAGCAGAGCGTCCTGGAGGGGATGGGGCTTGCCGTCCGTGGCGAAGAGACCGCCGGCGGCGTTGGGTCGCAATGCCTGTGCCATAGGGCACCTCCTGCGAAAGGCGGCGCATCGTAGCGCCGTACACACCCGATGCGTACAGATTGGCTGCCCTGAAGGCCGGATTTCAACCGCAAGCCGCTGTGCGGGTACTCTGTACCGTCCGCACCGGTGTCTGCCCATGTCATGTCAGGGGCTTCTGTTCAGAACCCCCGGCTGTCAGTGGTGGCCGATACCGTTGCCTACGCATCACAACCCTCCTGCCACGGAACGACCGTGGCCGCTGAGTCCAAAGGAGGTGGGTTCCACATGCGTCACTACGAGGTGATGGTCATCCTCGACCCCGAGGTCGAGGAGCGCGCTGTCTCTCCGCTGATCGAGAACTTCCTCTCTGTCGTCCGTGACGGCGGCGGAAAGGTCGAGAAGGTCGACACCTGGGGCCGTCGTCGTCTCGCGTACGAGATCAAGAAGAAGCCCGAGGGCATCTACTCGGTCATCGACCTGCAGGCCGAGCCTGCGGTCGTCAAGGAGCTCGACCGCCAGATGAACCTGAACGAGTCGGTCCTCCGGACCAAGGTCCTCCGTCCCGAGATGCACTGAGCTTCCACGCTCAGCCGATTCCGGGATTCGAGTAGCAAGCAGCCAGAGCAAACCCGCCGAGAGGTTCCCCCATGGCAGGCGAGACCGTCATCACGGTGGTCGGCAATCTTGTCGACGACCCCGAGCTGCGCTTCACCCCCTCCGGTGCGGCCGTCGCGAAGTTCCGTGTCGCGTCCACTCCCCGCACCTTCGACCGCCAGACGAACGAGTGGAAGGACGGCGAGAGCCTGTTCCTGACCTGCTCGGTCTGGCGTCAGGCGGCGGAGAACGTCGCAGAGTCGCTCCAGCGAGGCATGCGCGTCATCGTGCAGGGCCGGCTGAAGCAGCGGTCCTACGAGGACCGTGAGGGTGTAAAGCGCACGGTCTACGAGCTGGACGTCGAGGAAGTCGGCGCCAGCCTGCGCAACGCCACGGCCAAGGTCACCAAGACCACCGGCCGCGGTGGCCAGGGCGGCTACGGCGGCGGCGGTGGCGGCGGCCAGGGTGGCGGCGGCTGGGGCGGCGGCCCCGGTGGCGGCCAGCAGGGCGGCGGCGCTCCCGCCGACGACCCGTGGGCGACCGGCGCTCCCGCCGGTGGCAACCAGGGCGGTGGCGGCGGCTGGGGTGGAAACCCCAGCGGCGGCAGCGGCAGCGGCGGCGGCTACTCGGACGAGCCCCCCTTCTAAGGGCGGGTTCGCACCCACACTTCTTGATCACACAGGAGAATCACCATGGCGAAGCCGCCTGTGCGCAAGCCGAAGAAGAAGGTCTGCGCATTCTGCAAGGACAAGGTCACGTACGTGGACTACAAGGACACGAACATGCTGCGGAAGTTCATTTCCGACCGCGGCAAGATCCGTGCCCGCCGCGTGACCGGCAACTGCACGCAGCACCAGCGTGACGTCGCCACGGCCGTGAAGAACAGCCGTGAGATGGCGCTGCTGCCCTACACCTCCACCGCGCGATAAGGGAAGGGTGACCGACTCATGAAGATCATCCTCACCCACGAGGTCTCCGGCCTCGGTGCCGCGGGCGACGTCGTCGACGTCAAGGACGGTTACGCTCGCAACTACCTGATCCCGCGGAAGTTCGCTATTCGCTGGACCAAGGGTGGCGAGAAGGACGTCGAGCAGATCCGTCGTGCTCGCAAGATCCACGAGATCCAGACCATCGAGCAGGCCAACGCTGTGAAGGCCCAGCTCGAGGGCGTCAAGGTCCGTCTGGCCGTTCGCTCCGGCGACGCCGGTCGTCTCTTCGGTTCCGTCACCCCGGCCGACATCGCTTCCGCGATCAAGGCCTCCGGTGGTCCCGAGGTCGACAAGCGCCGTATCGAGCTCGGCTCGCCGATCAAGACGCTGGGCGCTCACGAGACGTCCGTGCGTCTGCACCCCGAGGTTGCCGCCAAGGTCAACATCGAGGTTGTCGCGGCCTGAGGCCTGCGCTTGCTGAAGCAGTAGGCGATGGGGCCGCACCCCGCGGGGTGCGGCCCCATTCGTGTCACTACTGGACGCCGTCCGCCGAGTGGCGTCCGTGTTTCACGTGAAACACCGCGTTCTGTGAGGCACCCCGTGTTTCACGTGAAACAGAGAGCATTTCACGTGAAACCGTCAGCGGGTCGCGCCGGTCACGATCCAGCGACCCGATCGGCTGCGAAGCCACAGGGTCAGCATCCGCACGGTCATCATCAGCGTCATCGTGGCCCAGAGGGCGGGGAGCCCACCACCCAGTACCGGGACCAGCAGTGCGACCGGCGTGAACACCGCCAGGGTGACCAGCATCGCCCAGGCGAGGTAAGGGCCGTCGCCGGCTCCCATCAAGACACCGTCCAGGACGAAGACGATGCCGGAGATCGGCTGGGAGAGGGCGACGATGATCAGTGCGGGTAGCGCCACATCCTTGACCGCCGGGTCGCTGGTGAACAAGGAGAGGAAGGCCGGTCGGGTGATGACCACCAGAACGCCGAGAACGACGCCGACTGCGATACCCCACTCGACCATGCGGCGGCACGCATCCCGGGCGCCCTGGGCGTCACCGGCTCCGAGGTAGCGACCGATGATGGCCTGCCCCGCGATGGCGATGGCGTCGAGGGCGAAGGCCAGCAGGCTCCACAGGGAGAGGATGATCTGATGGGCGGCGATGTCGGCGTCCCCGAGGCGGGCGGCGACAGCCGTGGCGATCATCAGGATCGCCCGCAGGGACAGGGTGCGCACCAGCAGGGGTACACCGGCTTGAGCGGAAGCCCGGATCCCGGCGGCATCCGGACGCAGCGAGGCACCATGCTTGCGCGCTCCTCGCAGAACCACCACGAGGTAGACCGCGGCCATGCCGCACTGAGCGATGACGGTGCCCCAAGCGGAACCGGCGATCCCCAGGTCGGCGCCGTAGACGAGCCCGGCGTTGAGGGCGCCGTTGGCGACGAAGCCGGCGATGGCGACGTAGAGCGGGGTCCTCGTGTCTTGCAGGCCGCGCAGGACACCGGTCGCGGCAAGGACGACGAGCATGGCCGGTATGCCGAGCACGGAGATACGCAGATACGTGATCGCGTAGGGGGCCGCCGCGTCCGAAGCACCGAAGAGGTCCACGAGATGGGGTGCCGTCGGCAGCGCGATGGCGACGACGGCCGCGCCGAGGAGCAGGGCCAGCCAGATACCGTCCATGCCTTGCCGGATGGCCGCTTGGAGGTCGCCTGCTCCCACACGACGGGCAACCGCAGCCGTGGTGGCGTAGGCGAGGAAGACGAAGACGCTTACGGCGGTCATCAGCAGGGCCGAGGCGACGCCGAGACCGGCGAGCTGGGTGGTGCCCAGATGGCCCACGATGGCGGTGTCGGCCATGAGGAAGAGGGGCTCGGCGACGAGGGCGCCGAAGGCCGGCACGGCCAGCGCGACGATCTCTCGGTCGTGCTGTCTCCGGCCGGTTCGGCGGCGCGCGGGGGCCTGTGTCATGTGCACCAATCTAATCGTCCACAGGTAAGAGATGTAAAGCCTTTGTGACCCTTACCTCGTGTCTCGTGGTGCGCACTGCTGTGCACAGTTCGAAGCGATCTTGGGCCGGTTGGGAAACTTTTTCTTCTGCACAGCCAGTGGATGGCAAACGTGCAGGTCAAGACGGCTTCCCTCGAGAGAGTCACTGCTTGTTCACAGGCCTGTCCACCGGGTCGTGCACAGGTTTCGCGGAGTTCTCCACAGCATCTGGGCCGTCGTCCACATGGCCTGTGGATAACCAGATTGGCTGACGGTGCCGACAGGCCTACGGTGGTCCGGCGCCCGCTCCGTCCGCCGGTTTTCAAAACGCCACAAAACCGGCGCATGCCAACCGGAGTTGGGCCCCTTATTTGTCAGTGCCGTGCCGTAGAACAGAGAGGCACGGCTAGGTCTGCTTCGGCGGACGGGAGGAGGTGGCTCGGTGAGCATTTCCGAGCCCTTGGACGACCCGTGGGCCGACAGCGGTCCCAGTGATCGTCTGCCCGCCTCCCGCCGACGTGGTGACGGAGCCCGGAGCCGCGACGAACAGCATGAACGCGGCAGGGACAACGGGGCGTGGGACGGTGGCTCGGCCCCGTCGTTCGAGCGGGTACCGCCGCAGGACATCGACGCCGAGCAGTCCGTCCTCGGCGGCATGCTCCTGTCCAAGGATGCCATCGCCGACGTCGTCGAGATCCTCAAGGGTCACGACTTCTACAAGCCGGCCCACGAGACGATCTACCAGGCCGTCCTGGACGTCTACGCCAAGGGCGAGCCCGCCGACCCCATCACGATCGCGGCCGAGCTCACCAAGCGCGGCGAGATCAACAAGGTCGGCGGCGCCTCGTATCTGCACACCCTGGTCCAGACGGTTCCCACGGCGGCCAACGCGGCGTACTACGCGGAGATCGTCCACGAGCGGGCCGTCCTGCGCCGCCTGGTCGAGGCCGGTACACGCATCACACAGATGGGATACGCGGCCGACGACGACGTCGACGAGATCGTCAACCGCGCCCAGGCAGAGGTCTACGCGGTCACCGAGCAGCGCACGAGCGAGGACTACCTGCCGCTCGGCGACATCATGGAGGGCGCGCTCGACGAGATCGAGGCGATCGGCTCCCGCAGCGGCGAGATGACCGGCGTGCCCACGGGGTTCACCGACTTCGACTCGCTCACCAACGGCCTGCACCCCGGCCAGATGATCGTCATCGCAGCGCGTCCGGCCATGGGTAAGTCCACGCTCGCGCTGGACTTCGCGCGGGCCTGCTCGATCAAGAACAACCTCCCGAGCGTGATCTTCTCGCTCGAAATGGGGCGCAACGAGATCGCGATGCGTCTGCTGTCCGCCGAGGCCCGGGTCGCCCTGCACCACATGCGGTCCGGCACGATGACGGACGAGGACTGGACGCGGCTGGCCCGGCGGATGCCGGACGTCTCGGCCGCCCCGCTCTACATCGACGACTCGCCGAACCTGTCGATGATGGAGATCCGTGCCAAGTGCCGTCGCCTCAAGCAGCGCAACGACCTCAGGCTGGTGGTCATCGACTACCTCCAGCTGATGCAGTCGGGTGGCTCCAAGCGGGCAGAGAGCCGTCAGCAGGAGGTCTCTGACATGTCCCGTAACCTCAAGCTGCTGGCCAAGGAGCTGGAGATCCCGGTCATCGCGCTCTCCCAGCTGAACCGTGGCCCCGAGCAGCGCACGGACAAGAAGCCGATGGTGTCCGACCTCCGTGAGTCCGGCTCCATCGAGCAGGACGCCGACATGGTCATCCTGCTGCACCGCGAGGACGCCTATGAGAAGGAGTCGCCCCGTGCGGGCGAGGCCGACCTGATCGTGGCCAAGCACCGAAACGGTCCGACGGCGACGATCACGGTCGCCTTCCAGGGTCACTACTCGCGGTTCGTGGACATGGCGCAGACCTGATGCGACCCGATGCCGGGCCTCAATTCGACTTGCTGTAGCCCTTGTCCCTGACTGCTTGCTGATCCCTGGAAAGGGTCCGGTCGTCATTGCACGGCGCGACGGTCCGCGACAGGGGAGGGGGCATCATGGCGCTGAACAAGAAGGGGCCCCGTCGCATAACTGTCGACGGGAGCGTGTACCGCTGGCGGATCCGCAGGAAGTCCTCCTACGGGCAGGGGCTCTGCTGGACACGGCTGACCTACGCGGTCGAGGCCGCCAACGCCGACGAGCCGGGCACGACCTGAGTAGTCACTACCGGGCAGGCCCGTTCGAGTAACTGGTTGGGTGTTGAAGCAGAGCCGATTCGCCCAGCTCACAGTGCTGCGAGCATGCGGGAAGCGCGGATCCAGGGCTGGGATCCCACGCAGGCCGGTTCTCCGTTCGAGCTCGATCGATCCGTGGGACTCACCCCCAAGCCGTGAGGCATATCGGAGAACTCGGGTATGTCCCGCCCGGTCTCGGCGTCGGCTCGGTCTGCCAGCGGGCTCGTATCACTCCGTCGCTGTCGGGCATGACAGCGGTGAACAAGGGTGCACGGTCATCGGCGTACACGGGCAGGAGCACTGTGGCCTCGGCGCCGGATATGCGGGCGGTCAGCTCCGAGAACTCGCTCTCGTCAGCGACAGCGCTGTGGATCCGGCCGTCCTTGTCCTGCCAGACGCCTTCGATGAGCCCCTCGGCGGGAAGGGCACCGAGGACTGCGTCGATGTCGGAGGACAGGCCGGGCCACACGGCCAGCCGGGCCCGGGGAGCGAGTCCGGCGCGAACGGTGTCGATGGTGTCGCGGGTGAGGCGGTGCCATCGTGAGGCGCCTTCGAGATGCATCTCTTCCAGAAGTCCCGGGCGGCCGGCTGCGACGACCCGGTGCAGACCGGCCCAGAAGTCGTCGTCGCCGGGACGCTGGACATTTTCGTCGGTCTCCATGTCGTACGGGGAGGCGTCTATGCGCTCCGGGAACAGCCCCAGCGCGCGGGTTCGGGCCAGTGCCTCGTCGCAAGGCCGGACACTGCTGATGAAAACGTACTGGTCCCATCCCACGTGGACCGCGAACGTGCCTTCCACCTCCAGCCGGCACCAGGCGCCGTTGTCACGCAACATGGCTCGCACCAGTTCCAGACCGATTCCGAGCGGTACTTCCGCCCCGTCATGGAAACCGATGGGGCCGGCGGGGAAGAGTCCGTTCAACCCAAAGCCGTCCACCGGAGGCTCCACGCCGAACCCCACGAAGGACGGGACCTGCGGTTCACGTACGGCCAGGTGGTCGACGCCGGTGTCCCCGGCGAACGCCGCGACCGCCTGAAGGTAGGCAGCCTCGACCTCACCGTGGTCGCTGAATTCGCCCTGGGAGCCCGCGTAGTAGCCGTGCTCGTCACGGTCGGCGGGGTCGTACTTGGTGACGCGGTAGACGTGAGGGAGTTGCACCTTTCCATCATCCAGCGTGTTCCTGTCACTCCGCGAGGAAATGCCAGTCTGGCCGCCCATGGTGCTCGACGTGGGGGCGCCGGGCCGGGTGGACTGGGCCCATGACGTCATCTCAGGGAGAGCTGCTGCCAGGAACCCGTCGCGCTCTGCTGCACCGGATCGCCGTCGCGCAGGCCGAAGGGCGGGCTCCGTCGCTCGTCGCGGCCGTCGTGCGGGACGGGACAACGGTGTGGTCCGGCGCGCGGACCTCAGTGGAAGGGCACGAGCCGGATGAGAACGTGCAGTACCGGATCGGCTCGATCACCAAGATCTTCACAGCGGTTCTCGTGCTGCGGCTGCGCGACGAGGGCGTAGTGGATCTCGGGGATCCGCTCGAGAAGCATCTGCCGGGCACCGGCGTGGGGGAGGCGACCGTCGCCGAACTCCTCGCGCACACGGGTGGGCTGGCGGCTGAGACGCCGGGGCCGTGGTGGGAGCGGAGCCCCGGCTCCCTGCGGCCCGAACTCGCCGACGTACTGGGTGAGCGGCCCCTGCTGACTCCGCCCGGCCGCCGGTTCCACTACTCGAATCCGGGCTACGCACTGCTCGGCGCACTCATCGAGAAGCTCCGCGGGGCTTCCTGGGAGGACGTCCTTCGGCGTGAAGTGCTCGAACCCCTGGGGCTGCATCGCACGAGCGTGCGGCCTCAGGCTCCCCATGCGGGTGGCTGGGCCGTGCACCCCTGGGCCGACGTGATGCTTCCCGAGCCCACCGAGGATCTGGGGCGCATGGCGCCGGCCGGTCAACTCTGGTCGACCGCAGGTGACTTGGCGCGGTTCGCGGTCTTCCTGGTCAACGGTGACGAGCGGGTGCTGAGCGCCGAGTCGCTGCGGGAGATGAGGACACCGGCCGCGCCCCACGAGGCGGCGGATGTGGCGGGCGGCTACGCCTACTGCCTGGGCATGGAGATCCGGCGACGGAACGGGCGGTCCCTCGTCGGCCACACCGGTTCGCTGCCCGGGTTCCTCGCGTGCCTCATGATCAGCGTTGATGACGACGTGGCTGCGGTCGCCCTGGCCAACTCCACGGCCGGGCCACTGTTGTTCCCTGTCGCCGCCGACCTGGTCCGCATCGTCGCCGAGGCGGAGCCGCGGATCCCCGCACCGTGGAAGCCGCTGGGGCATGTCGAGCCGTCGCTGCTGGAGCTGACGGGGCAGTGGTACTGGGGGACGCATGCCTTCGTTCTGCGACTGACGGCCGACGGGCTCGTCTCTCTGGGGCCGTTGACCGGCGGCGGCCGCCGCTCGCGGTTCCGCGCTAACGGCGACGGCACATGGACAGGTCTGGAGGGGTACTACGCCGGCGAGCTCCTGAAGGCCGTACGGCGGCCTGACGGATTCGTGAGCCATCTGGACCTCGGCTCGTTCGTGTTCACGCGTCAGCCGTACGACGAGAGGGCTCCCGTACCGGGTGGTGTCCACCCCGAAGGCTGGCGCGGCATCGGTTAGGCGGTGGATGCGCGGACGCCCTGTTTCACGTGAAACGGGGCGCCCGGACACATCGGTCACAGCTGGAGCTTGAAGCCCGCGTGGGAGGCCGTGAAGCCTAGCCGCTCGTAGAAGCGGTGGGCGTCGGTGCGGGTCTTGTCGGACGTCAGCTGGACCAACTGGCATCCCTGGTTCCGGGATTCGTCGATCGCCCACTCGATGAGCTGTGTCCCCAGGCCGCTGCCGCGCTCGTCCGCGTGGATGCGCACCCCTTCGATGATCGACCTGGTCGCACCGCGTCGGGACAGCCCAGGAATGATCGTGAGCTGGAGTGTGCCGACGACTCGGGTCTCCCGGACCGCCACGATCAGGCGCTGGTTCGGGTCGGCGCTGAGACGCTCCAGCGCGGCCAGGTACGGGGCGAGGTCGTCCGGTGACTCGCGCTGTGCGCCCAGCGGATCGTCCGCGAGCATGGCGACGATCGCCCGGATGTCGTCGGCGACGGCGGCGCGTATCTCAAGATCTCCCATGGACGCACCCTACGCAGAGACGGCCGGTGCACAGCTGCCGTGTGCGGTGACGCCTGGACGGAGGCGCGTCAGGCGGGAACCGGAGCTTTCAGTGTCTCCACGACCCGTACCAGCGGAGCCAGTTCGGGGTTCTTCGCCGCTTCGTCCAGGGCCTCGCGCAGGGCGGCGTCATTGGTCGGCCGCGCCGCTTCGAGCAGTTCGAGGCCGGCTTCGGTGACGTTCGTGTAGATGCCCCGGCGGTCGGTGGGGCACAGATAGCGCTCCAGGAGCCCGCGGTCTTCCAGCCGGGTGACCAGGCGTGTGGTGGCGCTCTGGCTGAGGACAACCGCGTCGGCGACCTGTTTCATCTGCAGATGGCCCCCGTCCCCGTCGTGCTGCCGGCTGAGCACGTCGAGCAGGGAGTACTCGCGCGCGCTGAGGTCGTGCCCAGCCTGCAGGGCGCGCTCGATCTGGGCCTCGATCCTCCCGTGGAGCAGGGAGAGGGCACACCAGCTCTGGGCGAGAGCGGTGAGCGCGGGGTCCGTCGCTGTCATGGGCGTTTCCTCCGTCCCGGAGCGGCTGTCCCCAGGATAGAGCAGAGCCGCAATTGACGGCGGTTGCATGTAGCCCGCGTCTGCAAGTATTGTGAACGCAGGTAAAGGGCTCCTGCAATCGTCTGGGAAGGTATCCCCTCCATGCCTCTCGCGCTGCTGGCCCTCGCGATCGGGGCCTTCGGGATCGGAACGACGGAATTCGTGATCATGGGATTGCTGCCCGAGGTCGCGGGCGGCTACGGGGTCTCCATCCCTACGGCCGGGTACCTGGTGACCGGCTATGCGCTCGGTGTCATGTTCGGCGCCCCGTTGATGACCGTGCTCGGCACCAAGATCTCCCGCAAGCGGATGCTGATGCTGCTGATGGGCCTGTTCGTCGTCGGCAACCTGCTCTCCGCGCTCGCCCCGGCCTTCTCCGTCATGCTGATCGGCCGGATCATCGCCTCACTGGCCCACGGCGCCTTCTTCGGCATCGGCTCGGTCGTCGCGGCAGACCTCGTCACCCCGGACAGGAAGGCCGGAGCCATCGCGATGATGTTCACCGGTCTGACCGTCGCCAACGTCGTCGGCGTCCCCCTGGGCACTCTGGTCGGACAGTCCGTCGGCTGGCGCGTGACCTTCGGCATCGTCGCCGCCCTCGGTGTCGTAGGCCTCGCCGGCATCGCCCGGCTCGTCCCCGACATGCCCAAGGCGGAGGGCGTGCGTCTGCGCCATGAGCTGGCCGCCTTCAAGAACGTGCAGGTGCTGCTCGCGATGGCCATGACCGTCCTCGGCTTCGGCGGTGTCTTCGCAGCCATCACCTACATCGTGCCGATGATGACCCACGTCGCAGGCTTCGCGGACGGCTCCGTCACCTGGCTGCTGGTCCTCTTCGGCCTCGGCATGGTCGGCGGCAACCTCGTCGGCGGCACATTCGCCGACCGCGCCCTGATGCCCATGCTGTACGTCTCCCTGAGCGCCCTGGCCGTCGTCCTGGCCCTGTTCACCCTCACCGCCCACAACAAGCTGCTGTCGGTGATCACGATCGTGCTGATCGGTGCCTTGGGCTTCGCCACCGTGCCGCCGCTCCAGAAACGGGTCCTCGACCAGGCGCACGGCGCCCCGACTCTGGCCTCAGCCGTGAACATCGGCGCCTTCAACCTCGGCAACGCGTTGTCCGCCTGGCTCGGCGGCCTCGTGATCGCGGCGGGCCTCGGCTACACCGCTCCCAGCTGGGTCGGTGCCGCCCTGGCCGCCGGAGCCCTGGTCCTGGCCTTCCTTTCGGCTGCCCTGGAGCGCCGTGCCGGTGGCCCCAGCGCCGTCGTCACAGGTTCCGCACCGGCCGAGCAGCGGGCCGCTGTCCACCGCTGAGCAACCGGACCCCACCGGCCGACCCCACGGCGCACCACCAGCACCTCTTCCGGAGAACGCTCGTGAGTACCATCAGCGCCGTCGCCCGCTGACCACCCAGGACGCCGACATCCTCGTCTCCGCGGCCCACCGTGCCGCCGAGGCCGCAGGAGTCACCGTCAGCGTCACCGTTCTGGACGCGGGCGGCAATCTGCTCGCCTTCCGGCGGGACGACCGCGCCGTGCTGATCTCCGGCGAGACCAGCGCCCGCAAGGCCTACACGGCCCTCCAGCTGAACGTGCCCACCGCCGGCCTGGACGACGCGGTGCAGCCCGGAAAGGCCTCTTCCACACGCTGCCGACCGCGCTCGACCGGCCGCTGCTGTTCATCGCCGGCGGCGTGCCGGTGCACCGCGACGGTCGCCTGATCGGCGCGATCGGTGTCGGCGGCGGTGCCCCGGAGCAGGACCATGGTTTCGCCACAGCCGCCGTGAGACGCTCGTCTGACTGACCCCTACAGACGACGCCGGTTCCCTGATCGAGGGAGCCGGCGTCGTCGTATCGAGGCTCTTCAGCCCGCCGCGACCGTGACCGGTGCGAACCGCCGGCTCCAGTCTCCGGGCAACTCGGTGATCCCGTACGTCATCACCGAGTTGAAGGCGACGGGCTCCAGGCCGCGCTCCTTCACCCACGCGAGGAGCTCTTCGTGCCGCACATCGATGTCGGTGCGCAGCGGACGGTCGGTGTGGGCGGCGAGAGAGGCGATGAGCGCCTGGGCCACCGATGTGTCGCGTGCGATGAGCGGGCCGACGACGTGGGTGTCCATGTTGGGCCAAGCGGCCCCGTACCCGATGATCCGCCCGCCCTCCTCGGCCACGCGCAACTGATCGGCGAAGGCTGGAAGTCGGGTGACGATGTGCGTGCGGTCGGTCCCGAACACCTGCTCGTCGAGCCGGAGGATCGCGGTGAGGTCCTCGGCGGTCGCGGCGCGGGTGGCGACCCTCGGCTCCGGCCCGCCGGGAGCGAAGCGCCCGAGGACCATCTCGGCCCGCCCGGTGACCTTGAAACCGAGTTCCTCGTAGAGGGGGCGGCCGTTCGGCGTCGCGTGCAGAGTGAGGGGTGTCGTGCCCATCGCCGAGACGACATGGCGCATCAGCCGGCGTCCCACGCCCTGCCGAGCGTGCCGTCCGGCGACCAGGACCATGCCGATCGCGGCGAGGGCGGGGTCCTGGGGCCCGTACTCGGTGACGACACATGCGCTCACGAGGCCGCCGTCAGGGTCGTCGATGCCGTAGCCCTTTCCGGCTGTGAGGAGGAAGCCCCACTTGTGCTCCTCCCGTGGCCACCCCCGGTCCTCGGACAAGTCGGCGCAGGCAGCTTGATCGCGGAGCGTCAGACGACGGATGGGCAATGAGGCAAGGGAAGGAGTCGGCACGCAGGCCAGGCTGTCCGACAAAGCCCCCTGACGTCCACCTCTTTCAGCTGAGACATACGAGCTTTTGGCCAGTTGTCGTCGACCGCAGGGGTGCGTGCCGCGCTGGATGTTTCACGTGAAACACGTAAGAACACCGTGCGTCCATCGAGGGCCCCAACGGGGCTTTATCGGCCACTAGTTGACGTACTGGAGGCTTCGCGCCGTGCCCGCATTCGTGATGAGGGAAGGGGAGACTTGTGTGCACGGCGGCGGCCGGTAGGGTCGACTCCGGTTCGCATCCTGGACGGGACGACTCGTCCCGTGCGGGCCGAGTGCAAGGCAAGGCAGCCTAACGGGACGGAGAGATCGAAGACCCGCCTTTCCGGCTATGCGACGGAAGTGTCCAGGCGAGTGAGAAGCTCGATGAGAGTTACTGCGGCCAATGTCACACTCTCGCCTTACTTGTCCGTACGGAGCTGGAATGCGGGTTGAATGTGGCCGCATTGGCCGCGACAAGGATGGGAACGCAGACCGTCCACGGGGGAAAGCAGGCACCTTCCGACCGAGGAAGTGCGCAGACCGACCGAAGATGCTCGAGGCGAGGCACAGCATGGACGCTCCGACCACCAAGTCGGCCGACAACGGCACTTCTGGCGGCGGGGGCGGCTGGTTCACACCCCGCAAGAACCCGACGACGGCGCCGGACAGCGACGCCAGGACGGCGGACAGGACGGCGGAAGGGCGTCGACCGGCCGCGATACGCCCGGTGGGCAGGCCCGGGGCCGTCCCGGACGCTCCGGCAGCCCGCACATCCGCGCGGCCCACCTCGACGCCCGGCAATGTGAGCACCGGTGGGCCGGAGCGGGGGCATGAAGCCCCGGACGCGATACCCACGCCCGCCCCTCAAGCCGCACAGCACGCTCCTGATTCCGCAGTCTCGAGCCTCGCCACTGCCTCGTCGCCGGGCCCCGCACCGACAGCGCTCACCCCGATGCCCTTCGCCTCCACCCTGGCTGCGCCTCCGACCGCCGCTGCCGAGCAACATCTCCCCGCACAGCGGCACGCGCCGGTGTCGCCCCCAGAGGAAGCAGCCACCGCCCCGGTCGAAGCAGGATCCCCGGACGCCCTGCTCATCCGCCGCACCATGGCCGAGGTCTCCCCGGTCTCCGACAAGGTCACGTCGTACTTCTACGCCTTGCTCTTCGTCCGCCATCCCGACCTGCGGTCGCTGTTCCCGGCCGCGATGGACACCCAGCGGGACCGGCTGCTCAGGGCGCTGCTCACGGCCGCCGAGCACATCGACAACAAGGACGTCCTCGTCGGCTACCTGCAGAACCTCGGCCGGGGGCACCGGAAGTACGGGACACGGGCCGAGCACTACCCGGCCGTCGGCGAGTGCCTCATCGGTGCGCTGAGCAAGTACGCCGCCGGGGTCTGGAGCCCGGAGATGGAGGCGGCCTGGGTCCGGGCCTACACCACGATCTCCCAGGTGATGATTGACGCGGCGGCCGCGGACGAACTGCGCGCTCCGGCCTGGTGGTACGCCGAGATCGTCACGCACGAACTGAGAACGCCGGACGTCGCGGTCGTCACCGTCCGCCCCGACCAGCCGTACCCCTTCCTCGCGGGGCAGTACACGAGCCTGGAGACGCCCTGGTGGCCCCGGATATGGCGGCACTACTCCTTCGCCTCGGCTCCCCGCTCCGACGGTCTGCTGTCGTTCCACGTGAAGGCCGTCCCGGCAGGCTGGGTCTCCAACGCCCTGGTGCACCGTGCCCGCCCCGGCGACATCATCCGGCTCGGTCCGCCCGCCGGTTCCATGACCGTGGACCACACCACCGACAGCGGTCTGCTCTGCCTGGGCGGCGGCACGGGCATAGCGCCCATCAAGGCTCTGGTCGAGGATGTCGCCGAGCACGGGGACCGCCGGGCGGTCGAGGTCTTCTACGGCGCTCGCACGGACCACGACCTGTACGACATCGACACCATGCTCCGCCTCCAGCAGAGCCACCCCTGGCTCTCGGTCCGGGCGATCATCGACCAGCAGGCCCACCAGCAGCTGCCGGACGCGATACGTGCCTACGGGCCGTGGAACGAGTTCGACGCCTACATCTCGGGCCCGCCCGGGATGATCCGCAGCGGTGTGGACGCCCTGAGGGACAGCGGCATCCCGTCGGACCGCATACGGCACGACTCCGTCGAGGAACTGGTCGCGGCCGGAAGCTGATCCGGCGCCTCAGCCCAGGTCGGGCGCGTGCATGGCGAGTACGCCCTCGATGTTGCCGTCCAGGTAGTGCCGCAGCGACAACGGCACGAGATGAACGGACGCGATCCCGACCCGGGTGAAGGGCACGCGCACGATCTCGTACTCGCCGACCGGCTCGTCCACCTCGGGGCCGTGGCGCAGGGAGGGGTCCATGGACTCCAGGCGGCAGACGAAGAAGTGCTGCACCTTCACGCCGGTCGCGCCGCCGTCCTCCCCGATGTGCTCCATGGTGTCCACGAAGCAGGGCACCACATCGGTGATCTTCGCTCCGAGTTCCTCGTACACCTCGCGGTGCAGGGCGTGGACGACGGTCGAGTCGCTGGGCTCGACCCCGCCGCCGGGGGTGAGCCAGTAGGGGTCCACACCCGGCTTGGTGCGCTTGATCAAGATCAGGTCGGCACCGTCCAGCAGAACGGCGCGGGCGGTGCGCTTGACCACGGGTCGGACGGTCATGAGTGAAATGTGGCCCGGCTGGTTCCACGTGAAACATCGCGGGACGTCACCGGCCGAGCTCCCAGAGTGAGGCGCTGTCCCGAGTGCCCCTGCGCCCACGCCGGGGCACCCTCTGCGCCCCACGTCACAGGCCGAGTGGGACCTCAGCACCAGTCGGCCGAGGCCTGCTGCAGCCACTCGTGAGCCCGCGCGATATGGGGCATCGCCAGCGTCCCGGTGCGGACCACCAGGAAATACGTCCGCAGCGGCGGTACCGCCGGCTCGTGCAGGGCGACGACATCGCCCCGCTTCAACGCCGCCACGCACAGATAGCGGGGCAGCACCGCCAGGCCGGCGCCGGCGGCCGCGCAGGCCAGGACCGCACGCAGGTCGGGGACGATCACCGTGCCCGGGGCGGCCGGGTGCGAGTCGAAGACGGAGGCCCAGTAGCGGGAGACGAACGGCAGCGACTCGTGCACCTCCACCACGGGCATCTTCTCGAGGGCCGGTTCCGGCTTGCGGTCCGGACGCCCGGTGTCGATCTGCTCGGCCCAGCGCGGGGAGGCGACCAGGATGTGCTCCTCGTCGCAGAGCGCAGTCGCCGTGAGCAGGGCCCCGCGTGGCTGGGCCGTGCTGATGGCCAGATCATGATGTCCGGCGGAAAGCCCTTCCAGCGTTTCCTCGGCATTCCCGAAGGAGGCGCGCAAGGCGAAGCCCTGGCCGTCCTCGCCGGTCAGCTCTGTGAGGGCGGGCAGGGCTCGTTCGGCAGTGAACTCCGGTGGGCCTGCGAGGTGGAGCGTCCGTAAGGAGGAGTCGTCGTCGAGGCCGGTCTCGGTGATCTCCATCAGGGCGTCGAGATGGGGCGCGGCCTTGTGGGCGAGTTCGTCGCCGATGCTCGTCGGGGTCACGCCGCGGGCCTGCCGCAGGAACAGGGGGCGGCCCAGTTGCCGTTCCAGCGTCCGTATCTGCGAGGTGACGGCTGGCTGGGAGAGGCCGAGCAAGGCGGCGGCGCGGGTGAAGGAGCCGGCCCGGTGCACGGTCACGAAGGTCCGCAGCAAGGCCAGATCCACCGCACACACTCCCCTCTTCGGCCCTGCTCCCTGCCCCCGGCCGTGCCAACTATAAATAAGTCGATAGGTCTCTGTCGTTACTGTGATTGGACACTGACAGAGAGTCAACTAGCCTTGGTCGCGCGGTTCTTGCCCGCGGAACCGGGGGACGGTCCGAGCCACGAGGGGGGAGGCTCGGACCGTCCGTGGGAATGGTCAGGCGGACGACGCGTCCAGCGCACGCAGCACATCCGCCACCAGGTCCTCGGGGTCCTCGGCGCCGACCGAGAGGCGGATGAAGCCCTCCGGCACCGCGTCCCCGCCCCAGCGTCCACGCCGTTCGGCCGTGGACCGCACCCCGCCGAAGCTCGTCGCGTCGTCCACGAGCCGCAGCGCGTCGAGAAAGCCGTCGGCACGCGCGCGCGTGGGCAGCGTGAACGACACCACGCACCCGAAGCGCCGCATCTGCCGCGCGGCGATCTCGTGCGAGGGGTCGTCGGGAAGCCCCGGATAACGCAGCCCCGCCACCTCGGGCCGCTCGCGCAGCGCCTCGGCGACCGCCAGGGCCGTCGCGCTCTGCCGGTCGACCCGCATCTGGAGCGTCGCGATCGAGCGGTGCGCGAGCCAGGCCTCCATGGGCCCGGGAATCGCACCGACGATCTTCCGCCAGCGGCGTACGGCGGCCATGGCCTCGGCGTCCCGGCCCACGACATAGCCCAGGAGGACATCGCCGTGGCCGGTGAGCTGCTTGGTCCCGCTGGCCACCGCGAAGTCGGCGCCGAGTTCCAGCGGACGCTGGCCGAGCGGTGTCGCAAGGGTGTTGTCGACGGCCACCAGGGCACCGCGCGCGTGTGCCGCCTCGGCGAGCCGCCTGATGTCGCACACGTCGAGTCCGGGGTTCGACGGGGTCTCGATCCACAGCAGCCTCGCGCCGTCGAGGACGTCGAGCTGGGCGTCGCCGCCGGTCGGTGCGGTGCGCACCTCGATGCCGTACGCCTCCAGCTGGGCGCGGACCAGCGGCAGCACCTGGTAGCCGTCGTCGGGCAGGACGCACACGTCACCGGTTCGCAGCTGGGAGAAGAGCACTGCCGAGATCGCGGCCATACCCGAGGCGAAGACAAGCGTCTCGGCACCGTCCTGGCCTGGTGCCTCCAGCTCGCCGACGGCGCGTTCCAGCAGCGTCCAGGTCGGGTTCTCGTCGCGGCCGTAGGTGTAGGGGCCGGTCGGGTCGCCCGGCAGGTGGAAGTGGGCGGCGAACACGGGGCCGGGCAGGGTGGGCTCGTGCTTGACCGGCTCGGGCAGTCCGGCCCGCACCGCGCGCGTGCCGTCACCGGCGCCCACGGCCACCCGGCCCGCGGTGTCCGTCACCTCGTCCTCGGTATCCGGCACCTTGTCCAGGGCTTTTGCCGCGTCGTCCACGGCGTCCGTCACCTCGTCCACGGCCCTCGTCGCCCGGCTCGCCGCACCCGTCGCCCGGCTAGCGGCGTCTTTCGCCTCGTCCGCGTCGCCTGTCGCCCGGGTCGGGTCGCCCGCCGCTCCGCCCGCGTCACTCGTCGCGGAATCGCTCATGCCGCTTGTCCCTCCACGTCCTCACGCACTGCGGCGAGCAGACCGGTGCTCGCCGCCTCCACCATCTCAAGGCATTCCTCGAAGCCGTCCATGCCCCCGTAGTAGGGGTCCGGTACGTCGAGGTCGTCGCCGGCGGCGGGGTCGTAGGAGCGAAGCAGCCGTACCTTCTCCGCGTCCTGCTCCGTGGGTGCGAGACGGCGCAGGGCCCCGAGGTGGCCGGAGTCGAGGGCGATCACCAGGTCGAGACGGGAGAACCAGGACGACTGGAACTGCCTGGCCGAATGGCCGCCGGTGTAGCCGTTGCCCTCCAGGACGGCCACCGTGCGCGGGTCGGCTCCGTCGCCCTCGTGCCAGCCGCCCGTGCCGGCGCTGTCGACCTCCACCAACTCCTCGAGACCGGCCTCCGCCACCCGCGCGCGGAAGACGATCTCGGCCATCGGGGAACGGCAGATGTTGCCCGTGCAGACGAAGCAGACCCGGTACGTCATGTCTGCTCAGTCCCCGTCGGGCAGGATGACGTGCAGCGCCCAGGAGACGACCGAGATGATCAGGCCGCCCAGGACAGCCGTCCAGAAGCCCTCCACGTGGAAGCTCAGGTCGAGCTTGTCCGCCAGCCATGAGGTGAGCAGCAGCATCAGTGCGTTGACGATCAGCGTGAACAGACCGAGCGTCAGTATCAGCAGCGGCAGGCTGAGGAGCTTGACAAGCGGTTTGACCAGGAAGTTCACCAAGCCGAAGAGCAGCGCCACGATGATCAGGGTGCCGATCTCCTTGCCCGTGCTGTCGCCGGTCAGGGTGATCTTGTCGAGCAGCCAGACGGCGACCGCAAGGGCACCCGCGTTGGCGATCGTCTTGACTACGAAATTCTTCATGTGTCTGATCGTGGCAGACCTGATCGGACACGGGCACAAGAGGCAGGGGCGGACAAGGCGATGAAGGCATTCCGGCTGGATGAACTGGAGGCGGAGCGCGCCGCCAACGAGGGTGCCTACCTGCAGTTTCTGCGGGAGCAGAACATGTCGGTCGGCTTGTACGCCCTCGACGCGGGCGAGCAGGATCCACAGAAACCGCACAATCAGGACGAGGTCTACTTCATTGTGAGCGGCCGTGCCGCGATCACCGTCGGCCTGGAGACGACACAGGTGGCGCGCGGCAGCGTGATCTACGTGCCGGCGGGCGTCGCGCACAAGTTCCATCACATCACCGAGGACCTGAGGGTGCTGGTGGTCTTCTCTCCGCCCGAGAGGTGACGGACGCCTCAGGGTTCCCTAGGGGGTCGGTCAGGGGAGGACAAGGGATGCGAGGCCCCCGTTCGGGCCCTCCCGGACCTAGCATCGAGTGCAGGACATCAGAGTTCCAGAAGGACCGACAGGACCCGGCACTCGAACGGGCGGAGAGGTAAGGACGAGGGCGATGCGAGAGATCTTCACGGGACTGCCGTGGTGGGTGAAGTGGATCGCGGTGCCGGTCATCGCCCTGGTCGTGTTCGGCGGGCTGATCGCCAGCGTGGTCGGCTTCGTCATCGGACTGCTCTTCAAACTGCTGGTCTTCGTGGCGCTGGTCGGTGGACTGATCTACGTCGTACGGAAGTTCACGTCGAGCTCCTCGTCGCGCAGCGACTGGTGAGACCGGTGGGAAACCGGTGGGGGTAGCGGGAAACACCTGGAATCACCGGTTCCCTCGGGCGAGGGAAGTTTCCCGGCGGGGCCGCCTGCACGCGGTGGCAGGCGAATAGAGTCCGGAACTCGACGCGGGGACTTCCCCGCGAGCGGCATTCACCCCCACCCGTGTTCCTCCGCACGGGTCTGCCCCCTCGCGCTTCGGGAGAGCCCCTTGGTCCCGGCTGACACCGCACCCGTCCACCTCCACACCGTCCCCGCGCAACCCCGCTCGGCGACACCCCCCGGACCTCCGCCCCCCTCCACACCACCGCCCCCACCGACCCTCATCGGATCCGTGCAGCGCGCGATGCGCCTGCTGGAGACCGTCGCCGCGCACGAGTACGGAGCCCCCGCCAAACAACTGGCCCGCGAGACCGGGCTGGCGCTGCCCACGACGTACCACCTGCTGCGCACGCTCGTGCACGAGGGCTATCTGCGCCGGGACAAGGGCCTGTTCTTCCTCGGTGAGGCGGCCGAGCGGCTGAGCAGCAGCGGGGCGCGGCAGAAACGTCGCAGCACTGTCGTCGACGCGCTCGCCCACTGGCGGGACGTCCTGGGCGTACCCGTGTACTACGCGGTCTACCGCGAAGGCGAGATCGAGGTCATGTGCGTCTCCGACACCCCCGGCAACCCGGCGGTCGAGGAGTGGGCCGACTTCCGCGAGACCGGGCACGCGCACGCCATCGGGCAGTGCCTGCTGTCCCAGCTCGACGAGGAAGCACGCCGTGACCATCTCGACCGCTACCCGGTGCAGCCCCTCACGCCGTACACGGTGCGCGACAACCACAGCCTGCTGAGGCGCCTGGAGCGCATCCGGCGGATGGAACCCGTGACCGAGCGTCAGGAGTACGCCCTGGGCGCGGTCTGCGCCGCGATTCCGCTCACCCTCGGCACCACGGCCGCCACGATGGCCCTCTCGTTGCCCGCACACCAGGCCGACCGGTTGCTGCCCGCGGCCCGGCAGTTGCAGACCGAGATCGGGCGGCTTCTTGGCTCGCTCGCGCTCTCTATCAGTATGTGAAAACTCACTCCTTGTGATCTGCTGTGTACGTTCAGCAAGATTCCACCAAGTGTCAGAGGTTCGTTCCCGGCCAGTCACGGCGAATGACGGGGTTATCGATGCGCGAGTCCGTACAAGCAGAGGTCATGATGAGCTTTCTCGTGTCCGAGGAGCTCTCCTTCCGCATCCCGGTGGAGCTGCGCTATGAGTCCAGTGATCCCTATGCCGTCCGGCTGACTTTCCACCTGCCCGGTGATGCCCCGGTGACGTGGGCTTTCGGGCGGGAGTTGCTGATCGACGGTGTCGGCCGGCCGTGCGGGGAGGGCGATGTAAGGGTCACACCCGTCGAACCCGACGCGTTGGGCGAGGTGTTGATCAGGCTTCAGGTGGGCAGTGACCAGGCGTTGTTCAGATCGTCGACGGCACCGCTCGTCGCTTTTCTCGACCGTACGGACAAGTTGGTGCCGCTGGGCCAGGAGGGCTCGCTCGCCGACTTCGACGCGCACCTCGACGAGGCCCTGGACCGCATCCTCGCCGAGCAGGGCGCTGGCTGAGACATGGGCCCGGCGGCACGGTGGAGTAACGCTTCACCGGGTGCCGCCGAGCTGTGCAGGAACGCTTCTTCCTGCGATCGTCCTATGACCGGGCGATCTTCCTGCGGCCGGAGCCAGTCGAAGACGGTCAGGGCGAAGAGGCGTCAGCGCTTGCGGCGCCGGCCCCTCCCCCCGCGCGCCGGGACCGCGGAGGCCTCGACGGCGGGCTCCGCGCCGGGACGGTCGGCCGAGACCACCAGCGCCGCCAGGGCCGTGGTGACCGGCACCGAGGCGACCAGGCCGATCGAACCGACCAGCGTGCGCACGATCTCCTCCGCGACCAGTTCGCTGTTGGCGACCGTCCCCACACTGCTCTGCGCGATCGAGAACAGCAGCAGCAGCGGCAGCGCGGCACCCGCGTAGGCGAGGACGAGCGTGTTGACCACCGAGGCGATGTGGTCGCGGCCGATCCGGATGCCCGCGCGGTAGAGCCCGCGCCAGCCCATCGACGGGTTGGCCTCGTGCAGCTCCCAGACCGCAGAGGTCTGCGTGACCGTCACGTCGTCGAGTACGCCCAGCGAGCCGATGATGATGCCCGCGAGCAGCAGGCCGCTCATGTCGATCGTCGGGTAGAGGCCGTGGATCAGGCCGGTGTTGTCGTCGGTGTTGCCGGTGAGCGCGGCCCAGTCGATGAACGCCGAGCCGAGGATCCCGATCAGCAGCAGCGAGATGAGGGTGCCGAGTACCGCCACGGATGTCCGGGCGGACAGGCCGTGACAGAGGTACAGGGCGACGAGCATGATGGCGCTCGCGCCCACCACCGCCACGACCAGCGGGTTCGATCCCTGCAGGATCGCGGGCAGGATGAAGAAGTTCAGCACCATGAAACTGATGGCCAGCGAGACCAGTGCCATGACGCCCCGCAGTCGCCCGACGACTACGACGGCGACGGCGAAGATGCCCGCGAGCAGCCCCAGGGGCAGCCGACGGTTGATGTCGGTGACCGAGTACTGCAGGTCCTTCGGTGCCGAGGGCTCGTAGGCGACCACGACCTTCTGGTCCTCGTGCAGCTGGCGGGACTGGTCGGGCTGGACGATCTCGGTGAACGTACGGCCCTTGTCGTCGCCGCTGTCGACCCGGATCGTCGCGCGCTTGCAGGTGCCCTTCTCCTGCTGCACCGCGGAGGAACCCTCGGCGGTGGAGGTGTCGCCGGTCGGCGGGACGCCCGAAGCGCCGGCCTCCTTGCAGCTCACCTCGATCACCTTGGTGACCGTGGCATCCTGCGTCTGACGGTCGAAGCCGACGCCGGTGCGCTCGTGCGACGGGGCGCCGCCCGGCCACAGGACGACGAGACCGACGAGCACCGCCGTGGCGAACGGGATCAGGACCGCCGCGATGACCTTGCGCAGATGGCGGGAGACGGGCGTGGCCGGACCGTGGCTGTGTGAATGCCCGTGCCCGCCGCCCGGGGCGGAACCGTGCCCGTGCCCGTCATCTCCGCCGTGGCCGCTCCCGTCGCCTCCACCGTGACCGTGGCCGCTCCCGTCGCCGCCACTGGGCCCTGATCCGTGCGCACCACCGTGGCCGTGGCCGGGGCCCTGTTCACCTGTGGGAGCACCGTGACCACCGTGAGGACCGGCGCCCTGGCCGCCACCGAAGCCCGATCCGTACTCACCACCGCTGCCGTGACCGAAACCAGCCTCCCGCCCGAACCCGGGTCCGGGGCCCTGCCCCTGCCCGCCTCCGGCGGCGAAATCATGGCCGTCACCACGGCCGTTGCCGTTTCCGGCACCGGATCCGCGGGGCGGCTCGGGCGGTGGGTAGGGGGGGCGCTGCGTCGTGGTCACCGACCGATCATCGCAAGAACGAGGGGGGCCCTCTGTTCACCGCGCCAGAATTGCCGCTAGCGTGGGGGCACCTTTTGTACACGCGGGAGCTCGGAGCACCGGGCTGAGAGGGCGCTGACCTCCGTCCCAGCGATGTTTCACATGAAACGTCGCCGGAGTCGAGTGATGTTTCACACGAAACGTCGCCGGACGGAAACCGCTGCGTCGACCGCCGAACCTGTTACCGGGTAATGCCGGCGTAGGGAGTAGGTCTGATGACCAACAAGGACGCACGCACGCCTGCCTCCGCTCAGGACGAGAAGTCCGAGGAGGCCGGGAAGTCCATCGGCTGGCACAAGGCGTACATCGAGGGCACACGCCCCGACCTACGCGTGCCGGTCCGTCAGGTGCACCTCACCAACGGCCAGGCGGTCACGCTGTACGACACGTCGGGCCCGTACACCGATCCACTCGTCGACACCGATGTCCGCAGGGGTCTGTCTCCGCTGCGCGAGAACTGGATCATCGCCCGCGGTGACACAGAGGAGTACGCGGGCCGCCCCGTCCGTCCCGAGGACGACGGCATCAAGCACACCTCGCCCCGCGGCGGTCTGCGCAACCTCGACGCGGTCTTCCCCGGCCGCCCCCGCCAGCCGCGCCGCGGCAGGGGCGGACAGGCGGTCACGCAGCTCGCGTACGCACGCCGGGGTGAGATCACGCCCGAGATGGAGTACGTCGCCATCAGGGAAAACGTGTCGCCGGAGGTCGTGCGCGACGAGATCGCGGCGGGCCGGGCCGTGCTGCCGGCCAACGTCAACCACCCGGAGATCGAGCCGATGATCATCGGCAAGCGGTTCCTGGTGAAGGTCAACGCCAACATCGGCAACTCGGCGGTGACGTCCTCCATCGAGGAGGAGGTCGAGAAGATGACCTGGGCGACCCGATGGGGCGCCGACACGGTCATGGATCTGTCCACCGGCCGCAACATCCACACCACACGCGAGTGGGTGCTGCGCAACTCCCCCGTTCCCATCGGCACCGTGCCGCTCTACCAGGCCCTGGAGAAGGTCGACGGCCGGGCCGAGGAGCTGACCTGGGAGATCTACAAGGACACGGTCATCGAACAGGCCGAGCAGGGCGTGGACTACATGACGGTCCACGCGGGCGTGCGCCTCGCCTATGTGCCGCTGACGGCGAACCGCAAGACCGGCATCGTCTCCCGCGGCGGCTCGATCATGGCCGCCTGGTGCCTCGCGCACCACAAGGAGTCGTTCCTGTACGACAACTTCGAGGAGCTCTGCGAGATCCTCGCCGCGTACGACGTCACGTACTCACTCGGAGACGGCCTCCGGCCCGGATCGATCGCCGACGCCAACGACGAGGCCCAGTTCGCGGAGCTGCGCACGCTCGGGGAACTCAACCGGGTCGCGAAGCGTTTCAACGTTCAGACCATGATCGAGGGCCCGGGGCACGTCCCGATGCACAAGATCAAGGAGAACATCGACCTTCAGCAGGAGATCTGCGATGAAGCTCCGTTCTATACGCTCGGACCGCTGACCACGGACGTCGCACCGGCGTACGACCACATCACCTCCGGCATCGGTGCCGCGATGATCGCCTGGTGGGGCACGGCGATGCTGTGCTACGTCACGCCCAAGGAGCACTTGGGCCTCCCGAACCGTGACGACGTCAAGACCGGTGTCATCACCTACAAGATCGCCGCCCACGCAGCCGACCTCGCCAAGGGACACCCGGGTGCCCAGGAGTGGGACGACGCGCTGTCCGACGCCCGTTTCGAGTTCCGGTGGGAGGACCAGTTCAACCTGGCCCTCGACCCGGACACGGCACGGGAGTTCCACGACGAGACCCTGCCCGCGGAGCCGGCCAAGACGGCTCACTTCTGCTCGATGTGCGGTCCCAAGTTCTGCAGCATGAAGATCTCGCAGGACATCCGCCGTGAACACGGCGGCACCAAGACCGAGATCGAGGAGGGCATGGCCCTGAAGTCGAAGGAGTTCGCGGCGAGCGGGAACCGCGTGTACCTGCCCATCGCGGACTGACCGGGCCGCGCACAGGCCCGGGGGCCGATGGTCCCCCGGCCTGTGGGAGGTGCCTGCTCGGACGGACTCCGACGGCTACTCCGGCTGGTGCTCCGGCCCTCCGAAGTCCGGGCTGGTGTAGTCCGGGCTGCTGAAGCTGGGGCGCGAGCCGCGGTCGCCGTCGTCCGGGCTGGTGAAGCCCGGGCGGCCGTAGCCGAGGTGCGGCATGCGGCTGACCGGTGTGGACGAGGGCGTGTGGTGCAGCGCGGCGGCCGCGCCGGGGTCGACGAGGGCCTCCCTCAGGAAGGGCAGGATGCCGCGTTCCAGCAGGGCCTCGTGCCAGGATTCCTTGGCCTGGGCCACCTCGCCCTGCAGTTCGCCGTACGGCCTGCCTTCGGCGGTGGGCTTGTTGCGCAGGGCGGTGAGCAGCAGCCCCACCGCGGCGACGAGGATCGCGACCGCGGTCACGGCACCGAAGACCCAGCCCGTGGTGAGCATGGTCCGGGCGAAACCCTGCTCGGGGTCGAGCATCTGCAGAATGTAGCCGACGAGCAGGAAGATCGCCGCGGCGGTTCCGGCCAGGACGGGTGCGAGCACGGCGACGACGGCGACGGCGCCCGCGCCGGCGGTCTCGGCGACCCCACCCATGGTGGCGGCGAGCCCCGACGCGCCCGTACCCGGCTCGGAGGAACCGGACTCGCGCACGGCCGACTCGTCGGCCGACGCCGGGTGACGCAGTTCGTCGCGGACCTTGACGTAGTGCTGGTACTCGGTCGAAGCGGCCGCCGCGATGAGCGCGGTGGCGTTCAGTGCCATGGTGCGCAGTTGTTCGGCGTTGAGCCGCTGTCCGACAGCGGCCAGTTCCGGACGGTGTGGTGCGGAGCGCAGCGCCTCATCGAGGATCCGCTCGTAATCCTGGCGGTCCTCGCTCAGCAGGTGCTGCGGAACGCTGTTCATGTGCATCCCCCGATGCTCCGTAGGGCTTGGGGCTCGGCATGCTGACGAGCCGTCGGGCAGAAACGGAGGGGAGCCTGCTACGGATAAGCCGATGGTAGAGCGGTGACGGTATGCGGTGACAGGGGGTTTACCGAAATTGACCCGTCACCGGCCCGGTCCTCCGAGGGGGGACGCCTGCCCGGTGAACGTTCACGTATCCAGCGGCAATTGCTGGACCAGCAGCTTTCCGGCCATGGTCACGCCGCCGTCCATCGCGATGGCGAGTCCGCCGGCGTAGACGTGCGGTCCCTCGATCACGGGGTCGCGGTTGTCCTCGTCGTCCTCGGAGCCGACCTCGCCCAGCAGATACGGAATCGGGCTGTGCCCGTGAACGATGCGGGTGCCCCCGTACGTATCGAGTAGGGAGCGCACGGCGTCCGCGCCGCCCTCGTCGCGGAAGGAGAACCGCTTGGTGAACTTGCGGAACAGGTCCCAGACCTCGTCCGCGTCGTTTCGTGTGATCGTCTCGCGGACGGTGTCGTTGACCTCTTCGATGGAGCGGCCGTAGTCGAGGTAGGCGGTGGTGTCGGAGTGGACGAGCAGGTGGCCGTCGACCTCCTCGATGGCGTCCAGGCGCGACATCCACTGCAGGTGGTGGTCCTGGAGGCGGTCCATGTCGGTCTTCTGGCCGCCGTTGAGGAGCCAGGCCGCCTGGAAGGTGGCGGTGCCCGCGCCGGAGTTGACGGGGGTGTCGCCGAACCGCTTCGCCCCCAGCAGCAGCAGCTCGTGGTTGCCCATGAGCGCCTTGCAGTAGCCGCCGGCTGCGGCGGCCTCGGCGGACAGCCGCATCACCAGGTCGATGACGCCGATGCCGTCCGGGCCGCGGTCGGTGAAGTCGCCGAGGAACCACAGCCGGGCGGTGCCCGCGCACCAGTTACCGGCGGTGTCGAGCAGGCCCTTCTCCTGGAGGGCCGACACCAGCTGGTCGAGGTAGCCGTGTACGTCGCCCACGACGTACAGCGGGCCCTGCCCGGTGGTGGCCTGCGGGGCGGCGGCGGTCTCGGGGTCCACGGTCACCTGGACAGTGTCGCCCCGGTTGACGACGGGGAGGTCGCGCTGGGTCGGCGTGTACCCCTCGGGATAGGTCTCCTCGGGCGGTGCGGCCTCGCCGGGATGGACGCTGTGGACGTACGGACCGGTCTCGTGGACGTACGCGGGCACTCGGAAGTCGCGCAACGTCGCCGTCCGCTCCACCTCGGGTCCCTGACCGGCCCCCTGAGTCATCGACCCCTCCACCATCGCGCCGCATTGCACCGCATCGGACTGCCTGGTCGTAGCGGCCCGCGGGTGTCGTGGGCCCATCATAGGAATGCGGATCGCGCCATGTGATGACCCAGGGGTGGTGAATCAGAGCAAGAGTCCAGTTCACCGCGGCTTTCGCCCCGATTGAGCCGGGCTTTGACCACCGTGTGACCGTCCTCGCTCTTCTGCTCTTCGCGAGAACGGTCCTTCTCTGCGGGGGACCGGCCCCGTTTCTCCCCAGGAGTACGACCTTCCCTTTACCCGGGGCGCGGGTCCTACGTCCCCTCGGGCGATCGCGGCGGGCTGACCGTCGTGCGCGGCGGGCGTCGCTGGGACGAGGTGCGCACGATCAGCTCCGTGGGTATCACCTGTTCCACCGGGCGGTCGGAGTCCAGTCCCTCGATGGCGTCGATCAGGAGCTGCACCACCGCCGTGCCGATGCGGCGCGGCTTCAGGGAGAGCGTGGTGATGGGCGGCTCGGTGTTGGCGTACACCGTGGACTCGCTGCAGCAGACCAGCAGCAGGTCGTCGGGGACGCGCAGGCCGTAGCGGCGGGCGGCTGCGAGCAGGTCGGTGCCGTTCGGGTCGAACAGTCCGTAGACCGCGTCGGGCCGGTCGGGCCGGGCGAGGAGCCGGTCGGCGGCGACGGCCCCCGCGCACGGATCGTGCGCCGGGTAGGCCTCGTACACCGGGTCCTGGCCGACGCGCTCGCACCAGCGCAGGTACGCGGTGGTCGACAGGTGGGTGTACGTGTCCGTCGTCGTGCCGGTCAGCAGGCCGATGCGGCGGGCGCCGGCATCGGCCAGGTGGTCGAGGATGCCGAGGACGGCGGCCTCGTGGTCGTTGTCGACCCAGGCCGTGACCGGCAGCGCACCGGCCGGGCGGCCGTCGGAGACGACCGGCAGCCCCTGCCGGACGAGTTCGCTGACGACCGGGTCCTGGTCGGAGGGGTCGATGACGACCGTGCCGTCCAGGGCGACGTTCGACCACACGTCGTGGCGGGAGGTCGCGGGCAGGATGACGAGGGCGTAGCCCCGGGCGAGCGCGGCGGAGGTGGCGGCCCGTGCCATCTCCGCGAAGTACGCGAACTCCGTGAAGGTGAAAGGTTCATCCCCGTACGTGGTCACGGTCAGGCCGATGAGCCCCGACTTGCCGGTACGGAGGGTCCGGGCGGCGGCCGAGGGCCGGTAGCCCAGCCGGTCGGCGACTTCCCGGACATGGCGCCGGGTGGCGTCGGGGAGTCGCCCCTTGCCGTTGAGGGCATCGGAGACGGTCGTGATGGAGACTCCGGCGGCGGCGGCCACGTCTCTGATTCCGGCCCGGCCCGGCCGACTGCCTCGCCGTGAGGTTTCCGCGCGGCTCACCTGGTGCTTCCCTGCTGCTGTCATGGCGAGCCGATAGTAGGGCTCATGCGGTGGGGTAGTGCGGACGCATATGCACGCGTTGACAGGCACGTTTCTGCATGATCATTTAACATCAATTGCTTTGGAAACCAAGGGTGTTGAGCGCTCTCATGGCAGTACGTGTCTTGTCGGCGCGCATGAGCCTGCCAAGTGGTTGATGTTGCGAAGAGGTCTCAACTCACCTGCACGGGGGATGCGCGCCACGGCGTGCACCACCGGCGCATAGATATATGTGCAGCGCGCCCCTGGATTCGTACGCCTTGGTGCGGCGATGCCCCTGATGCCGTTGGGACGGGGGACGTCAGGGACGGCCGCCGCGGTCGTGGCTATACGCAGCGGCGCCGAATCCTCATAAGGTGAGGAGTATTGGATGTCGGCGGCGGTCATGGGCCGCCGGTCTTCACGAGGAGGACTGCGGTGAGCGAGACGAGCCCCAAGCTGCGCGCCGAGCTGGAGGGGATCCCCACCTACAGGCCGGGTAAGCCCGCCGCGGCAGGTGGTCCGGTGGCCTACAAGCTGTCCTCCAACGAGAACCCGTATCCGCCGCTGCCGGGCGTGATGGAGACCGTGACGGCGGCGGTCTGCACGTTCAACCGCTACCCGGACATGGCCTGTACGGCTCTGATGAACGAGCTGTCCGAGCGGTTCGGCGTACCGCTCTCCCACCTGGCCACCGGTACCGGTTCGGTCGGTGTCGCCCAGCAGCTGATCCAGGCCACCTCAGGCCCGGGCGACGAGGTGATCTACGCCTGGCGGTCGTTCGAGGCGTACCCGATCATCACGCAGATCAGCGGCGCGAGGTCGGTCCAGGTGCCGCTGACGCCCGGGGATGTGCACGACCTCGACGCGATGGCCGACGCGATCACCGACCGGACGCGGCTGATCTTCGTCTGCAACCCCAACAACCCGACCGGCACGGTGGTGCGCCGGGCGGAGCTGGAGCGCTTCCTGGACCGGGTCCCGCGTGATGTGCTGGTGGTCCTCGACGAGGCCTACCGCGAGTTCATCCGCGATCCCGAGGTACCGGACGGCGTCGAGATCTACCGTGACCGGCCCAACGTCTGCGTCCTGCGGACCTTCTCGAAGGCGTACGGCCTCGCCGGCCTGCGTGTCGGCTTCGCCATCGCCCACGAACCGGTGGCCGCGGCGCTGCGCAAGACAGCGGTGCCGTTCGGCGTGAGCCAGCTCGCGCAGGAGGCGGCGATCGCCTCGCTGCGGGCCGAGGATGAACTGTTCGGCCGGGTCGGCTCGCTGGTGTGCGAGCGCACCCGTGTGGTGGACGGGCTGCGCTCGCAGGGCTGGACGGTGCCCGAGACCCAGGCCAACTTCGTGTGGCTGCGGCTGGGGGAGCGCACGGTCGCCTTCGCGCAGGCATGCGAGCAGGCAGGTGTGGTGATCCGGCCGTTCCCGGGCGAGGGCGTGCGGGTGACGGTCGGGGAGGCCGAGGCGAACGACATCTTCCTGAAGGTGTCGGAAGGGTTCCGTAAGGAGCTGTAGGTCCGCGAGCCAGGTCAGGCGTCCAGGAGTTCCACGCGTACGGGGTCGCCGTCCCGCACGGTCGCGAGCAGACCGGGGTCGCCGTCGAGGCGGCCGAGGGCATTGCACGGGTCGGCGAGGCGGCGCTCGCCGTCCCGTGAGATCGGCGTGGGGTCCGTAGGGGAGGGTGAGGGCATCCCCCTCGGTCCAGAAGGCGACGGTGCTCGCCTTGTCGACCCCCTGGGTGCCTGTTTCACGTGAAACAGGCACTCCTGTGTCGCATGCCACCGATTCAACAATATGTTGAAGTTCGGGTCAAGGGGGCGATCGACTGTGACGGGGGAGACAGGGGCCCCCTCCAGGGCTCGAAAGTCCGTGCTGCATAATGGCTTGTGAATGTGAACGCTTTCACAAGCGTAGTGTAAGGAGCGGCGACGTGGACCTGGCTTTGGCGCCGGAGACCCTGGCGCGATGGCAGTTCGGCATCACCACCGTGTACCACTTTCTGTTCGTCCCCCTGACGATCTCACTGGCCGCGCTCACGGCCGGACTGCAGACGGCCTGGGTGCGGACGGAGAAGGAGAAGTACCTCCAGGCGACGAAGTTCTGGGGCAAGCTCTTCCTGATCAACATCGCGATGGGTGTGGTCACCGGCATCGTGCAGGAGTTCCAGTTCGGCATGAACTGGTCGGACTACTCACGGTTCGTCGGTGACGTCTTCGGTGCGCCGCTGGCCTTCGAGGCCCTGATCGCCTTCTTCTTCGAGTCGACCTTCATCGGCCTGTGGATCTTCGGCTGGGACAAGCTGCCGAAGAAGATCCACCTGGCCTGCATATGGATGGTCTCGATCGGCACGATCCTGTCGGCCTACTTCATCCTGGCGGCCAACTCCTGGATGCAGCACCCGGTCGGCTACCGGATCAACGAGGCGAAGGGCCGCGCCGAACTCACCGACTTCTGGCTGGTGCTGACCCAGAACACGGCCCTCGCCCAGGTCTTCCACACGCTCACCGCGGCCTTCCTGACCGGCGGCGCCTTCATGGTCGGCATCGCCGCCTTCCACCTGGTCCGCAAGAAGCACGTCCCGGTGATGAAGACCTCGCTGCGGCTGGGCCTCGTCACCGTCGTCATCGGCGGTCTCCTCACCGCGGTCAGCGGTGACGTACTCGGCAAGATCATGTACCAGCAGCAGCCGATGAAGATGGCCGCGGCCGAGGCGCTGTGGGACGGCGAGAAGCCGGCTCCCTTCTCGGTCTTCGCCATCGGCGACGTCGACAAGGGCCACAACAAGGTCGCCATCGAGATCCCCGGCCTGCTGTCCTTCCTCGCGAAGGACGACTTCACCTCGTACGTGCCCGGCATCAACGACGTCAACAAGGCCGAGCAGGAGAAGTACGGGCCCGGCGACTACCGGCCCAACATCCCCGTCGCGTACTGGGGCTTCCGGTGGATGATCGGCTTCGGCATGACGTCGTTCGCCATCGGTCTGGCCGGGCTGTGGCTGACCCGCAAGAAGTTCATGCTGCCGCAGCACCTGAGGACGGGCGACGACGAGGTGCCGCATCTCGCGCTGCTGCCGAAGAAGGCGCTCGGCCCGACCCTCACCAAGTGGTACTGGCGCATCGCGATCCTCACCCTGGGCTTCCCGCTGATCGCCAGCTCCTGGGGCTGGATCTTCACCGAGATGGGCCGCCAGCCGTGGGTCGTCTACGGACTGTTCCAGACGCGTGACGCGGTCTCCCCCGGTGTCTCCCAGGCCGAGGTCATCACGTCGATGATCGTCTTCACCACGCTGTACGCGATCCTCGCCGTCGTCGAGGTCAAGCTGCTGGTCAAGTACGTCAAGGCGGGTCCGCCGGAGCTCACCGAGGCCGACCTCAACCCGCCCACGAAGATCGGCGGCGACTCCCGTGACGCCGACAAGCCGATGGCCTTCTCGTACTAGGCCGAGGGAGCTGCACAGTCATGGAACTGCACGACATCTGGTTCGTCCTCATCGCCGTCCTGTGGACCGGCTACTTCTTCCTCGAGGGCTTCGACTTCGGGGTCGGCGTGCTCACGAAGCTCCTCGCCCGGAACCGGCCGGAGAAGCGGGTGCTGATCAACACCATCGGCCCCGTCTGGGACGGCAACGAGGTGTGGCTGCTCTCGGCGGGCGGCGCGACCTTCGCAGCCTTCCCCGAGTGGTACGCCACGCTCTTCTCCGGCTTCTACCTGCCTCTGCTGCTCATCCTGGTCTGCCTGATCGTCCGGGGCGTGGCCTTCGAGTACCGCGTGAAGCGGCCCGAGGAGAACTGGCAGCGCAACTGGGAGGCAGCGATCTTCTGGGCCTCGCTGCTGCCCGCCTTCCTGTGGGGCGTGGCCTTCGGCAACATCGTGCGGGGGGTGAAGATCGACCAGGACTTCAACTACGCCGGCGGCGTACTGGACCTGCTCAACCCGTACGCGTTGCTGGGCGGTCTGGTCACGCTGGCGCTGTTCACCTTCCACGGGACGGTGTTCGTCGGGCTCAAGACCGTCGGGGAGATCCGGGAGCGGGCGCGGAAGCTGGCGCTGCGCGTCGGGCTGGTGACCGCCCTGCTGGCGCTCGTCTTCCTGCTGTGGACGCAGGCCGACCTGGGTGACGGTTCGTCGCTCGTGGCGATGGTCGTGGCCGTGGCGTCGCTCCTCGTGGCCCTGGCCGCGGCACGGGCCGGGCGTGAGGGCTGGGCGTTCGCCCTGTCGGGGCTCACCATCGTGGCCACGGTGGCGATGCTCTTCCTGACGCTCTTCCCGAACGTCATGCCGTCGACGCTGAACCCGGACTGGAGCCTGACGGTCACCAACGCCTCGTCCAGCCCGTACACGCTGAAGATCATGACCTGGTGTGCCGGGATCGCCACTCCGGTCGTCCTGCTCTACCAGGGCTGGACGTACTGGGTGTTCCGCAAGCGGATCGGTACGCAGCACATCGCCGAGACCGCGCACTGAGGTGTGTTTCACGTGAAACCAATCGATCCGCGTCTGCTCCGGTACGCCCATGCCACCCGGGGCTTCCTTGTGGCGGTCGTGGCCCTGGGCGCCGTGGGAGCGGGGCTGGTCATCGCGCAGGCGATGCTCATCGCCGAGGTGGTGGTCGGCGCGTTCCAGCACCGCATGGCGGTGTCCGAACTCGGCACTCCCCTGCTGCTGCTGGCAGTCGTCGCGGTCGGACGGGCGCTGGTCGGCTGGCTCACCGAGCTCGCCGCGCACCGGGCGAGCGCGGCGGTGAAGTCCGAGCTGCGGCGGCGGTTGCTGGAGCGCTCCACCGAGCTGGGGCCGGGCTGGCTGAGCGGGCAGCGGACCGGTTCGCTGGTCGCCCTGGCCACCCGAGGCGTCGATGCCCTCGACGACTACTTCTCGCGGTATCTGCCGCAGTTGGGTCTCGCGGTGGTCGTGCCGGTGGCGGTGCTGGCGCGGATCGTCACCGAGGACTGGGTCTCCGCGGCCATCATCGTGGGCACCCTGCCGCTCATCCCGGTCTTCATGGTGCTGATCGGCTGGGCGACCCAGTCCCGGATGGACCGTCAGTGGCGGCTGCTGTCGCGGCTGTCCGGGCACTTCCTGGACGTCGTGGCGGGACTGCCGACGCTGAAGGTCTTCGGGCGGGCCAAGGCACAGGCCGAGTCGATCCAGCGGATCACCGGCGAGTACCGGCGGGCGACCATGCGGACACTGCGGATCGCCTTCATCTCCTCCTTTGCCCTGGAACTGCTCGCAACGATCTCGGTGGCTCTGGTCGCCGTGACGATCGGCATGCGGCTGGTGCACGGCGAGATGGACCTGTACATCGGTCTCGTCATCCTGATCCTCGCGCCCGAGGCGTATCTGCCGGTGCGGCAGGTAGGGGCCCAGTACCACGCGGCGGCGGAGGGGCTCGCGGCAGCCGAGGAGATCTTCGAGGTCCTGGAGACACCCGTCCCGGCGTCCGGCCACGAGGCCGTGACGGAGGATGCGCTGTGGTTCGAGGGGGTGACCGTCCGGTACCCGGGGCGGTCGGCGGACGCCGTCTCGAACGTGTCCTTCGGTGTGCAGCCCGGGGAGACGGTCGCGCTGGTGGGGCCGAGCGGTGCCGGCAAGTCGACGCTGCTGAGCGTCCTGCTGGGGTTCGTGCGTCCGGCCGAGGGGCGGGTGCGGGTCGGGGGAGTCGATCTCGCCGAAGCCGACCTGGAGCAGTGGCGCTCCCGGATCGCGTGGGTGCCGCAGCGTCCGCATCTCTACGCCGGGACGATCGCCGAGAACGTACGGCTGGCGCGGCCCGGCGCCGACGACGGCTCCGTACGGCGGGCGTTGCGGGACGCCGGGGCGCTGGAGTTCGTCGACGCGCTGCCCGAGGGCGTGGACACCGTGCTCGGGGAGGACGGCGCCGGGCTGTCCGCCGGGCAGCGGCAGCGGCTCGCGCTGGCCCGGGCGTTCCTTGCGGACCGGCCCGTGCTGCTGCTCGACGAGCCGACGGCGGCGCTGGACGGGGCCACCGAGGCCGAGGTCGTCGCGGCCGTGCGGCGTCTTGCGGCCGGCCGGACGGTGCTGCTGGTGGTGCACCGGCCGGCGCTGCTGGAGGTCGCGGACCGGGTCGTACGGCTGGCGGAGCCCGGGACCACCGCTGCCTTGCCCGTGGCGTCCGCCGCGGCCCGGGGGGCCGGAACGCGACCCGTCGAGATGGAACCGCCCCTCCCGGCCGAGCCTGCCGAACCGTCGGCTTCTGGCGGTGTCCTCGCACGCGTCCGCGCCATGTCCGCTGCCCGGCGCGGGCGGCTGGGACTCGCACTGCTGCTCGGGAGTCTCGCGCTGGGGAGTGCAGTGGGGCTCATGGCCACCTCCGGGTGGCTGATCTCGCGGGCCTCGCAGCAGCCGCCCGTGCTGTATCTGATGATGGCCGTCACGGCGACGCGTGCATTCGGGATCGGGCGGGCCGTGTTCCGCTACGCGGAGCGGCTGGTGTCGCACGACGCCGTGCTGCGGATGCTGGCGGACACCCGGGTCGCGGTGTTCCGCAGGCTGGAGCGGCTGGCGCCGGCCGGGCTGCGCCGGGTCCGCCGGGGTGACCTGCTCTCCCGGCTGGTCTCGGACGTGGACGCCCTGCAGGACTACTGGCTGCGGTGGCTGCTGCCGGCCGGGGCGGCCGTCGTCGTGTCGGCCGCGTCGGTCGGCTTCACGGCATGGCTGCTGCCCGAGGCCGGCGCGGTGCTCGCGGCCGGTCTCCTGGCGGCGGGGGTCGGCGTGCCGCTGATCACCAACGCGGTGGCGCGGCGGGCCGAGCACAGGCTGGCGCCCGCCCGCGGGGTGCTCGCGACGCGGATGGCCGATCTGCTCACCGGCACCGCGGAGCTGACCGTCGCCGGTGCCCTGCCCGTGCGGGCCGCCCAGGCCCGCGAGACCGACGGGGCGCTCACCCGGATCGCCTCGCGCGCCGCCACCGCCACGGCCCTCGGCGACGGTCTCACCGCGTTGATCTCCGGCCTGACCGTCACGGCCGCCGCCCTGGCCGGCGCGCAGGCGGTCGCCGCCGGGCGGCTCGACGGCGTGACCATGGCCGTCGTCGTCCTGACCCCGCTCGCAGCCTTCGAGGCCGTACTCGGGCTGCCGCTCGCCGTGCAGTACCGGCAGCGCGTGCGCCGGAGCGCGGAGCGGGTGTACGAGGTGCTGGACGCGTCGGCGCCCGTGAGGGAGCCGGAGCGGCCCCGGAAGGCGCCCGCGTCGCCGTTCCCGGTCGTTGTCGGAGGGCTGACCGCCCGGTACGCCGGGCAGGACCGGGACGCGCTCGCCGGACTCGACCTGGCCCTCGAGGAAGGCCGCCGGATCGCCGTCGTCGGCCCGTCCGGCTCCGGCAAGACCACGCTGGCGCAGGTGCTGCTGCGGTTCCTCGACGCGGAGACGGGTTCGTACACGCTGGCGGGCGTGGACGCGTACGGGCTGCACAGTGACGACGTACGGGAGCTCGTCGGGCTGTGTGCGCAGGACGCGCACCTCTTCGACAGCTCGCTGCGCGAGAACCTGCTGCTCGCCAGGAAGGACGCCACCGAGGCTCACCTGCGCGCCGCGCTCGGCCGCGCTCGGCTGCTGGACTGGGCCGACAGCCTGCCTGACGGGCTCGACACGCTCGTCGGCGAGCACGGGGCGCGGTTGTCGGGAGGCCAGCGGCAGCGACTGGCGCTGGCCCGGGCGCTCCTCGCGGACTTCCCCGTCCTGGTGCTCGACGAGCCGGCCGAGCACCTCGACCTGCCGACCGCGGACGCGCTCACCGCCGATCTGCTGGCAGCCACCGAGGGCAGGACGACGCTGCTCATCACGCACCGGCTGGCGGGCCTCGAAGCGGTCGACGAGGTGCTCGTGCTGGACCAGGGACGGGTGGTGCAGCGCGGTCCGTACGCGGAGCTGATGGCGGTGGACGGGCCGCTGCGCGGGATGGCCGAGCGGGAGGCGGCGGTGGAGTCGCTGGTGGCAGCGCGGTAGCGGCCGAGGACGGCACGCACTGGGCCGTTCGGCGCAACCGGTCCCCCAGGCGTACGACGTGAACAAGACCAGGCCGGCGGAGCTGGGCGACGATCGCTGACATGCGCTCATATCGCCGTCATCGGCTGCTGGTTCCGGTCCTGCTGTGCGCGCTGGCCGTGCTCGCGGCCCGGCCGACGGCAGCGCACAAGGCACCCGGGAACGGCACGGGGACCGACGCGGACACTGGCCTCAGCGCCGAAGTGGCGCGGCTGTACGAGGAGGCCGCGGTGGCGACACAGCAGTACGAGGCCGGCCGCAAGGAGGCCGAGGAGCAGCGGGAAGAAGCCCAGCGGGCGGAGGCACTCCTGGACGCGCAGCGGCGGCACATCGCCGCCCTGCACGAGGATCTGGGCCGGATCGCCCGGGCCCAGTACCGCGGCAGCGGTGGTCTGCCGGTGGCCGCGCACATGATCCTCGCCGACAACCCCGACGGCCTGATGCGAGGTCAGCACGCTTTCTCACAGGCGGACCTCGCCGTCAACAACGCGATCGCCAAGAACCAGCGCGCCGAGGCCCGGCTCGCGGCGGACGAGGCCAGGGCCGCGGCCCAGTGGCAGGCGCTGGACAAGCGCAACACCCAACTCGCGGGTCTGAAGGCGGACATCGAGCGGAAGCTGGAGACGGCCCGCTCGGAGCTCCAGGGGCAGGCGGACGCCGCGGTCTCCGCGGGGGCGTGCCGCGGAGCCGTCCGGCTCGACCAGCCGGAGACGGGCTTCACCGCCGGCGAGTGGGTCGCGCCGGTCGAGACGTACGAGCTGTCGGCGTCCTACGGCAGCGGCGGTGAGCGCTGGTCGAACCGGCACACCGGGCAGGACTTCGCCGTGCCGATCGGCACGCCGGTGCGGGCGGTGGGTGCGGGCCGGGTGGTGAAGGTGTCCTGCGGTGGTGCCTTCGGCATGGAGATCGTGCTCAAACACGCGGGCGGCTACTACACGCAGTACGCCCATCTCGCTTCCCTCGCGGTCGACCAGGGGGAGCACGTCAGCCCCGGCCAGTGGATCGGCCAGTCGGGCACCACGGGCAACTCCACCGGGCCGCACCTGCACTTCGAGGTCCGGGTCACACCGGAGTCGGGCTCGGCCGTGAACCCGGTTCCGTGGCTGGCGGCACGCGGGGTGTCCCTCTGAGACCCCCCTGCCCCCGACGGCTACGGCAGTTCCGTCAGCAACTGCTCGATCACGACCGCCACCCCGTCCTCGTTGTTCGCGACCGTCCGGCCCGAGGCAGCGGAGATCACGTCCGGGTGCGCGTTGCCCATCGCGTACGACCGGCCCGCCCAGGTCAGCATCTCCACGTCGTTGGGCATGTCACCGAAGGCGACGACCTGCTCGTGCGAGATACCGCGTTCGGCGCAGCACAGGGCGAGGGTGCTGGCCTTCGAGACTCCCGGGCCGCTGATCTCGAGCAGGGCGCTGGGGCTGGAGCGGGTGACGTTGGCGCGCTCGCCGATGGCGAGGCGGGCCAGGGTCAGGAAGGCGTCGGGGTCGATCTCGGGGTGGTAGGCCAGGATCTTCAGCACCGGCTCCGCGGCGGCCGGGTGGTCCGGGCCCAGCAGCTCCTCGGCCGGGGCGAGGCTGTCCGGTATCTCCATGTGCAGCTTCGGGTACGCCGGCTCCTGGTAGAAGCCGTACGTCTGCTCCACCGCGTACACCGTGCCCGGCGCCGCGTCTCGCAGCAGCTGTACGGCGTCCAGGGCGTTCCCCCGTGCCAGCTCCCGCACCTTCACGAACCGGTGGGCACCCGGGCCGCCGTGCAGGTCGACCACGGCGGCGCCGTTGCCGCAGATGGCCAGACCGTGGCCGTGCACGTGGTCGCTGACGACGTCCATCCAGCGGGCCGGGCGGCCCGTGACGAAGAAGACCTCGACGCCCGCCTCCTCGGCGGCGGCCAGCGCGGCGACCGTACGCGGGGACACCGACTTGTCGTCGCGCAGCAGGGTGCCGTCGAGGTCGGTGGCGATCAGCCGCGGCGGGAGGGTCTCGGCCGCGGTCTCGGGCTGTCGGGTCGCTGAGGTCACCCGGACATTGTCCCGCACACACCTGCACGGGCGTGCGGGGCTCCGCACAGGTGAGTGGATACCGCCCTCACCAGGGCCCCTCACCAGGGCCCCTCACCAGGGCCCCTCACCAGGGCCCCTCACCAGGGGCCCGTAGCCGGGAGCCCTGTCGAGGGAGCCCCTCACCAGAGGCTCCTCGGCACATCCGCCCGTGCTCAGTGCAGCTGCGCCGGCGCCTCCATCGCGATCTGCTCGAAGACCTTCTCCTCCGCCGCGAACGGCGAGTCGGGGATCGGCCAGTGGACCACGATCTCGGTGAAGCCCAGCTCCGCATGGCGTCCGGCGAAGTCCACGAACGCGTTCAGGGACCGGAGCGGGCCGCCCCGGTCCGGCGTGAAGCCGGTGAGCAGGACCCGGTCGAGGCCGGACATGTCCCGGCCGACCTCGGCGCAGATGTCGTCGAGCTTCTCCGCCTGCCCGCGAATGGCCTGAATCGACTGTTCGGACGTGCCGTTCTCGTACAGCTTGGGGTCGCCGGTGGTGACCCAGGCCTGCCCGTACCGGGCGGCGAGCCGCATCCCGCGCGGCCCGGTCGCCGCCACCGCGAACGGCAGCCGGGGGCGCTGCACACAGCCGGGGATGTTCCGGGCCTCGTGGGCGGAGTAGAAGTCGCCCTCGTACGACACGGAGTCCTCGCTGAGCAGCCGGTCGAGCAGCGGGACGAACTCGGCGAGGCGGTCGGCCCGCTCGCGCGGTGTCCACGGTTCCTGGCCGAGCGCGGTGGCGTCGAAGCCGGAGCCGCCCGCGCCGATGCCCAGTGTGATCCGCCCACCGGAGATGTCGTCGAGAGAGATCAGCTCCTTGGCCAGGGTCACCGGGTGCCGGAAGTTCGGCGAGGTCACGAGGGTGCCCAGCCGCAGCCGTTCGGTGACGGCCGCGGCGGCGGTCAGGGTCGGGACGGCGCCGAACCACGGCCCGTCCCGGAAGGTTCGCCACGACAGGTGGTCGTAGGTGTACGCGGTGTGGAACCCGAGCTGCTCGGCCCGCTGCCACGTGTCACGACCGCCCTCGTGCCAGCGGAGGTAGGGCAGGATCACGGTGCTCAGACGCAGGCTCATGCGTCGAGCGTAAGGGCTCTCGTCGGATGGTCCCGCCTCGCTGAACTGCGACGCCACCTTCGGGTGGGAACGCCCGGCCGATGAGCGATCAGCCCAGACTGATGTCTCCGTGATCGGTGACGGACTCAGCGCGCTAAGCGGAGGGACCGTGGTCAGGAATGGGCTGGGGACGGCCCGGTTGCGCGGCGACCGTGTCCGGCTCATCGGTATCTGAGCGGGCAACCGCGCTCTTCAGCCATGGGGAGTGTCCAGGCCGCGCGGTCGCCTTCGTGCCGACGGTGGTACGGGAGGGTCACGGTGCTCGGACGCGGACTCATGGCGTCGAGCCCGGGGGGCACCCGTGTTTCACGTGAAACAGCCGTCGTGAGCGTCTGGTCGCACCAGCAGGTCAGCGCGACCCGGGAAAGCGCAGGTAGCGCGGCGGTACAGCCGGGATCAGCCACACTCCGTTCGCGCTGACGTGGAAGACATGGCCGTCGGCGTGCATGGCGGCCGCGTCGACTCCCAGCACGACCGGCCGCCCTCGGCGGGCTCCGACGCGGGTCGCCGTCTCGCGGTCGGCGGAGAGGTGCACGGCGTGCCGGTTCATCGGCCGGAGGCCCTCGTCCTGGATCGCGTCCAGATTGCGGGCGACAGTGCCGTGGTAGAGGTGTGCGGGCGGGGTCGCCGTGGGCAGCCCGAGGTCCACCCCGACGCTGTGGCCCTGGCTGGCGCGGATCCGGGTGCCCTCGACGGCGAAACGCCGCTTGTCGTTGGCGGCGACGACATGGTCCAGTTCGTCCCGGGTGAACCGGAAGCCGTGCGTGGCGGCCGCGGCGATCAACGTGTCGATCTCGGCCCAGCCGGCCTCGTCGAGCGTGAGCCCGATGCGTTCCGGCTGGTGACGCAGATGCTTCGACAGGTACTTCGACACCTTCACGGTGCGTCTTTCGTCCATGCCCTCAGAGTGCGGGAGAGACGTGAATCACGCGATCGAGTTTCACTTCCCAGGTTTGATCCACAACCAAGTGGTGTTATCCACAGAGAGAATGGGCGTCTCTGTGGACAACTAGCCTTGCTGGAGCGGACTTTGGTGGCCCGTCACACCGGTGGCTTCACCCGCGCGATGCCCCGCAGTGCCCCCGGCGCCCACCGCGACAGCCACCGCGCACCCCGCGCCTCCGGCGTGACCGGAACCACCGCCTCGTTGCGCGTCACGGCCCGCAGGATCGCCCGAGCCACCTTTTCCGGCGGGTAGTTGCGCAGACCGTACAGACGGGCGGCGCGCTTCTGCAGCAGCTTCTCCTCCCGGGTGTCGACCCCCGCGAAGTGCGCCGTCGACGTGATGGCCGTGTTGACGAACCCGGGGCAGACCGCCGTCACGCCGATCCCCTGCCCGGCCAGCTCCGCCCGCAGGCACTCGCTGAGCATCAGCACGGCCGCCTTGGAGGTGCTGTACGCGGGCAGCGCCCGGGACGGCAGGTAGGCCGCGGCCGACGCCACGTTGACGATGTGGCCGCCCTGCCCGCGCTCGGCCATCCGCCGGCCGAGGAGCCGGCAGCCGTGGATGACACCCCACAGGTTGACGTCGAGGACCTTCTTCCAGTCCTCCGGCGTGGTGTCGAAGAAGGAACCGGACAGTCCGATCCCGGCGTTGTTCACGAGGACGTCCACCACTCCGTACTCGGTGGTGACCTTCTCGGCGAGCTTCTCCATGGCCTGCTCGTCGGAGACGTCGACCGTCTCCGCCCAGGCCTCGGGGGCGCCCAGCAGGCGGGACGACTCGGCGGTGCGGGCCGCAGCCTCCGCGTTCCGGTCGACGGCCACCACGCGCGCCCCGGCCCCGGCGAAGGCGAGCGCCGTCGCCCGCCCGATACCGCTGCCCGCCCCGGTGACCAGCACGAGCTGCCCGCCGAACCGCTCGGCGTGCGCGCCGCTCACCGCCACCGGAGACCGTCCGCTCCCGACCGACATCACGAATTCCTCGATCCATGAGGCCAGTCGGTCAGGACGGGTCCGCGGGACCCAGTGCCCCGCCCGGATCGTCCTGCGGGTCAACTGCGGAACCCACTGGTCCAGTTCGTTGTGGAGCCGCTCCGAGAGGAACCGGTCCTCCAGGGGCGTGATGATCTGCACGGGCGCGTGGGCGTGCGCGTCCGGGCGTGGCCTGCGCAGCCGGGGCCGGACGTTGTCCCGGTACAGCCAGGCCCCGTGCGCAGCGTCCGACGGCAGGGACGAGGTGGGGTAGTCGCCCCGGGGCACCTTCTCGACCCGCTCCAGCACCCGTGGCCAGCGCTTGCCGAGCGGGCCGCGCCAGGCCAGCTCGGGCAGCACGGGAGTGTGCAGCAGGTAGACGTACCAGGACCGGGCGCCCTGCCCGAGAAGCTGGCCGGCCCGGCGCGGGGTCGGCCGCTTCACGCGCCGGCCGATCCAGTGGCCGTAGTGGTCGAGGGACGGCCCGGACATCGAGGTGAAGGACGCGATGCGTCCCTCGGTGCGCCTCACGGTGGTGAACTCCCAGCCCTGCACCGAGCCCCAGTCGTGCCCGACGAGGTGCACCGGCGCGTCCGGACTCACCGCGTCCGCGACGGCCAGGAAGTCGTCCGTCAGCTTCTCCAGCGTGAACCCGCCCCGCAGCGGCCGCGGCGCCGTCGACCGCCCGTGGCCGCGGACGTCGTACGCCACCACGTGGAAGTGCCCGGCGAGCCGCTCGGCGACCTCGGACCACACCTCTTTGCTGTCGGGGTAGCCGTGCACCAGGACGACCGTCGGCCGCTCCGGATCACCCAGCTCGGCCACGCACAGCTCGACTTCGCCGGTCCGCACCCTGCGCTCCCGCGCACCCGTGAGCAACGTCATCCGGCGAATCTGGCAGTTGTTAGAGAGTTCGTCAACAGGGAGCTTCCCCGTCGTGGTAACCCTCGAGAACCAGCTCCCCTAGGGGCCCGTAATACTCAGGGCTGACCCGAAGACAGCTCTGCGGAGTGATGACCACCACGCGCACGGCCCCTACCTTCAAAGGGTGACTGTGATCGCGACCGAAAGCCTGAGCAAGCGGTTCCCCCGGGTGACCGCGCTTGACCGGCTCTCCGTGGACGTCGGGCCCGGTGTGACCGGACTCGTCGGAGCCAACGGAGCCGGCAAGTCCACACTGATCAAGATCCTGCTGGGTCTGTCCCCCGCCACCGAGGGCCGCGCCGAAGTGCTCGGTCTCGACGTCGCCACCAAGGGCGCCGCCATCCGCGAGCGGGTCGGCTACATGCCCGAGCACGACTGCCTGCCGCCCGACGTCTCGGCCACCGAGTTCGTCGTCCACATGGCGCGCATGTCCGGCCTGCCGCCCGCGGCCGCGCGCGAGCGCACCGCCGACACCCTGCGCCACGTCGGCTTGTACGAGGAGCGCTATCGCCCCATCGGCGGCTACTCGACCGGCATGAAGCAGCGCGTCAAGCTCGCGCAGGCCCTCGTCCACGACCCGCAGCTGGTCTTCCTGGACGAGCCGACCAACGGCCTCGACCCGGTCGGCCGCGACGAGATGCTCGGCCTGATCCGCCGCATCCACACCGACTTCGGCATCTCGGTCCTGGTCACCTCCCACCTGCTGGGCGAACTCGAGCGCACCTGTGACCACGTCATCGTCGTCGACGGCGGCAAGCTCCTGCGCTCCAGCTCCACCACGGACTTCACGCAGATCACCACCACCCTCGCGATCGAGGTCACCGACACCGACGAGCACCCGGACGGTACCCGCGCGGTCCGCGAGGCGCTGCACGCGCGCGGGGTGAGTGCCGAGGACGGCAGCGGCCTGCCGGGCGCCGGGCACGTCCTGCTGCTCACCGCTCAGGGCGAGGAGACGTACGACCTGGTCCGGGACGTGATCGCGGACCTCGGACTCGGCCTGGTGCGCATGGAGCAGCGCCGGCACCACATCTCCGAGGTCTTCACCAGCAGCGACGAGCGCGAGCAGCGGAAGGAGGCGGTCGGCCATGGCGGTTGAGCACGCCACGGGGACACCCGCCCCGGCACCGGGTGACCAGACCCGCATCCACAACATCGGCTACCGCAACTACGACGGGCCGCGCCTCGGCCGCGCCTACGCCCGACGCTCCCTGTACTCGCAGTCCCTGCGCGGCTCCTACGGCCTCGGCCGCTCGGTGAAGTCCAAGGTGCTGCCGATGCTGCTCTTCGTGGTGATGTGCGTGCCCGCGGCCATCATGGTCGCCGTCGCGGTCGCCACCAAGGCCAGTGCCCTGCCCCTGGACTACACGCGCTACGCGATCGTCATGCAGGCGGTCATCAGCCTGTACGTCGCCTCGCAGGCACCCCAGTCCGTCTCACGGGACCTGCGCTTCAAGACCGTTCCGCTGTACTTCTCGCGGCCCATCGAGACCGCCGACTACGTCCGCGCCAAGTTCGCGGCGCTGGCCTCGGCGCTGTTCGTCCTCACGGCCGCTCCCCTGCTCGTGCTCTACGTGGGCGCGCTGCTGGCCAAGCTCGACTTCGCCGACCAGACCAAGGGATTCGCTCAAGGACTCGTCTCCGTGGCACTGCTCTCACTGCTCTTCGCCGGCATCGGCCTGGTCATCGCGTCCTTCACCCCGCGCCGCGGCTTCGGCATCGCCGCCGTGATCGCCGTGCTGACCATCACCTACGGCGCGGTCTCCACCCTGCAGGCCATCGCCGACGCCCAGGGCAGCGGCGACGCCGTGCCGTGGATCGGGCTGTTCTCGCCGATCACGATCATCGACGGTGTGCAGTCCGCGTTCCTGGGCGCGACCTCCGCCTCCCCCAGCGGGGTGGGCCCGGACAACGCCGAGGGCGTCGTCTACGTCCTCGTCGCACTCGGCCTGATCGCGGCGAGCTACGGCCTCCTGATGCGCCGCTACAAGAAGGTGGGCCTGTGACCACGCTCAACATCGACCACGTCTCCCGCTGGTTCGGCAACGTGGTCGCCGTCAACGACATCACCATGACCATCGGCCCCGGCGTCACCGGCCTGCTCGGCCCGAACGGCGCCGGAAAGTCCACCCTCATCAACATGATGGGCGGCTTCCTGGCACCCTCCACCGGCACGGTCACCCTCGACGGCCAGGCCGTGTGGCGCAACGAGCAGATCTACCAGCACATCGGCGTCGTCCCCGAGCGGGAGGCGATGTACGACTTCCTCACCGGCAGGGAATTCGTCCTGGCCAACGCCGAGCTGCACGGTCTGGGCGCCAAGGCGGCCCAGAAGGCCCTGGCCACGGTCGAGATGGAGCACGCGCAGGACCGCAAGATCCAGACGTACTCCAAGGGCATGCGCCAGCGCGTGAAGATGGCGAGCGCCCTCGTCCACGACCCCTCGCTGCTGCTGCTCGACGAGCCCTTCAACGGCATGGACCCGCGCCAGCGCATGCAGCTGATGGACCTGCTGCGCCGCATGGGCGACGAGGGCCGCACGGTGCTGTTCTCGTCCCACATCCTCGAAGAGGTCGAGCAACTCGCCTGGCACATCGAGGTCGTCGTCGCCGGCCGGCACGCCGCCAGCGGTGACTTCCGGAAGATCCGCCGCCTGATGACCGACCGGCCGCACCGCTACCTGGTGCGTTCCAGCGACGACCGCGCCCTCGCGGCCGCGCTGATCGCCGACCCGTCGACGGCCGGCATCGAGGTCGACCTCGCCGAGGGCGCGCTGCGCGTCCAGGCCGTCGACTTCGGCCGCTTCACGGCCCTGCTGCCGCGGGTGGCCAGGGACCACGGCATCCGGCTGCTCACGGTCTCGCCGTCCGACGAGTCCCTCGAGTCCGTCTTCTCGTACCTCGTCGCGGCGTAGGAGGCCCTGATGTACGACCCCACAGTCGCCCGGCTCACCTACCGGGCCCTGCTCGGCCGGCGCCGGGCCCTCATCCTGGGCGCTCTGCCCCTGCTGCTGATCGTGATCGCCGTGGCGGTGCGCGGCCTGGCCGGGGCGGACGACCAGACGGCGTCCGACCTGCTGGGCGGACTCGCCCTCGCCACGATGGTGCCGATCATCGGCGTCATCGCCGGAACGGGCGCGATCGGCCCGGAGATCGACGACGGCTCGGTGGTCTACCTGCTGTCCAAACCGATCAAGCGGCCGTCCATCATCTTCACCAAGCTGATCGTCGCGATCGCGGTGACCATGGTGTTCTCCGCGGTGCCGACGCTCATCGCCGGATTCGTCCTGAACGGCAACGGACAGCAGGTCGCCGTCGCCTACACCGTGGCCGCACTGGTCGCGTCCATCGCGTACGCGGCACTGTTCCTGCTGCTGGGTACGGTCTCCCGGCACGCGGTGGTGTTCGGTCTCGTCTACGCGCTGGTCTGGGAGGCCCTGTTCGGCTCCCTGGTGCCGGGGGCGCGCACGCTGAGCGTCCAGCAGTGGTCGCTGGCGGTGGCCCAGAAGGTGTCCGGTGGGGACCTGGTCTCCTCGGACGTGGGCCTGACCACGGCGACGGTCCTGCTGGTGGCCGTCACGGTGCTGGCCACCTGGTTCGCCGGACAGAAGCTGCGCTCCCTGACACTCGCCGGCGAGGAGTGACGTGCCCCGGCCTTGACGGAGGCTTCACCTCTGCCAGGGCACACTGGGCGGACGGACTGTAAGGAAACACAACGGGAGTTGGACGGCTGGGAGGGGCGGCGATGGCGGGCGAGAGGGCTCAGTACGACGACCGCGGAGACGAAACCCGGGGCGACCTCGACGGTGTCGTACTGGACGAGGACTTCATACGCTCCGCCGGGGCCTCCGAGCCGTCCGCCCGTGCCCGGATGCTCGCCGCGAAGTGGCGCCGCGAGGAACCGGAGCCGCAGCCCTGGCGCTCCGACGAGCCGCCCGCGGGCTGGTTCTTCAGCAAGGCCCGGCGGCGCAGGTGGCGCAGGAAGTAGCCGGACCGCCGCCGGTCGGACCGCCGATTTAATCGGTGGCGTCCCCATCGCCCTGAGGGCAGAGTGGTTGTCGTCACGGCCGGGCCAGGAGCCCGGCGCCACGGTCTGGGAGAGGAGCGGGACGATGTCCATGCACGGCAGTACGTCCAGCTCCCTTCAGGGCAGCCCGCGGCGGGATCCGGAGTAGTCACTACCCTCCGTGGAACCCGCCCCACACGGGGAGCTGCCCGGGGCGGCCGCTTCGAGCACGCGAGTCGCACATCGCGTGGGTCGCCCACCCGGAGGATTGGCCGAGTGGTAAGGCACTGGCTTGCTAAGCCAAGGTCGGGCCTGAAAAGCCCGCGCACGTTCGATTCGTGCATCCTCCGCCGAGCACCATCCCGCGACGGGCGACAGGCCCGACGCTCAGCCCAGCAAGCGCTCCAGCACCACCGCGATGCCGTCCTCGTCGTGAGAGGACGTCACCTCGTCGGCCACCGCCTTCAGTTCCTCGTGGGCGTCCGCCATGGCGACGCCGTAGGAAGCCCAGGCGAACATCGGTATGTCGTTGGGCATGTCCCCGAAGGCGATCGTGTCGGCCGCCTTCATACCGAGCCGGCGGGCCGCCAGGGACAGGCCCGTCGCCTTGGACAGGCCCAGGGGGAGGAGCTCGACGATGCCCTCACCCGCCATCGTGACGGTGACGAAACCGCCGGCGGTCCGCGTCGCCGCCTCGCAGAGCTCGTCGTCGGTCAGCGTCGGGTGCTGGATGTACAGCTTGTTCAGGGGCGCCGACCACAGATCCGACGCGTCCGTGAAGGGCGTGGCAGGCAGGGTGCCCTGGACCGCGTAGCCCGGGCCGACCAGCACCGCGCCGTCGAGGCCGTCGCGGCTCGCCGCCAGGTACAGCGGGCCGACCTCCGCCTCGATCTTGGCCAGCGCCACCCCGGCCAGCTGCCGGTCCAGCGTCACCGACGTCAGCAGGCGGTGCGCGCCGGCGTCGTAGACCTGCGCGCCCTGGCCGCAGACCGCCAGGCCCTGGTAGCCGAGTTCGTCGAGGATGTGCCGGGTCCACGGAACCGCGCGGCCGGTGACGACGATGTGCGCGGCGCCCGCCGCGGTGGCCGCGGCGAGCGCGTCACGGGTGCGCGGCGACACCGTCTCGTCGGAGCGCAGCAGCGTCCCGTCGAGATCGGTGGCGACGAGCCGGTACGGGAAGCCGCCCGGGGAAGCCGTGTCGCTCACTTGGCCACCGGCTCCAGGACCTCCCGGCCGCCCAGGTACGGGCGCAGCACCTCGGGCACGCGCACCGAACCGTCGGCCTGCTGGTGGTTCTCCAGGATCGCCACGATCGTGCGCGGGACGGCGCACAGCGTGCCGTTGAGCGTGGCGAGCGGGCGGACCTGCTTGCCCTCACGGACACGGATCGACAGGCGGCGGGACTGGAACTCGGTGCAGTCCGAGGTCGAGGTCAGCTCGCGGTACTTGCCCTGGGTCGGGATCCACGCCTCGCAGTCGAACTTGCGGGAGGCCGAGGAGCCCAGGTCGGCGCTCGCCACGTCGATCACGCGGTACGGCAGCTCCAGCGAGGTCAGCCACTGCTTCTCCCATTCCAGCAGGCGCTGGTGCTCGGCCTGCGAGTCCTCGGGAGCGACGTAGGAGAACATCTCGACCTTGTCGAACTGGTGCACGCGGAAGATGCCCCGGGTGTCCTTGCCGTGCGAGCCGGCCTCGCGGCGGAAGCAGGGCGAGAAGCCCGCGTAGCGCAGGGGGAGGCGGTCGGCGTCGAGGATCTCGTCCATGTGGTACGCCGCGAGCGGCACCTCGGACGTGCCGACCAGGTAGAGGTCGTCGTCGGCGAGGTGGTAGACGTCCTGCGCGGCCTGGCCGAGGAAGCCCGTGCCCGCCATCGACTGGGGGCGGACCAGCGCCGGGGTCAGCATCGGGGTGAAGCCGGCCGCGGTGGCCTGCGCCATCGCCGCGTTCACCAGGGCGAGCTCCAGGAGTGCGCCCACGCCCGTCAGGAAGTAGAAGCGCGAACCGGAGACCTTCGCGCCGCGCTCGACGTCGATCGCGCCGAGGATCTGGCCGAGCGCCAGGTGGTCCTTGGGCTCGAAGCCCTCTGCGGTGAAGTCGCGGATCGTGCCGTGCGTCTCGAGGGTGACGAAGTCCTCTTCGCCGCCCACGGGCACGTCCGGGTGGACGAGGTTGCCGAGCCTCTGGAGCAGCTCCTGGGTCTCGGTCGCCGCCGCGTCGCGGTCCGCGTCGGCCGCCTTGACGTCGGCGGCGAGCTGGCTCGCCTTCTTCAGCAGCTCGGCCTTCTCGTCCCCGCTCGCCTTGGGGATGAGCTTGCCGAGTGCCTTCTGCTCGGCGCGCAGCTCGTCGAAGCGGACGCCGGACGACCTGCGCCGCTCGTCGGCAGACAGGAGGGAGTCGACGAGCGCGACGTCCTCTCCACGGGCGCGCTGCGACGCACGCACACGGTCGGGGTCCTCACGGAGCAGGCGAAGGTCAATCACGCGCTCAAGGCTACCGGTGTGGGCTGACCGCCCACGACTCACTATGACCGCCGCGGCATACATACCGTTATGTGCGAATGACGTGCGGTGTCAATGAAGCGGCCCGTCGTCCCTGGCGCGAGGCATCCGAAGGGCGCCGAGTTGACGTGAATCCCTTGCGGGGAGCGGAACTTGGGCGTGAGTTGTCCACAGGGATCCACGCGCCCAGAAAAGTTATCCACAGGCTGTGTGGAAGATCTGTGGACTCCGGAATTGATCACTCCGGAAGGCTCGATCACCCCCACGAATTCCCCGCGCAAACCCGCTTTACCCTCACTTTCGAGTAGAAAGAGGTCACCCCGAAGAGTTACGCAAGGGGAAACAGTGGACGAAGGGTGACCTGCCCGTCGATGGACGCATCGGGGGTCCGTAGGGTGATTTGTCGACTGACTCATGGTTCGTTGTCGACTTGTCCCCAGGTCGAGAAGCGGACCTGTGGATAACTTCTGTGGACAACGAATATCAGCAGGTACGACGGGCCTAGAAACGGCCGTCCTGGCACCGCGCGACCCAGTCCGCCGCCCCCGCGAACTCCTCGTCGGAGGTCCCCAGCCGTGGCGGCTGCACATCCCCCGGCTGCATGTCCGCACGCGGGTAGGAGCCGAGGTAGCGCACCTGGAGGCAGATCCGCTTCAGGCCCATCAGGGCGTCGGCCACCCGGCGGTCGGAGATGTGGCCCTCGGCGTCGATGCAGAAGCAGTAGTTGCCGATGCCCGCACCGGTGGGCCGGGACTGGAGCAGCATCAGGTTGATACCGCGGGTGGCGAACTCGCCGAGCAGGTCGCGCAGGCCGCCGGGGTGGTCGTCGCGCTGCCACAGCACGATCGACGTCTTGTCCGCGCCGGTCGGCGCCGCGGGCCGGGCGGGCCGGCCGACCAGGACGAACCGCGTCTGGGCGTTCTCCGCGTCGTGGATCCCGGTCTCCAGGGCCTCCAGGCCGTAGCGGGCAGCCGCGAACTCACCGGCGAAGGCGGCGTCGTACTGGCCCTCCTGGACCAACCGGGCGGCATCCGCGTTCGAGGCGGCCGACTCCCAGTGCGCGTCCGGGAGGTGCTTCTTCAGCCAGTTGCGCACCTGCGGCTGCGCGGCCGGGTGGGCGGAGACGGTCTTGATGTCCGACAGCTTCGTGCCGGGGCGGACCAGCAGTGCGAAGGTGATCGACAGCAGCACCTCGCGATAGATCATCAGCGGAGCGCCGGCGACCAGCTCGTCGAGGGTGGTGGTGATGCCGCCCTCGACGGAGTTCTCGATCGGCACGAACGCGGCTTCGGCCTCGCCGGCCCGTACCGCGTCGAGCGCGGACTGGACGGACACGTACGGGATCAGCTCCCGGGTGGCGGCCTCGGGAAGCGTGCGCAGGGCGACTTCGGTGAAGGTGCCCTCGGGGCCGAGATACGCATAGCTCGCTGGCATGACCTCACCCTAATGGGCCCACGGAAGCGCTATCCCCCACAAGCCCGCACAGGGATGAAGTCTCACCCCTCCAGCAACTTCTGCCCCACGTATTCGCCCTCCGCGGCCCCGCCCGGCACCGCGAACAGCCCGCTCGACTCGTGCCGGATGAACTGTGACAGGGCGTCGCCCCGGTCGAGCTTGCGCTGCACCGGCACGAAGCCGCGCAGCGGGTCGGCCTGCCAGCAGATGAAGAGCAGCCCCGCGTCGGGCACCCCGTCGGTGCCGATGCCGTCGTGGAAGGAGAACGGGCGGCGGAGCATCGCCGCGCCGCCGTTCTGGTCGGGCCGTGTGATGCGGGCGTGTGCGTTGATCGGGACGACCAGGTTGCCCTTGGCGTCGGTCTTCTCCAGGTCCATCGCGGTCGTCTCCGTGCCCCCGGACAGCGCCGCCCCGTCGGACTTGCGGCGCCCGATCACGTCCTCCTGAGCTTTGACGGAGAGCTTCTCCCAGTCGTCGAGGAGCATGCGGATCCGGCGTACGACGGCGTAGGAGCCGTTCGCCATCCAGGCCGGTTCGCCCTTCTCGGGGACGAAGATGCGCTGGTCGAAGTCGGTTTCGCTCGGCTTCGGATTGCGGGTGCCGTCGATCTGGCCCATCAGGTTGCGGGCGGTCATGGGATGGGAGGTGGCGCCCGGTGAGCGGTTGAAGCCGTTCATCTGCCACCGCACCCCGGCGGCCCGGCCCGCGTCCTTCTGGATCGCGCGCAGGGCGTGGAAGGCGACCAGGGCGTCGTTGGCGCCGATCTGCACCCAGAGGTCGCCGTTGCTGCGGTTCTTGTCGAGGTGGTCGGAGGAGAACTCGGGCAGCGGGTCCAGGGCGGTGGGACGTTGCTTCTCCAGGCCCGTTCTGGCGAAGAAGCTGTGACCGAAGCCGAAGGTGATCGTCAGTGACGAGGGTCCGGCGTCGCGGGCCACGTCGGTGTCGCCGTGGGCACTCGGCTCGCCCGCCATCAGCCGCCGTGCCGTCTCCGACCAGCGACGGAGCAGGGCGGCGGCCTCCTTGCGTCCGGCTCCGGCCGACAGGTCGAAGGCGACGACGTGGCCGCGTGCCTGGAGGCCGTCGGTGATGCCGGGCTGATGTTTCCCGTGAAACATCGCCCGGTCCGTGCCGAGCGAGGTGAGGGGAGCGGCGGCCTCGGAGGGAGCGGCGGCGTATCCCACGGCGGCGCCCGTCGTGCCGAGGACGAGACCGGTGGCACCGGCGGTGCCGAGCAGCCGCCGTCGTGAGATGCCCTCGTGGACGGGGGCCGCTTCGCTCTCCCCTGTGGTGACCTCGGAGGTGCGGGCTTTCGGAAGGAACTGGTCAGGCATGGTCTTTCAGCCGATCTGCGCGTTCTTGGTGACGGTCACCTCGTCGATGTCGGAGGTCCGCACGGTCACGTCGACCTGCCAGTCGCCGGCCATGGGGATCTGCACTCCGTTCGCCGACCAGTGTCCGGTAGCGATGTGGTCGGGGACGACGGGCAGGGGCCCGATGTCCTTGGCTTCGAGGGTGAACTCGACCTTCACCTCGGGGATGTCGAAGGCCCGGCCGTTGGGCCGCTCCACGTAGACGTGCATCTCGTTGTCGCCGACGCGTGCGGGGTCGATGTCGATGGTGACGATGCCCTTGCCGTCCTCGCCGCCGGTGTCGAACGGCATGTTCAGGGTCAGCGCCCCGGAGGCGCCCGTGTCGGTGGAGGGGGATGCGGAGGACGAGGTGGCCGCCTTGGCCTCCTGCTCGGTGCGTCCCGGCTCGGTCTGCGTCAGTACGGTGGTGACGGCGAGCAGCACGACCGCGATGCCGGCCTCGGCCAGGACGGAGCGCCGCAGCCCGAAGAGGTTCGGGTCCGCGTCCCGCATCCGCTTCTGCCGTGCGGCGTCCCGGGCGGCCTGCTGCCGGGCGAGCTGCGCGGCACGTTCGGCGTCGGCGGGCTCGGAGTCGGACTGCCGCTCGTCGGGGTCTGGGCCGGTGCCGGTGTCACTGCCGCCATCACCGTCACTTTCGCCCTCACCGGAGTCGTCCCCCGGGCCGGTGGCAGTGGCGTCCACGTCCCCGGCGGCATCCGCCCCCGCGCCGACCCGCTCCTTCTCCCGTACCGCCGATGCCTCCACCGGGACCGTCTCCGCGAGCCGTCCCGTCCACCGGCGCGAGATCCACGCGACGCCGACCAGGACGGCCACGAGGGCGATCTTGGCCAGGAGGAGCTGGCCGTAGCGGGTGCCGGTGAAGGCCGACCAGGAGCCGAGCTGGCGCCAGGACTGGTACGTCCCGGTCGCGATCAGGGCGAGGACGCTGCCGAAGGCGACCTGGGAGAAGCGGCGTACGGCCGGGGCGTCGACGGGCGTGTCGGCGGGGGCGCGGTACAGGGCGGCCAGCAGCGCGCCCAGTCCGCCGAGCCAGGCGGCCACGGCCAGCAGATGGAGCACGTCCACCGGCATGGCGATGCCCGCCTGGAGGCCGACCGAGGCGTGCTCGGACATCGCCCAGCTCGCCGCGAGCCCGGCCGCCACGACGACGCCGCCGATCGAGAGCCCGAAGGTGAGGTCCCGCTTCTCCTGGGCGTCCTCACTTGGATCAGGCTGTCGGCGCGTAGCGCCGCCGTTCAGGGTGGTGGTGGGAGACGGGCGGGCATAGGCCCCGAACAGCACGGCGATGAACAGGGCCGCCGCGGCGAGCAGCAGCAGCCGGGACACCAGGGCCGCGCCGGTCTTGGTCTGGAGCACCTGTCCGAGCAGGGACAGGTCGAAGATGTCGGTGACCTTCCCGGAACCGGTGAAGGAGCCGCGCAGGAGCAGGAGGGCGAGGGTCGCCGCGGTCAGCGCGACCCACCCGGAGACGACGAACCGCTGCACCGGCCGCACCCCGGCACCGCGCCGCCAGCAGGCGAGCACGAAGGCGGCGCCACCGGCCATCACGATGAACCCGGTGTACGAGACGTATCGCCCGAAGCCGTACAGCCAGCCCACGACCCCGTCGTCGGCCGACTGCCCGGCAACCGACACGGACGTCTTGGAGGGGGCGCCGATGGAGAACGTGTAGGCGCCGGCGACGGGATGGCTGTCCGCCGAGACGACCTGGTAGGCCACGGTGTACGTGCCGTCGGGCAGGCCCGGGTGCAGGGGCACGGCGTACGTCGTGCCGCTGACGTTGGCCGGTTTGCCCGTGTCGACGCGCTTGCCGTCGGGGTCGAGCACGCGCAGCGAGTCGTCGGACAGCGCGACCTGCTCGGAGAAGGTGAGCGAGATCCGGGCCGGGGCCTTGTCGACCACCGCCCCCTGCCCGGGGTCGCTGCCGGTCACAGCGGCGTGCGCGGAGGCCGGGCCGGCCCCGGCCAGGAGTGCGCAGGCCGCGGCCAGGAGCAGCAGCACCAGTGTCCGGACGCGGGGGGCGATGGTCTGCGTCACAGTGGTCCCTCCCTCAGTGTCCGGTCTTCGGGGTGTAGGTCGCAGGCTTCACCGGCATCTCGACCTTCACGGGGCCGGAGTGGGCGAAGTGCAGCTCGACGGAGACCGTCTGACCTTCCTTCGGCTTGCGCTTGAGCTGTTCGAACATCAGGTGGTCGGCGCCGCTCTTCAGCTCCAGCCGCCCGCCCGCGGGGACTTTCAGGCTCTTGACCTCCTGCATCGCCCCGTCGACGGTCTGGTGCACGGTGACCTGCCCGGCGATGTCGCTGGTGACCGAGGTCAGCGCGTCGGCGGCACCGCCCTTGTTGGTGACGGTGAGGAAGCCGGCCGCCATGTCGTCGGACACCGGCTGCGGCATGTACGCGGAGCCGACGGAGAGTTCCGCCTTCCCCGAGTCGCTCTCATCGCTGGAGTCCGAGCCGCCGCAGCCCGCCAGGGCCAGTGCTCCGGCTATGACGAGGGCCGCTGGGCCGAGCCGTCGCCTCACGGCTTCTCCCCCTTGACGATCTTGGGAAGGTCCTTGATGTAGTCGTCGACGCTCGCGTCCTCGCCGTAGAGCACATAGCCGCCGTCGGTCTTCGGGGAGAACGCGATCACCTGGGTGCCGTGCTCGGAGACGCGCTTGCCGTTCTTGTCCTTCCGCGTCGGCTCGATGGAGATGCCGAGGGTGCGTGCGCCGGCCTGGATGGTCGCGAAGTCGCCGGTGAGGCCGACGAACCGGGTGTCGATGCCCTTGAGCCACTTGCCGAGTTCGGCCGAGGTGTCGCGCTGGGGATCGGTGGTGACGAACACCACGCGCAGCTCGTCCTGCTCGGCCTTGGGCAGCTGCTTCTTGGCGACGGCGATGTTGTTCATCGTCAGTGGGCAGACGTCGGGGCAGTGGGTGTAGCCGAAGTAGATCAGCGTGGGCTTGCCCGCGGTCTCCTTGCGGAGGTCGTACTTCTTGCCGTGCGTGTCGGTGAGGACCAGGTCCGGCTTCTCGAACGGCTTGTCGAGGACGGTGGCGGCCTTGTCGGCACCGGCCTCCTCCGACACCACGGCGACGGGCTTGTTGCTGTCGCCGTTGCCGCAGGCGGTCAGGGTCAGGGAGGCGGCGGCGAGCAGTGCGGCCGCGGCGAAGGTCTTGGTGCGCATAGAAAAATGTCCCAGATGTCGGTGACCCGGCGCGCACCGGGGTGTCCCGCCCCGAGGCGGGGATCCGGTGCGCGCCGTCAACGGAAGCAGGCTCAGGCGCTGGTGCGCCGACGCCCGGCGAGCACGCCGTAGGCGACACCCGCCGCGCCGACCACGATGCCGACGATGCCCAGGACGCGGGCGGTGGTGTCGGTGTCGTCGGAGGAGGCGGAGTCGGAGGCGGCGGTGTCGGCGGAGGCCTTCTCGGCCGACTTGGCGTCGGAGTCCTCGTCGGCCGCCGAGCCGTGGTGCCCGTCCTCGGAGGCCGCGGACAGCTCCAGCACCGGGGCCGGGTTGTCAGGCTCCTCCTGACCCTTCTGCGGCACCTCGATCCAGCGGACGACCTCCTTGTTGGAGTACGTCTGCAGGGCCTTGAAGACCAGCTCGTCGGTGTCCTCGGGCAGCTGGCCGACGGAGAGCGGGAACTTCTCGAAGTACCCGGGCTCGATCCCCTTGCCGTCGGCGGTCCAGGTGACCTTGGTGACGGCCTCGGTGATCTTCTTGCCGTGCATCTCCAGCGGCTTGTCCAGCTCGGACGTGGTGACCTGGACCTTCCAGCCGGGCATGGGCTCCGGCATGACGGAGGCCAGCGGGTGGTCGGTGGGGAAGTTGATCTCGAGCTTGGTGGTCGAGGCGTCGTCACGCTCGTTCGGAACCTTGAAGTTCACGACCGCGTAGCCGCCCTTGGCGGCCGTGCCCTCGGGCTGCACGCTGACGTGCGCGAAAGCGGGGGTGGACAGGGCGAGAACGGTGACACCGGCGGCGGCACCGGCCGCGACGATACGGGAAGCCTTCATGGAAGGAGCACTCCGCTGTGAGTCGGTCTGGATGTGGAAGGAGGGGTGCGCGCACACGTGCGTGCCGCACGACGGCGGCCCCTCTTCCGCGGGAGCGGAGTGGTGGTGGTCGCGTCGCGTCAGGCGGCGAGAACGAGTGCGGCCGCGGAAGCCGTGGTGGCCGGCGGGCCGCGCCGGATCACCGTGTGCTGGAGCGCCATGGTGCGGGGCATCGGGGGCGCGGGGCGCGCGGCGTGCGCCGGGTGCGGGCGGGCCTCCGGGGCTCCCGGGAGTCCGGCGCGCAGGGCGCGTACCAGCGAGAGAGCAGCGCGCAGTGAGCGCACGAGCGCCCCCTCGGCGACTCCCTGCGCCGACAGTTCGGTGAGCCGCAGGAGGGCCAGGTCGCCGTGGCGCAGCAGCCAGCCGGCGGCGAGCGCCGCGAGGACGTGACCGAGCAGCATCGGCAGGGACGGCCACAGGGAGGCCTGCGCCCCGGCCACGGCATCCGCGGGCAGATGCGTGTGCGCCCCCGTGGACGGCTGGATCCGGGCTTCGGTGAGGATCCTGTGGGCCTGCGCCGGACTGATCGCCGCCGCCGTCGTGCCGCACACGAACCGCGCGGCCTGCTGGATCAGCGCGGCGTCGCTCCCGCCCGCGGGCACCGAGGACGTGACGGCGGCCGTACCGTGCTGGCCGAGGCCGAACAGCGTGTGCAGCACCGTCTGGCCGACCGCGAGCAGCGCCGTGATCCCCGCCAGCGAGCGAACGCGCCCGGCGAGCGGAGCCGCCACCAGGGCCGCCCCGAGGAACCCGGCGCCCAGCGTCCACAGCGGAATGGCGTCGCAGGAGGCGAGCGCGTGACCTGCCCCGGCCAGCACGACGCAGACCGCGGCGAACACCGCGGCCCGCAGGATCCGGAGTGTGTGTCCGGAGCGCGTCGCGCGCGTGTGGGGGGCAGACATGGCGGGCTCATCATCGCACTGGATCCGCAGGCCCCGTGCGGCAGGTCCACAAGATGCCGTACGACCGGAACGTCACGCTCTGGTCCCGCGCGCCCTCGGATGCGCCTGTGCCTGCCCCTACATACACCGATCAGGACCAGCGCGCATCCGCCGTATGGGCGGCATCACGTCAACTTCACGCTTACACCCGGGCACTCAGGGCAATACGTAACGGTATGTCGAGCCGCAGCCAGGAGGCTGGAGCATGAGCATCTGGTGGTCACTCCATCTGCGGCGCGAAGCTGCGAGCGTGCCGCTCGCCCGCCGCCTGCTGATCGGCACGATGGAGACCGCGGGCGTCGACCCGGACATCTCCTACGACCTCTCCGTCGCCCTCAGCGAGGCGTGCGCGAACGCCGTGGAGCACGGCGGGGACACGGGGCGCGGTCCCGGTTCGGAGGCCTACCGGGTCACCGCGTACCTCGACGGCGAGAAGTGCCGGATCGAGGTCGCCGACGCGGGTCCGGGGTTCCCCGCGGCCTCTGCCGGACGGTCCCGCCCGCCGATCCGTCCCGCGCACTCCGACGCGGAGAACGGCAGGGGACTGTGTCTCATCGAGGAGCTCGCCGACCACGTCCACATCGGCAACAAGCCGGGCCGGGGCGGAGCCGTGGTGAGCTTCGACAAGGTTCTGAAGTGGCGCTCCGACGCACCGCTGATGGCGGTCTGACCCTCGTGGGTCGGTGTTTCACGTGAAACACCGACCGTGACCGGCCGCCCTACAGCGCGCCCCAGTCCAGCGTCGTACGCGCCAGCCCCGCCACCTCCGTCAGCAGCGCCAGCCGCGCTGCCCGGACCGCCGGGTCGGGGTCCATCACCAGCACCTCGTCGAAGAAGGCGCCGATCGCGGCAACCAGCGGGGCGGAGACCTCGATCAGCGCACCTAGATCGTCCTCCCGCCCCTGCAACGCCTGTCGTACGGCCTGCGCGCTCTCGGCGAGACGCAGTTCGGCGGGCGCGGTCAGCAGGGACACGTCCGCCGCCTCGACACCGCCCTCGGGCAGGATGCGCACCACCCGCTGGAAAGCGGCGGCGAGGGCCTCGAACGCCTCGCTGCCGACATGCCGCTCCAGTGCGGCCAGCGTGCGATCGCCATGGGCGGGCCGGTCGGCCCACACCAGGACGGCCTGGACGAGCCGGTGTTCGTGCCCCGCGTCCGTGAGTTGCTGCTCATAGCGCCTGGTGATGAGCTCGGCTGCCTCGGCGACCCGCTCGGCGGGGACCTCGACGCCCTGCGCGGCGTACCGTACGGCCGCCGCGCGCAGCCCTTCGCTCACCCGCACCCCGGCCACCGCGGGCAGGCTCCGCAATACGTTGAGCAGCCCGATCGCGGCTCTGCGCACGCCGTACGGGTCGGAACTCCCGGTCGGCGCGGCGCCGATCAGGAACATGCCCGTCACCAGGTCGAACCGGTCGGCCAGGGACAGTACGGCCCCCGCGTCCCCGGCCGGCAGGGCGCCACCGGCGGAGCGGGGCAGCTCCATTTCGGCAAGCGCCCGGGCGACCTCGGCGGACTCGCCGGCCCGGCGGGCATACTCCTCCGCCATGACCCCGGCCAGCCCCGAGAACTCGATCACCATCTGCGACGCCAGATCGAACTTGGCCAGCGCACCGGCCCGCCGCACGACCTCCACCGACTCCTTCGGAAGCCCGGCCCGTCCGGCCAGGTCCTGGGCGAGGGAGGCGAGCCGGACGGCCCGGTCGGCAACCGTACCGAGCCGGTCCTCGAAGGTCAGCTTGTCCAGCCGCCGCCGGAACTCCTCCGGCGCCACCTTCAGGTCCGCCCGCCAGAAGAACGCGGCGTCCTCGTAACGGGCTCGCAGCACCGCCTCGTTGCCCGCCCGCACCACGTCGTCGTCGCACAGGGCGTTGGCGAAGGTCACGAAGTGCGGCATGAGCCGCTCGCCGTCCAGCACCGGCAGATAGCGCTGGTGCTTGCGCATCACGGTGGTCAGAACGCTCGCGGGCAGTTCGAGGTAGCGCTCGTCGAACGACCCCCGCACGGCGTACGGGAACTCCAGGATGTCGGTGATCTCGTCGATCAGCCCGGTCTGGCCCTCCACGTCGATGCGCCCGCCCACCTCGGCGGCGGCCTCCAGGGCACCGCGCACGACCGCGCCGCGCCGGGCCTCGCGGTCGAGCAGGATGCCGTGCATGTGCAGGAAGTGCGGATAGCCCTCGGCGGAGGTCACCCGGACCTCCGGGTAGGGAGCCTGTCGCTGCACCCGCGTCGTGTCGCCGGACGACAGCGAGGAGACCACCACGGGCAGGGGAGTACGGCCCAGCAGCGCGAGCAGCCAGCGCACGGGGCGCGAGAACGACAGCCCGGGATCGCTCCAGCGCATGTTGCGCCCGGCCCGCAGCCCGGAGACGACGTCAGCCAGCAGCTCGCTGAGCACCTCGACGGCCGGGCGCCCCTCTTCGTGCCGGGTGACCGCCACGTACTCGACCCCGTTGGCCTCGACGACCCGCACGTCGGCCGGTTCGGCGCCCTGGCTGCGCGCGAAGCCGAGGAGCGCGGGAGTGGGCGCGCCGTCCTTGTAGGCGGCGGCGACCTTGGGCCCGCGCACCGTCCGCATGGTGTCCCGCTCGCGCGGCTGCACCCCGTCGACGGTGATCACGATCCGGCGTGGCGTGGCCATCACGGTGATCGCGCCGTGCCCCAGCCGGGTCGCGGCGAGCTTGGCGGTGACCGACTCGCGCACCGCTTCGGTGGTGGCGGGGACGTCGGCGTAGGGCAGTTCCTCCACGCCGATCTCGAACAGCAGCGTCTCGACGCCGGGCACCTTGGGCAGCATGGCCCGCTCGGCCGGAGCGGGCCATGCTGCCAGTCCGAGCGGATGCTCCAGCGCGGCCCGCCGCCGTTCCCACAGCTTGGCCGTCTCGTGCGTCAGGCCGCGCATCAGCGAGAAGGCCTTGGCCCGCTCGGTGGTGCTGATCGCGCCGCGCGCGTCAAGCACGTTGAAGGTGTGACTGCACTTGAGCACGTACGTGTACGCCGGGACCGGCAGCTCCAGATCCAGCAGGCGCCTGGCCTCGGCGGCGTACGACTCGAACAGCCGGTGGTTGGTGTCGATGTCGGCGTCGTCGAGGTAGTAGCGACTCATCTCGTACTCGTTCTGCCCGAACACCTCGCCGTACGTGATGCCCGGCGCGTAGGCGATGTCCTTGAAGTGGGACACGCCCTGAAGGTTCATCAGGATGCGTTCGAGGCCGTACGTGATCTCCACCGACACCGGGTCCAGGGCGACGCCGCCGACCTGCTGGAAGTAGGTGAACTGGGTGATCTCCATGCCGTCCAGCCAGACCTCCCAGCCCAGCCCCCAGGCGCCGAGCGCGGGCGAGGCCCAGTTGTCCTCGACGAACCGCACGTCGTGCGCGTTCAGGTCGACACCCAGGGCGCGGAGACTGCCCAGATACAGCTCCTGCGGGTTGCCCGGGTCGGGCTTGAGGATCACCTGGAACTGGGTGTGGGTCTGGAGCCGGTTGGGGTTCTCGCCGTAGCGCGAGTCGTCCGGCCGCACGCTCGGCTCCACGTAGGCGACGCTCCACGGCTCGGGGCCGAGTACCCGCAGTGCCGTGGCCGGGTTGGCCGTACCGGCTCCGACCTCGGTGTTCAGCGGCTGCGTGATCATGCAGCCGTTGTCGCTCCAGTACTTCTGCAGGGTGAGGATGGCGTCCTGCATGGTCAGCGCCGTCTGAACGTTCTTCATGATGATGATCGCGCCTGTTCCCCGAGTCGGACCGGCAAGGTCGGCCATGATCTCACACGTCAACTACCGCTGACCTGCTGTTTCTTGACCGACCGGTCGGACGCTCCGCTCCCTGCCGGTTCACATGACGCCCACAGCCGGGCCTCATGCCCCTGACGGGTGGCGCCCCTGCGTTCCCGGTCCCATGACGGGAACGCGGCACGGCAACGGCCGCGAGGACGAGGCGCTCGCCCGGGCCGCCGTCGACGCATTGGTCGGCCGGCTGGCCCTGGCGCCCAAGCCGGGCCTTCCCGACCCGTGCGACCTGACGGTCCGGGCCACCCGCCGGGACCACAGCGCCCCTGCGCTGGTCGGCCCGGGCACTGCTCCCCGGCCTCACGGCGATGGCCGCCACGGCCCGCCGCACGGGCGAGCCCGGTCCACCCCTCAGGGCGGACCCGGGCGCGATCGGCCGCTCCACGGAACACACGGTGGCACTGACGCAGGGCGGCCACCGGGCGCCCTGTGGCCGCTGGGCCTGCTGGTGGCGGCGGCACTGCGACCGGGATCCGGGCCAGCCGACACCACGGCCCCGGCGAAACAGCCGGCCGCCCACCCGGACCGCCGTGCGCCGCGCCGCCCCTCCCGCGGTTCCACGATGTCGGTCCGCCACGGCGCGGCCGGCGCGAGAGGAGAGGCCAGGGCCGGCCTCCCCCACGTGCGGCGGGCCCTGGCCGCCCTCACCACGGCCCGCGACCGGGGCGTCACCGAACCCCAGGCCCGCCTGGTGGACGCCCTGCTCACGGTGATGTCCACACTCCAGGACACGGAACTGCTCCATACGGCGGGCCCGAGGGCCTGCGGCAGGTCCAGGCGGGAGCGCGCGGGGTCCTGGAAGCGGGCGGTACGGCGACGGAGCGCGGTGCGGCGGCGCTGGCGGCCCTGGACACCGACTCACCGACCGCGCCTGGGCCCCGAGCGGCAGCGGGGCCCTCCTGGCGGGCGCCTTGTTCCTGGACGCCGTCAGCCCTTGACGGACGCCATCCAGGCCTCGACCTCGTCCGAACGCCGCGGCAGCGCGGCACTCAGATTCCGGTTGCCGTCCTCCGTCACGAGGATGTCGTCCTCGATCCGCACACCGATACCCCGGTACTCCTCCGGCACCGTCAGGTCATCGGCCTGGAAGTACAGCCCGGGCTCCACGGTCAGGCACATCCCCGGTTCGAGGACACCGTCGACGTACGCCTCGACCCGCGCCGCCGCACAGTCGTGCACGTCCATGCCGAGCATGTGCCCGGTCCCGTGCAGCGTCCAGCGCCGCTGAAGCCCCAGCTCCAGCACCCGCTCCACGGGCCCCTCGACCAGGCCCCACTCGACCAGCTTCTCGGCCAGTACCCGCTGGGCGGCGTCGTGGAAGTCCCGGTACTTGGCGCCCGGCTTCACGGCCGCGATCCCGGCCTCCTGGGCCTCGTACACGGCGTCGTAGATCTTGCGCTGGATCTCGTCGAACCGGCCGTTGACCGGCAGGGTCCGCGTCACGTCGGCCGTGTAGTACGTGTGCGTCTCCACACCCGCGTCGAGCAGCAGCAGCTCGCCCGAGCGCACGGCCCCGTCGTTGCGCACCCAGTGCAGCGTGCAGGCGTGCGGGCCGGCGGCGGCGATCGTGCCGTAGCCGACGTCGTTGCCCTCGACGCGCGCGCGGAGGAAGAACGTGCCCTCGATGTACCGCTCGGAGGTCGCCTCGGCCTTGTCGAGGACCTTCACCACGTCCTCGAAGCCGCGCACCGTCGAGTCGACCGCCTTCTGCAGCTCGCCGATTTCGAACTCGTCCTTGACCAGTCGCGCCTCGGAGAGGAAGACCCGCAGCTCCTCGTCGCGCTCGGCGGTGACCTTGTCGGTCAGTGCCGCCTCGATGCCGGCGTCGTGGCCGCGCACGACCCGCACCGGTCCGGTGGCCTCGCGCAGGGCGCCGGCCAGCTCGCGCACGTCGGAGGCGGGGATGCCGTACAGCGTCCCGGCCTCGGTGAGGGAGTGCCGGCGGCCGACCCACAGCTCGCCCTGGCCGTCCAGCCAGAACTCGCCGTTCTCGCGGTCGGAGCGCGGCAGGAGGTAGATCGTCGCCTCGTGGCCCTCGTCCTTGGGCTCGAGGACCAGGACGCCGTCCTCGGTCTGGTTGCCGGTGAGGTAGGCGTACTCGACGGAGGCGCGGAAGGCGTACTCGGTGTCGTTCGAGCGGGTCTTCAGGTTGCCCGCGGGGATCACCAGACGCTCGCCCGGGAAGCGCGCGGACAGCGCGGCCCGGCGGGCGGCGGTCTCGGCGGCCTGGGGGATGGGCTCGAGGTCGCGCAGCTCGGTGTCGGCCCAGCCGCTCTTCATGTTCTCGGCCAGTTCGTCGGACACGCCCGGGTACAGTCCGTTCTTCCGCTGCTTGATCGGCTCTTCGCTCTCGTCCGGGCCCGCTGCGTCAGCAGCGGAATCAACGGCTGCCGGTGTGAGCTCCTCGGCCACGGTCATCCTCCTCGATACGGCACTGGACCACCGTCCACTGTACGGCGGCGCGGAAGCGGCCCCAGGGCGATGACGAGGAGCGTTACTCGAACCGGACCGCCAGCAGGACGACGTCCTCCGCACCCTCCGCCGCGTCCAGTCCGTCCGGCAGCACGCTCCGCAGGACGTGGTCGGCGATCGCGCCGGGGTCACCGCGCAGTGCCCGGGGGACTCCGGCCGCCGCCGCGTGCAGCCGTGCGAAGGCGCGGTCGGTGGCCTCGCCGGTGTGGTGCAGCAGTCCGTCGGTGTAGAGCAGAACCGTCTCTCCGGGCTCGGCGAGGATCTCCACGCTGGGCGCCTCCCAGCAGGCGAGCATGCCCAGCGGGGCCGAGACGGAGGTCTCCACGTACTCGGTGCGGCGCTGTCCGATCAGCAGCGGCGGGCTGTGCCCGGCACCGGCCAGCGTGATCTTGCGTGCGGCCGGTTCGCAGTAGCCGAACAGGGCGGTGGCCGAGCGGGCCGGTTCGGTCAGCCGCAGGAGCAGCTCCAGGTCGGACAGAACGGCGACCGGGTCCTCCCCCTCCATCACGGCGTACGCGCGCAGCGATGCCCGCAGCCGGCCCATCGCGGCGACCGCGCTGGGGCCCGAACCGGTGACGGATCCGACGGCGAGGCCGAGGGCGGCGTCGGGCAGCGGCAGAGCGTCGTACCAGTCGCCGCCGCCGCGCGGGCCGGTGCGGTGCCGGGCGGCGAGCTGGACGCCGGCGACCCGGGGCAGCCGCGCGGGCAGCAGTTCGTCCGACATCGTGGCCATGGAGGCGCGGGTGCGTTCCAGTTCGAGGAGGCGGGCCAGGTGCTCGGCGGCGTAGCGCGCGTAGAGGCCGGAGAGGTGGCGCTGCCGGTCGCCCGGCTCGGCGGGCTCGTCGTAGAGCCACACGGCGGCGCCGAGGCGGCCGGCGGTTTCGGTGGCCAGGGGGAGCGCGTAGCTGGCGGCGTAGCCGAGGCGGGCCGCGACCGCGCGGTGGCGGGGGTCGAGCCCCTCCTCGGCGAACAGGTCGGGTTCGGCGATACCGCCCTCGCCGACCGGCAGCCCCTCGAGGATCCGGCCGTGGGACAGGGCGCTGCGCGGCACGGTCTCGATGTGGCCGAGGTCGGCGCGGGCGAGGCCCAGGCCGATGGTGGTGTCCGGGCCGAGTCCGTCGCCGGGTTCGAGGACGAGGAGGCCGCGCCGGGCGCCCACCAGGGCGGCGCCGGCCCGCAGCAGTTCCTGGAGCGCCTCGTCGAGCGTGGCCGTGCGGGCCAGTCGTTCGGTGAGCTCGTGCAGGGTGGTGAGGTCGGAGACCCAGCCGGCGAGACGGTCCTGGAGCACCGCACCGGCAGGGGTCGGGGGGTGGGCGGGGGCGGCCGGGGACGCACCCGCCGTGACGGGCGCGACAGTGTGTGCGGGCGCCGGAACCGTTGAATCGATTCCAGCCACTTTCGGAGGGTGCGGAGCGTTCATGGTGTCCGGCCTTCCAACCGGTACGTACTGCTCAAAAGCATCGCAAACCCCCATGTCATTCTGCGTCGCTAGCAGTGTCTCCACATGTACACGCACTCGTGAGGAGATGTCCAGCATTGTCCTGCCGGGATTCCTGGTGTCCGTGAGGTCCGAGGGAACAACTCTCCTTCCTCTTGCGGAAATGCGAAGTTGGCTTAAAACTGCCTCAGGGGACGGCTTATTGCGGTCGACTGGGCTTGCTCGACGGAGCGTCACAACGGTCGTGATGGGTACCTACTCGGTAAAGGCCAGGGGTGGTTGGGAACCACCCGGAACCTGGTGACGGAACCGGGCGTCCTATCCACCGACGACCGTGCCCCATCCTCCCGTGGCGGAGGCGGAGAGAAATACGCGCGACGGCAAACGCCATACTTCGCCACCCCTACGCCACGCCTGTGCTTTCGACCGACGCAGTATGGGCGGGCAGCCGCGGAGGCAGCCCAGAGTTCGACCCATAGGGGTTCCCCTTGCTTCAAGCAGGGGTGTGATGCGCCAACAGGTACGCACAGTGAAGTGATCGACACATGATGTGATCTGGACCACGGTGTTGCCAGGCGTGCAACGGAAAGGAACGAGCGCTCATGCGCGAGATCCTCGGAAGGCGACGCAGGCTCCTGTCCAAGCGCGGTGACGGGACGCCTGAGCTGATCGGCGCGGCCCTGACCTACGCGACGCAATGGCAGTGGCCCGTACTCCCGGGTGTGGCGGCGGACCCGCAGGGGCACTCCCGCTGCAGCTGTCCCGACCCCGACTGCACGGTGCCCGGCGCGCATCCCTTCGACCCCGGCCTCCTCGCGGCCACCACCGACGGACGCATGGTGCGCTGGTGGTGGGGCAACCGGCCGACGGCGCCGATCGTCCTGGCCACCGGCGGCCACGCGCCCTGTGCGGTCTCCCTGCCGGCTCTGCCGGCCGCGCGCGCCCTCAAGGCACTCGACCAGATGGGCATGCGGCTCGGCCCGGTCGTCACCTCCCCTGCCCGCTGGGCGATCCTCGTCAAGCCGTACTCCATGGAGCAACTCGGCGAGCTGCTCTACGCCAAGGACTTCGTGCCCGGTTCCCTGCGCTTCCACAGCGAGGGCGGCTACCTGGCCCTGCCCCCCTCCGAGACGGGCCGGGGCGAGATCCGCTGGGAGCGTGCGCCGCTGCCCGGCTCGGCCTCGCCGTGGGTGCCCGATGTCGAGGCCGTGGTGGACGCCGTGGTCGAGGCCCTCACTCGTACGGGTGTGAGCGCGCCCGAGTTCTAGGGCCGTCGGGCGCGCCGAGCCCGGCGCCCGCCCCGGCACGTTAAGTTCCGGAACCATGCGGCGTCACGCCCGGGGCCGCTCCCGGGACTCCCGAAAGACCAGACTGCTCGCCCTCGCGGGCGTCGCCGTGGCGTGCGCGGCCGCACTGCCGCTGGCCGTGGCGTCCGCGGGGCCTGTGGGGTCCGTGGGGTCCGAGGACGCTGTGGGCTCGGTGCGTGCCGACGGCCCTGCGTCCGGTTCCGGTGCTCTGCGTTCCTCCCCGCGCGCCGACGGCAAGGCGCCCGGTGCGTCCTCCGCCGCCCCTGGCCCTCCGGCGCTCGGCCAGGGCCTGTCGACCGCTGTGCGCTGCGGTCCCGGACTCTCCTCGCCCGAGGGCATCGAGGCGCAGACCTGTGTGGTGACGCGGGGCGCGGAGACCTGGGCGCGGACCTACTTCCGCAATGCGACGGGCGAGGCGCTGGACGCCGTGCTGAGCCTGATGGGGCCTGGTGACCGGAGCGTGCGGATGACGTGTGCCGTGGGGGCGGGGGACGAGCCGGGGACGTGTGAGACGCCGCGGGAGCCCGCGCGCGGCGATCCGTCGGCGTACACGGCCGTCGCGGAGTTCGCCGAGCGGGGCGGGCTCGGGCCGCTACTGCTGCGCTCGGGGAGCAACTCGCCTGTGGGAACGGGCGGTTGACGAGCGGCCGCGTTCCGTGAACGGAAGCGGAGACGAAAAGACCCGGTTGCTGGCGACGGGGGATGCACCAGCAACCGGGCTACAGGAACGGTAACAAGAGATCGGCGGTTCGCAAATTCGAACTCGCCTTTCCGGTCACCGACTGGCTTGTCCGCGCCGGGAGTTGTGGTCCGGTGAGGGCGCGACGACCCGGCCGGCCGGCGGACCGGCCGGCCGGGTGCCGAGGCGGGCGTCAGCTCAGTGTGACCTGCCGGTTGGTGAGGCCGCCACGGGCACGGCGCTCGTCCGCGGTGAGCGGCGCGTCCGTCGCCAGGGCTGCGGCGAGGCGCTCGGCGAATTCCGCCGCGGGCTTCTCCACGTCCTCGGCGGTGACCCCGCTCGGCAGGTCCCACACCGGCACCGTGAGCCCGTGAGCGCGGAAGGAGCCGACCAGGCGGGTGCCCTCGCCGAGGCTGGAGCGGCCCGCGGCGTGCAGCCGCGCCAGGGCGTCCAGAAGCAGCTCCTCGGCGTGCGGCATGACCCACCGCAGGTGGTTCTTCTCCGGTGTCTCGCACCAGTACGCGGCGTCCACGCCCTGGAGCTTGACGGTCGGGATGGCGGCGGCGTTGGCCCGCTCCAGGGAGGCGGTCACGTCGGGCGTGGCGTTCTCCGGGTCCGGCACCCAGAACTCGAAGCCGCCGTGCACTTCTGGCTCGAACGCGCCCTCGGGGTCGAGCAGGTCCTGCAGCCGCGGGCTGTCGGCCGGGGCGCGGCGGCCCTGGACGGGCGTGCCGGGCTGGGCTTCCAGGGCGCGCTGGAGGGTGTCGGCGAGGTCGCGGCTGATGTCGCCGGAGGAGGTGTCGTTCTGCAGGCCGAGCAGGACCGAGCCGTCGTCGCGGCGCAGGGCGGGCCAGGCCATCGGCAGGACCGTGGCGAGCGTGACCGCCGGGACGCCCTCGGGCAGGCCGTCCTTGAGGGGCAGCTCGACCGTGGCCGCCGGGACCAGCTCGCGCAGGGCCACCCAGTCGCACTCGCCGGGCAGGCCCTCGAAGGGGCGGTGCACCAGCTCGGTCGCGGCGTGGGAGGCGGCCCGGCCGTGACAGGCCTTGTAGCGGCGGCCGCTGCCGCAGGGGCAGGGCTCACGGGCGCCGACGACCGGAACGTCTCCCTCGGCACCTGCGGTGCGGGCCCCGCCCGTGGTCTGCGGGCGCTTGGCCTTCGTCTGGGGTCGCTTCTTGGCCATCGATGGGTCTCCCGGTTACGGCTGGTCTCGTACGGTCGCGAGCCTAGCCGTTCGTCCTCCCGGCCACGGGGTCCTGTGGACAACACCCGGTCCAGCGCGGCGTATGCGCTCAGTCCATCTCGTCGAAGGCGTCCGCGAAGTCCAGCCCGGGTATCCGGGAGACGGCGGGGGCGGTGACGCGCGTCGCGAAGTCGTCGCGGCGGTGGCCCGCGTCCGGGTCGTGGACGTCGCCGTGGACGATGACCCACACGGTGACCTCGCCGCGGATGTCGTCCCGCACGCCCCAGTCGTCCGCGAGCGCGGTGATGATGTTCAGCCCGCGGCCGCCGTGCGCCGTGACCGACGGCGTCGCGGGGGCGGGGCGGGTCGGCCCGCCGCCGTCCGTGACCTCGACGATGAGCCGGCCGGCCGGGTCCACACGCCAGGCGGCACGGACGTCACCGTCACCGGACAGCGCGTCGCCCAGGGGTCTGCCGTGCTTGCACGCGTTGCTCAAGAGTTCGGAAAGGATCAGTACGGCGTCGTCGATGACCGATTCCGCGACTCCACCTCTGCGCAACTGCACGCGCATCCGGCGCCTCGCTTCCCCCACGCCCGCAGGGCCATGGGGTACGGCCATGCTCGACGACGTGGGCACCTCCTGTGCCACCACCAACGCCACCCCCGAGACCTCCTTCGCCCCACGCCACGGTGTGGATGCCCCATTGGCCTGTACCGGAAACCGGCCAGTCCACGTCCGATGACGCGTTCGCCACGACCGAACACGGACCGAACACGCCGGAGCACTCCCTGTCATTGCATGGCTGGAAACCATCGGTGTGGCCGAGATGGGAGGATCCCGCCGCCCAAGGGGTGAGGTCAAGGGGTGTGCGTGGGTCTGGTGGGACTTGAGAGGTTGGCGGCGCGGGCGTACGTCCTCAGCGGCCGAGCTGGTCCAGCACCGCGCGCGGGCGGTTGGTGATGATGGCGTCGACGCCCAGCCCGACGCAGTGGGCCACGTCCTCGGGCTCGTTCACCGTCCACACGTGCACCTGGTGCCCGGCTTGCTTCAGGCGCTCGACGTACACGGGGTGGTTGCGCACGATCCGGATGGAGGGGCCCGCGATCCGCACGCCCGGGGGCAGGCGTCCGTCGCGCAGCCGGGGTGAGGGGAACTGTGTCAGGTGGACCGTCGGCAGCGTCGGCGAGGCGGCGCGCACGCGCTGCAGCGAGCGGGCCGAGAAGCTCATGACCCGTACCTGTGACTCCGTCGCGGAGGCCGGGGCGTCGAGACCGAACCGCTTCAGCAGTTCCAGCAGCCGGTCCTCGACCTGCCCCGCCCAGCGCGTGGGGTGCTTGGTCTCGACGGCCAGTTCCACGCGGCGCCCGGCGTCGGCGACGAGCTCCAGCAGCCGTTCGAGGGTGAGGACGGAGGTCGCCTCGCGGTCCTCCGGGCGATGCTCCCAGTCGGGTTCCTCGTCGCGTCCCTTCCAGGCCTCGCCCGTCTTCCAGGAACCGAAGTCCAGGGCGGCGAGGTCGGCGAGCTCCAGCGCGGAGACCGCTCCGCGGCCGTTGGACGTACGGTTGATCCGGCGGTCGTGTACGCACACCAGGTGGCCGTCGGCGGTGAGGCGCACATCGCATTCGAGGGCGTCCGCGCCGTCCTCGATCGCCTTGGTGTACGCGGCCAGGGTGTGTTCCGGGGCGTCCTCGGAGGCTCCGCGGTGGGCGACGACTTGAATCACATGCTGTCGTGCGTGGGTCACCGCGTCATGGTGCCACCGACTGCGGGTACGCGTCCGGTCGGACGGACTCGACGGAGGTACCGGTCCGGACGGAGGCACTGGAATTGCATCCTTTTCGCCGTTAATGACCTATATAAAGAATGGCCTCGGACGCACAGCAACCGCTTATGGTGCTCTGACGGCCGGTGGGAAAAGCTGACGGCATACAAAGGGACGAGCACAGCTCCATCGCGCCGACCCGTCGACCGGCGTGAAAAGCGTGACCGAGTGCGACCCGGAGAACAGCCGTGGATCTAGGAGAGAAGCTGTGAGCACCGAGAACGAGGGCACCGCGGTACCCCCCGCCCCGTCCGCACCCCCCGTGCCGGTGGACGCTCCCGCTGCTCCGGCGCCCCAGGCACAGGCTCCCCAGGGGCCGTACGGGCAGGACCCCCAGGGTCAGGCCCCGCAAGGACAGGGCGCCCCAGGAGACGCAGGCCGGCCCGGCGTCTCCTCTTCCGCCCCCGACCCGTCCTGGCCCCCGCCCCCGCCGCCGACCTCCCCGTACGGCGACGGCGGATCCGGGTCCGGTCCGGGCGGCTGGGGTTCGTCGTACCAGCAGCCGGCGCCGAAGTCCGGCCGCGGGCGCGGTGGCCTGGTCGCCGCGATCCTGGCGGCCGCGCTGATCGCGGGCGGCGTGGGCGGCGGGCTCGGGTACGTGCTGGCGAAGGGCAACGACGAGAGCACCGGCTCGACGACGGTCTCCGCTCCCGCCAATGGCGGTGACGTCAAACGCGACCCCGGCACGACCGCGGGCGTCGCCGCCAAGGCACTGCCGAGCACGGTCACCATCGAGGCCGAGAGCACCAGCGGCGAGGGCGGCACCGGCACGGGCTTCGTCTTCGACAAGCAGGGCCACATCGTCACCAACAACCACGTGGTGGCGGACGCGGTGGACGGCGGCAAGCTCACGGCGACCTTCCCCACCGGCAAGAAGTACGACGCCGAGGTGGTCGGTCACGCGCAGGGCTACGACGTGGCGGTCATCAAGCTCAAGGACGCCCCCTCCGACCTGAAGCCGCTCACCCTCGGTGACTCGGACAAGGTGGCCGTCGGCGACTCGACCATCGCGATCGGCGCCCCGTTCGGCCTGTCCGACACGGTGACGACGGGCATCATCAGCGCCAAGAACCGCCCGGTGGCCTCCAGCGACGGCAGCGGCAGCCAGGCTTCGTACATGAGCGCCCTGCAGACCGACGCCTCGATCAACCCGGGCAACTCCGGCGGTCCGCTGCTGGACGCGCGCGGCAATGTCATCGGCATCAACTCCGCGATCCAGTCCACCGGCAACGGCGGCTTCGGCACCGGACAGTCCGGCTCGATCGGCCTGGGCTTCGCCATCCCGATCAACCAGGCCAAGTACGTCGCCCAGGAGCTGATCAAGAGCGGCAAGCCGGTCTACGCGAAGATCGGCGCGTCCGTCTCCCTGGACGACGGTTCCGACGGCGCACAGATCACCAACCAGGGCGCGGGCGGCGCGGCACCGGTCGAGCCGGGCGGCCCGGCCGCCAAGGCGGGACTCAAGCCGGGCGACGTCATCACCAAGCTGGACGACCGGGTCATCGACTCCGGGCCCACCCTGATCGGCGAGATCTGGACCCACCAGCCCGGCGACAAGGTCACCATCACCTACGAGCGCGACGGCAAGCAGCACACGGCCGACGTCACGCTCGGCTCCCGCGTCGGCGACAACTGACCCCCACCCGCCCGCACCGACCCGTTACCCTTGTCCCCGCGCCGCCGATCACGGCCGGCGCGGGGAGGCGTGCCCGAGCGGCCGAAGGGAACGGTCTTGAAAACCGTCGTGGCAGCGATGTCACCGTGGGTTCAAATCCCACCGCCTCCGCGTGATGAGCAGTGAGAACGGCCCCTGACCTGGTAGTTGGTCGGGGGCCGTCGCCGTGTGCTCGTGCCTGTGACTGCCTCGTGTTTCCCCGTGGCTTCCCGTCGTACCGGGCACGGAAGGGGCACGGTCGTACCGCATCCCCGGCTGTCAGTGCTGCATGGCACTGTGCCGCCATGACGACAACGACAGAGCTCACCCTCTTCGCTGACTACTTTCAGATACACGTATCCGATGCGGATTCGGACGGTGATCTGAGCGACGCGTGGACGGGCCAGGCCGCTGCCGATCACCTCGCGGTCGCACCGGATGCGCTGGGCGTCGGCACGGCTGTCAATGTCAACGTATCCGTCACTGTTGTCGTGCTGCCTCAGGAGCCGAGACATGACAGCTCGGAATTCGATCACGTGGTTGAGGCCGGTCTCGATGTGTCGTTGGGTCACCTGGTGGTTCTGGGCTGCACGGATTACGCCCCCGATGCGGCTACGTTCGAGGTCCCGCCAGGCTGGAACCGTGTCCGCGTGGCCCGGAGCAACTTGGCTCGGGCAGTTCAGGCCGACATCGACTCCGACGAGAGCCCCGAAACCACCGAGCAGATCCGTATCCAGGTGTGGCCGGCCCCGGAATCGCCCGCAAAGGTCATCAAGCGCTGGTCGCAGCCCGGCGACCAGTGCCGCGACAGGCAGCGTTCGCCCCGTCGCGACGCCCGGCACGCTCCCCCAAGCTCTTCGAGCAGGGGGGACCCCCACTCGCCGCACCGGCCGAAAGCCCGGGTACAACCAGTCCGAGGACTTCCGGCCGGCACGCCGAGAGCACGCACCGGACGCCGCTCCTTGACGGGCAGACGTTGCCTGCCGCGGCACCAGCTCGACGCATAGGTCGGGCCCGGAAGCTCGGCCGGCATCTTGAGGCCCTGCCCGGAGGGGATGACGCTCTCCAGTTCACGACGCCCGGTGGCAAGCCCCTGCGCTGCAACCAGTGGCGCAAGGCCTACTTCGCCCTCCGCTGTCTCGGCGGCCGGGCTGACCGACGTGACCCCGCATGACCTCCGGGCCCCGCACGGGACCTGGGTCGCCGACCGGTACGGCGTGATGACCGCCGCCCACCGGCTCGGCCACTCGAACGCGAGTGTCACGACCCGCCACTACGCCCGGCCGGTCGCCGGTCGAGCGACCAGGTGGCCGAAGCTGCGGACTACCGGCTCAGCGGCCACGGCGACGACGACCACGGCTCCGCTGAGGCGCCTACCCCTCCGTGACCGGTAACCGGCCGGGGCTCAGGGCACGCGGTATCTCCCGCTTTCCGAGGCAGCGTCCCCTGACCAGAAAAATCGGTTAGGGGGCACCTCCCACGGAACACCGAAGCTGCTGCCTGCTGTGATGGTCGGGCGGCATGCTGTGCCTATGACAAAGCGGCGAGGGCGCGCGATCACCGGCTACAGCCTGCTTGCCCTGCTGGGTACCGCAGTGTTGGCCTGGACTGTGATCACCGGCCTCGCGCGGCTGGAGCTGTGGGGAGACGCCGTTCACGTGCGACTCGCAGAGTGCCACAGCGAGAGCGCAGGGCGCGCGGGAAGCCGCTCCATATGCAGTGGCCCGCAGGTGGGCAATGAGACGCACACGGTGAAGGTCCAGTACGAAGGCCACCCGGGAGAGATCGTTCGAGTAGTGCGTAAACCGTGGGGCAGTTACGAACCCGTGGAAAGGGGTCTCGTCGCGTGGGGGATCTGGGTGCTGCTTCCGGTTCTCCCTGCCATGGGGACGGCCACTGCCGGAGCACTCACTGTGAGAGAGCTACGCCGGGCTCAGCGCGAGGCGCGTCGGGCATGATGGTGGTTCTGAAAACCGTCGTGGCAGCGATGTCACCGTGGGTTCACATCCCACCGCCTCCGCGCAGGTCGTAGACGTGCTGTCCGGGAGGGGTGCCCCTCGCCGAGGGGTGCCCCTGCTGCGTGGGCAACGGTGACCGGCTCTGCGCCGTCTTCAGCCGTGAGCCCCCACGACCGAGGAGGGTCATGACGAACACCAGAGCGCGAACGGCCGCGCTCATCACCCCCGTCGGGCAGGAAGCCCAGGAGGAGGCGAGGGCTCTGGCCGTGGACGGTCGCACGGGCAAGGCCGTCCGCAGGCTGCGCAGGGGCTCCTGGCTGAAGCGGGGCCCGGCCCGGGAGGCTCTGGAGTTGCTGGTCGAGGGGCAGGTGCTGCCCACCAGCAGCGGTCAGGCGCTGGACGCCCTGCGCCGGCTCGATGCTCCGCTGGTCGTCGAGCTGACCGCTCTGCTCGACGACGGTCAGCAGATCGCCGCGGTCAAGCTGCTCCGCGAGCGGACCGGTATCGACCTGGCCGGCGGCTATCACCTCGTCGTGGAGCTGGGGAGCCGACCGGGCACGGACTGAGCACTACGATCACCAGGGCGTGCCGGTCGGAGAAGGGTGGGTGAACGCCGCCGTGAGTCGGCGCATCGTCGTCGTCACCGCCGTGCACGGCCCTCATGCCCGGTTTCTGCCGGAGGCCTACGCGTCGTTGTGCGCGCAGCGGCTTCCCGGGGGCTGGGAGTGGCACTGGGTCGTGCAGGAGGACGGGGAGAGCGAACGCGTCAGGCCGTATGTGCCGAGGGACGCTCGCGTGACGTTCCGGCAGGGGCGGGCCGGGGGGCCCGGCGTCGCGAGGACCATGGCGCTGGCCCACGGGGACGGTGCGTACGTGAAGGTCCTGGACGCCGACGACCAGCTGGCGCCGGGCGCGCTCGCGCGGGATCTCGCCGTGCTGGAAGGGGATCCGGAGCTCGGGTGGGCCACGTCGCGGGTGCTCGACCTCATGCCCGACGGCTCGACCGTCGGCTTTCCCGGCGATCCGGACCAGGGGCCGGTCGAGCGCGGGGCCGTGCTCGCGCACTGGAAGGCGAACGGTTTCCTCGCGCAGGTGCATCCCGCCTCGCTGTTCGTGCGGCGGGAGTTGCTGCTCGCCCTGGGCGGATGGATGGCGCTGCCCGCCTCGGAGGACACGGGGCTGCTGCTGGCGCTGAACGCGGTGAGCCGGGGCTGGTTCTCGGGGGAGGTGGGCCTGCTGTACCGGAAGTGGGACGGGCAGGTGACCGGGCAGGCGGCCCACGGGGACCTGGCCGAGCGGGAGGTGCGGATGGCCGTCGTGGAGGCGAGGGCCAGGGCGTTGTCCCGGCTCCGGTGGGGTGTGCCGGCCACTCCGTGAGAGCAGCTCGGTTCTGTGCGAGCAGTTCGGTTCGCGTGGGGGACGTCGGTGCCAGGTCGTGGCGGGTGTAGTACTCCGTGCCGAGCAGCCGTTCCCCTTCGGTCACGGGGAGGGAGGCGACGAGGCCCGGGGCGGCTCCCCGCGCCACCTCCGTGCGGTGGGCCAGGACGGCCGCGACCTTCCGGCCCGGCCAGGGGGTGACGTCGACGGTGGCGGTGACGTGTGCGTCCGGGACCGTGCGCATCGCCTTGCCCTGGGGGCCAGGTGCACGCCCCATGCCCGGGCGGCCGAGTGCGGGTGTGTGGCCAGGTACAGGGCGCTCGGCTGCCAGGGCTCCCCGGCGTCCGGGCAGAGGCGTTCCAGGCCGGCGGCGTGGACCGCGAGCGTGGTCACTCGGTGGGTGTGCACATGGCCCTCGTGGCCGGTCAGACCGCCGTAGGCGTCGTGGGTGACGACGATCTCCGGGCGGAAGTCCCGGAGGTGCGCGACCAGTTCCCGCGCCGCCTCGTCCAGCGGGGCGTCGCACCAGCGCGGGCTGCCGGGGGCCGAGTGCGGGACGCGGGAGTCGGCGTGGCCGAGCATGCGTGGCGGGCCGGCGCCCAGGATGTGAAGCGCGCCGGCCAGTTCCGTGGCGCGCGGGCTGTCCGCCGACCAGGTCGCGGTGACGACGGCCGTGCGTGCGCCCGCGGACGCGTGGCGGGCGAGGACGCCGCCCGCCGACAGGGACTCGTCATCGGGGTGGGCGAAGACCGCGAGCAGGCTCGGTACCGGCATCCGCCCTCGCTACGGCCCGTCCGGCGCCGGCGGCGGTGCCTCGGTGATGCTGATCGCCTGGCTCGGGCACTTCTCCACCGCCTCCAGGACCTCCGGATCCTCGCCCGCCTGCTCGCGGCCCGGACGGACGACCCCGTAGCCGTCGACGAACTCGAAGACCGTCGGCGCCCGGTGGGCGCATTCGGCGGAGCCGTAGCAGAGATCGCGGTCTACGGAGACCTTCATGTCCTCTTGTCCCCCTCCTGACGGCATCGGGACCCGGTGGCCGTCGGGAGTTGACTGCCCAGCGGGCCGCCGGCTGAACCGGCCCGGCTACCGCGCGGCCCCGGCGGTGGCCAGCCAGTGGGCGACCCGGCGTACGGCGGCCTCGTCGAGCCGTTCGACCAGGGCCCGGACGGTCGTGTCGTCCTCGGGGGAGAGGTCGTGGAGGCCCGCCTGGGTCAGGCCGGCCATGAGGACCTGGTGGCGGCGGCCGGTCATCCGTTCCGCCAGTCCGGTCGGTTGGCCCGGGGCGGGTTCGGGATCCGGCTGAGACACGGCGGTCCGATGCTGCGGGGTGTCGTACCGGTGCCACGCGCCGTCCTTCGGCCCCCAGAGGGCGACGGTCACCTCGTCGCCCCGGGCGCGCACGGTCCGGGTCATCTCGCCGAGGGCGTACAGCACGGGCGAGCGGTGGGGCGACTGCGCGGCGGTCCGCCAGGAGCCCGCGGCCGGCCGGTAGAACATCGCGACCCAGCGCGGAGCACCCTGCGGTCGTGGGCTCTCGGGACGTGACTCCACTGCGCTCACCCCTGTACATCGCTCCGGAAGCGGTACGGCAGGCCGACCATAGCTGACGGGTCGTCAGTTATCCAGGTCGGTGGGCACAGTCCGCCGGGGTTGCGGGCGGGGTCCGGCTGGGTCGGCGGGTACGGTCCGGCAGGGTCCGACGGGGTTGCGGGGCGAGGCCCGCCGGGGAGGATCACCACGTCGTCCGGCACCGGTCCCTCCCCTCGTGGGGACCGGTACCGAACGGTGGAGCTGCCGTCGTCCGGCTCGGACGGAAGCTGGCCGGATGGGTCCGCCGCTGCGTCCGGATCCTGCCATTTCCGGCCACGGACGAGGAGGTTCCGGCGCCCGGCGGACGGTATTACCGCAGGTCAGCCATATAGAGTGAGTTTTCCGGTCCGGACGTCCAGGCGTGGGAAGTAAGGAGCTGAGACCTTGAGTTCCGACTCGGGGGCACGCACCGCCTTCGCGGAACGCCTCGCATTGCTGTACAAGGAAGCCGGCAACCCTCCTCTCAAACGTGTGTCCGAAGCGGTCGTCCGGCTCCAGCGGGTCGACGAACGCGGGCGGCCCGTGCGGGTGTCCGCCCAGCGCATCAGCGACTGGCGGCGGGCCCGGAACGTACCGGCCCAGTTCCCCGCCCTCGCGGCCGTGCTGCACGTGCTGATCCCCGACGCGCGGCGCTCGCGGCCCACGCCGGTCTCCCCCGGTCTGTACGACCTCGGCCAGTGGCAGCGGCTGTGGGAACGCGCGGTGGCCGACCCGGTCGGCGAGCGTCCCGGGGCGTCCGCGGCCGAGGAGCGGCCCGCGGAGGAGGCTGCGTCCGCGCCCGGCGGGGTGTGCCCGTACCGGGGGCTGGCCTCCTATCGCCGCGAGGACGCCCGGTGGTTCTTCGGCCGGGAGCGCAGCACGGAGGCGCTCGTCACCCAGCTCGGGGCCGTCGCGGGGACGGGCGGCCTGGTCATGCTCGTGGGCGCGTCGGGTGCGGGGAAGTCCTCGCTGCTGAACGCCGGCCTGGTGCCCGCCCTGCGGGACGGCGCGCTGGGCGACGGCGGCGAGGGCGGCGGCGACGGCGGCCGGGCACGAGAGGTCGTGCAGCTCGTACCGGGGGGAGATCCGCTGGCGGAGCTGACCCGGTGCATCCCCGAGCTGGCACCGGTCGTCTCGGCCCCGGTCCCGCCCGGGGAAGCCTCGCCCCGGCCGGAGACGGACGGATCCGACGCCTCCCCCGAGGGCCGCCCCGGGCCCTTGCCCGCGGGGGGACCTGGGGTCTCGCCCGCGGGGGGACCTGGGGTCTCGCCCCTGGGCCGTCCCGGGCTCTCGCCCGCACGGGGACCCGGGCCGCGATCCTCTGCCGCGGGAGAATCCGCACCTCAGGAGCCTGCCGACCCACCGGCGCGGGCACCCGGCGCTGCGCCCTTCGCCGACGCCGTCCGCGCCGCCGTCGCCGCCTGGGCCCGGCGCGCAGCCCCCTCCGGAGTGCGTCCGGTCGTCATCGTGGACCAGTTCGAGGAGACGTTCACCCTCTGCCCCGACGAGGCGGACCGGCGCACCTTCATCGAGGCCCTGCACGCCGTCTGCTCGCCAGCCGGCCCCGGCGAACCGGCCCCGGCCATCGTGGTGCTGGGCATACGCGCCGACTTCTACGACCGCTGCCTGAGGTACCCCGAACTGGCCGACGCGCTCCAGCACCGGCACATGGTGCTCGGGCCGCTGACCACCGCGGAGCTGCGCGAGGCGGTGACCGGACCGGCCAAGGCCGTCGGTCTGGAGCTGGAGCCGGGACTCGCGGAGCTGATCGTCCGGGAGGTCAGCGCCGACGGTCCGCGCGGGGCGCATGACGCCGGCGTGCTGCCGCTCCTCTCGCACGCCCTGTTCGCCACCTGGCAGCGCAGGAAGGCGGGCCGGCTCACGCTGGCCGGCTACCGGGCCTCCGGCGGCATCCAGGGAGCGGTCGCGGCGACCGCCGAACGGGCCTGGACCGGCCTCGACCCGGCCGCGCGGACCGCGGCCCGGCTGCTCCTGCTCCGCCTGGTCCGGCTGGGCGAGGACACCCAGGCCACGCGCCGCCGCGGGGCCCGGCGGCAACTGGCCGAGGAGTCGGCCGACCCCTGCAAGACGGAGGAGTCCCTCGAAGCGCTGGTCCGGGCCCGGCTGGTGACGCTCGACGCGGAGAGCGTGGAGATCACCCACGAGGCGCTGCTGCACGCCTGGCCACGGTTACGCGACTGGATCGACGAGGACCGGCAGGGCAATCTGCTGCGCCAGCGCCTGGAGGAGGACGGCCGGGCCTGGGAGGAGTCGAGCCGCGACACCGCACTGCTCTACCGGGGCTCCCGGCTGGAACAGGCCCACGGCTGGGCGAGCTCGGCCGGGGACACGTTCCTGACCCGCAGCGCGGTGGAGTTCCTGGCCGCGTCGGTCCGGCTGCGCCGGCGGATCATCTGGATCAGCCGGAGCGCGGTGGCGGCGCTGGTCGTACTGGCGGTGCTGGCCGTCGGGTCGGCCGTCGTCGCCTGGAAGCAGCGGGACGAAGCCGTCTTCGAGCAGGTGCTCGCCCAGTCCGACCGCGTGCAGGACACCGATCCGTCGCTGTCCGCGCAGCTCGACCTGGTGGCTCACGGGCTGCGGCCGGACGACAAGGGCGCGAAGAGCCGCCTGATCTCCATCGTGAACGCCCCGCTCTCCACGCCCCTCACCGGCCACACGGGCGCCGTCTACCTCACGACCTTCAGCCCGAACGGCCGGGTCCTGGCCACCGCCAGCTACGACCGGACGGTGCGGCTGTGGGATGTAGCCGATCCCAGGCGCCCGAAGCCCTTGGGCACGCCCCTCACCGGTCACACGAGCTGGGTGAGCAGCGCGGTCTTCAGCCCGGACGGCCGGACGCTCGCCAGCGCTTCCGACGACGGCACGATCCGGCTGTGGGACGTGACCGACCCCGAGCACCCGAAGTCGCTCGGCGAGCCCCTGACCGGCCATGACGGCACGATCTACCTGATCGCCTTCAGCCCGGACGGACGCACGCTGGCCTCCGCGAGCGACGATCGCAGCGTCCGGCTGTGGAACGTGGCCGACCCGCGCCGGCCGCGGGCCCTGGGCGAGCCCCTGACCGGGCACACGGCCGCCGTGCGGTCGGTGGCGTTCGGCCCGGACGGCCGGACGCTGGCCGCGGGGGGCGACGACGGCACGATCCGGCTGTGGGACGTGTCCGACCCCGGGCGCCCGGAGCCGGCCGGGGCGCCGCTGACCGGCTACACCGCCACCGTGCACTCCGTGGCCTTCAGCCCCGACGGCCGTACCCTCGCCGGAGGCAGCGCGGACGGCACCGTACGCCTGTGGAACATGGCCGGTCCGGGCCGCCCGGCCGCGATCGGCACGCCGCTCACCGGCCACACCGGGCCGGTCTGGTCCGTGTCCTTCAGCCCCGACGGGAACATGCTCGCCGCGGCCAGCGCGGACAGCACCGCGAGCCTGTGGAAGGTCAACGACCCCGCCTACCCGTCGCAGGTCGGCGGGCCCCTCGCGGGCAGCAGCGGCGAGATGTACGCGCTCGGCTTCAGCCCGGACGGGCGCACCCTCGCCACCGGGGCGGGCGACAACAAGGTCCGCCTCTGGTCGCTGCCGACGTCGGACATGACCGGCCGGACCGGGGTGTTCCGGCCGGACGGGCGGCTGCTCGCGACGGCGGCACGGGACGGGCGGATCCGGCTGTGGGACGTGCGGACGCCCGGCAGGCCGGTACGGATGGGCGAACCGTTTCGCCCGGGCGAGGGCGACGTGCGCTCCCTGGAGTTCTCCCCCGACGGCCGCACCCTCGCGGTCGTGACGGGCGACCGGACGGTGGAGCTGTGGAACCTCAGGGATCCCGAGCGCCCGGTCCGCCACGGCTCTCCCGTCCCCCTGCGCATCCGGTACGCCGACCCGCTGGCCTTCAGCCCGGACGGGAAGGTCCTGGCCACCGCCTACGACGACCGCACCGTCCAGCTGTGGAACGTCGGCGACCCGGCCCGCCCGCGCCCGCTCGGCACCCCCCTCACCGGCCACAAGGGCTACGTCAATCACCTCGTGTTCAGTCCGGACGGCCGGACACTCGCCAGCGGCAGCGCGGACGGCACGATCCGGCTGTGGAACGCGACCGATCCCGGCCGGGTGACCCTGATCGGGGCGCCCCTGCGCGGGCACCTGGGAGCGGTCAACGCGCTCGCCTACAGCCGCGACGGCCGCACGCTGGCCAGCGCCGGCGACGACAACTCGGTCCGCCTCTGGGACACCACGGACCCCGCCGAGGCCTCCGAGGAGGCGCGGCTCACGGGCCACACGGAGGCGGTCGTGTCGCTGACGTTCGGCCGGGACGGTGACACCCTGGCCAGCGGCGGCAACGACAGCACCGTCCGGCTGTGGAACGTCTCCGACCCCTCGCACGCCACCGCGATCGGCCAGTCGATGAGCCCCAACGCCACGACGGGCACGTTCCTGGCGTTCAGCCCGAACAGCCACATGCTGGGGGTGTCCAGCGGCGCGGACACCATCCGGCTGTGGGATCTCGACGTCGACACGGCCGTCCGCCGCATCTGCTCCATGACCCGGGGAGTCCTGACGCCCGACACCTGGCGGGAGTACCTGCCCCGGCTCTCCTACGATCCGCCGTGCGACGGCTGAGCGGCCGTGGCACAACAGGCCCGTCAGCAAAGGGAGTTGCGTGATACCAGTCACAACCGGGCTTTCCTGACGGCCAGTCGGCTCGCGGTGGACAAGCGCTTGTTACCCTTGGCCATGGCTCGACCGCTGGTGCATCCCCCGTCGCCAGCGGTCGGGCCTTCTTCAGCGCAGGCCGAGGCGCATCAGAATCCGGGGATGACCGGCCAGGACCGACGTCGTGTCCGCCGCGTGGACGAAGCCGGCGCGTTCGAAGTTCTTCCGCAGACCCGCGTACGCCATCGTCAGGTCGACCTTGGCGTCGCCGTTGTCCAGGGGGTACGCCTCGATCGCCGGTGCGCCCCGGTCGCGGGCGAACCCGATGGCGCCGGCGATGAGGGCGTGCGAGATGCCCCGCTTCCGGTGCCCGGGGCGGACCCGGACGCACCAGAGCGACCACACCGGCAGGTCGTCGAGGTGCGGGATCTTCCGGTTGCGGGCGAAAGAGGTCTCCGCGCGCGGGGCGACGGCGGCCCAGCCGACCGGTTCGTCACCGTCGTAGGCGAGGACGCCCGGGGGCGGTTCCGCGCGGCACAGCCCGGCGACGTACTCACCGCGGGCCGGGCCGCGCAGTTCGTTGTTGAGCCGGGAGGGGATCCGGTAGCTCAGGCACCAGCAGACGCTCGCCCCGGGCGACTTCGGCCCGAGCACGGCCCGGACGTCCTCGAAGTCCGTGGCCGGCCGAACGTCGATGCTCATACCCCCACGATGTCACGCGCCGGGCGCCCGCGCCCCGGAAGCCGGGCACCCGACCGGGCCGTCCCGCCGAGCACCGGGGTGTGCTGCGGGAACGGGTGAGCCGCTCGATCGCCCCGGGGCCGGACGTGCCGACACGCTCCCGGCACGGACATCCGCATCGGGACATCCCGTGAGCCCGGCGAGGAACCCGTCGGCACCTTCGAGAGGCCGCTCCCGCAGCTGTCCGCGACGGCCCGGCCTCTGGACCGCGCGGTGGCCGGGCGGCCGATGGGCCGTGACGTGAGGAACGTGCTCGTGGCCCGCGTCGGCGGTGTGATCGACGCACCCTGCCGCTCAATCTGCCGTCCGGCGTGCGTCGCGTGTGGGCAGGCCATCGCGGAGCCGCTCGCCGGGGAAGCCCTGCGCCGTACCGCACCCCACGTTCCAGGCGCCGCGTTCTAGACGGACACCGCCCGCAGCAGGCGCAGTTGGCCGATCTCGGACGTGTTCTTCATCAGCTCCGCGTTCACCCAGGCCACCATGTGCGCGACGGTGTGCCGGGGATCGTTCGGCCAGGGGAACGGGGCCGTGGCGTCCAGGTCCTGGTCGGTGAGGCCGTCCAGGACCTCGAGCCACTGTGTGCGCAGGCCGCGCAGCCACTCGGTCGTCGGGGCGCCCTCGCCGGGCCAGACGATGTCCGCGCGGTCGCGGGGCGGGCGGCCCTGCGCGTGGTCGAGGGTGACGCTCCACCACCATCCGATGTGCCAGCTCACCCAGGCGAGGGTCGGGACGGGGACCGGGTCGGGTTCGGTGTCCGCCCAGTCCGGGACCCAGGCGCCGTCGGGTCCCGGACGCATCGTCCAGCAGTGCGCCACGGGCTCCCAGAGGAAGTCCTCCGGCTCCAGCCGCTCCAGGTGGTACTCGAACAGCGACCAGGTCAACTCGAACTGCCAGCGCAGCAGTTCCGTACGGCAAGCGCTCATCGCACGACCCTATGGGGGCGCCGGGGCGTCCCGGGCCAGTACCGCCCAGTCGAGGTCCCGCAGCGCGGGCTCGGCGTCGCAGCCCGAGGGCAGGCGGGGCGTGGACTGGAACCAGACGACGGTCAGGCGCGAGCGGTAGGCGACCGGGTCGCGGGCCGGGTCCAGGGCCGCCGAGTGGAACGTGCCGAGGCAGGCCACGGCGGGCAGCACCTCGACCGGCCCGAGGCCGCCCGCGTACTGGTCGGGGTACTCCCGCCGCGGTGGGACGAGGTGCACCGGCGTGCCCGGCCGGGACCGCTCGGCGGCGTGCAGGAGGCCCCGGATCCGCACGTCGTTCAGCGGCTTGCAGGGATAGCCGTCCTGCAGATCGCCGTAGGTCGACGAGAACCGCAGCTCGGCGAGGTCCACCGAGCGGCCGGAGGCCAGGACGAGGCGGGCGAGCGCCAAGGCCGGCGTCTTTGCGTGGTGTTGCATCGAGGTCTTTCGGTGGTGGTCATGGGCGGGGCCTTGCTCACGGCCGGTGCCCCGTCATCCGGGCCGCCGACGCGATCGTCGCGCGGGCCTCCCGTTCGGAGAGGCCGGTGCCCCGGGCCGCGTCGACCAGGGGATCCACCAGCGCCGGGCCGATGCCGTCCTCGTAGGCCCGGCAGGCCGCCCAGAACAGGCGGGTGTTGCGCTGGCCCTCGTGCGCGGCCAGGACGAACTGGACCAGGCCCTGGCCGTGCCCGCCGGCCGCCGGGGGCACCGGGTGGTGGGCGCGGGGCGGCGGGAGCAGCAGCCGCAGGAGGGAGCGCGGGCAGGGGGCGGGGGCCAGGTGCGCGGTGCCGGGGGCGGCGGCGTACACACCCTGGCCCGTGCGGGAGCCGGGGCCGACCAGGTAGCCGCCCGCGCCCCGGATGTCGATGCCGGGGGCGAGCCGGCCCGCCGAGTTGGGGACGACCACCTCGGGCGGGCCGCTCAGCCACAGATGCCGCCCGCCGGACGGGGTCACGACGACCACGGTCGGCGGGATCGTGAACAGGTGCCGCAGCGCCAGCTCGCGCAGGGCGGCCGAGGAGTCCGTGCCGGTCTTCACGTCCAGGTCGAGGCCGATCAGGTGGTGCGGGGGCAGCCCGCAGGCGATGCCGTAGCCGGTCGCCCAGGGCGCGGCGGCGAACAGTTCGCGGATGCGGTCCGGGTCGCTGGAGGCGTCGTAGACCCCGTGCCCGAGGCGTCCGCACGCGCCGTGGCAGGGGGAGGGGGCGGGGTCGTCGCGGTGCGGGGAGCGCAGTGCCGGGAGCTTGGAGCGGGACAGGGGGATGACGGCCAGTCCGCGTTCGGCGGCTGACAGGGCGTGCGCGAGGGCCAGCGTCGTGGCCTGCCGGTCGGTGGTGGCCATGACTCTATTTTCGTACGTACGTTCGAAAAAGGAAAGAGGGAACGGGGGCGACGCGCCGGGGCCGGGCGCCGGCCGGGAAAGCTGCTGGAACGCTTCGCCCCTTGCGGCACCTGGGTTCGAACGCCCTCTGCCACTCCCATCTGGGACTGAAGTGACACATAGGGGTTTATCGACTTGTCCTCACGCTTGCGTGCGAATAGCGGCTTCCGGTGTGGTTCGCCGGGGATTCGGTGGGCAACTCTGGACTCGCGACGTCGAGCACCGCACCGGGGCGGTCGGCCAACTTCCCTGGTGACAGCAGTGGTTCACGCACGAAACGGCCATGAGCCGGTGCGTCCTCGGTTCGATCAGTCCTGGAGGGACAAGAAACATGGCAAGCATCCGTACCGCCCGCGTCATCGCAGCCGTCTCCGCCCTGCCGCTCGCAGCCGCCCTCTTCACCGGCGTCGCGACGGCGGACAACGGCGCCTTCGCGGACAACGGAGCCATCGCATCCGTCACGGAGGCCGAACAGGGCATCCTCGGCAGCGGCGTCGGCGGCGACAACTTCGGCACCGTGGCCACCACCCAGCAGCAGGCCGTCGGTGACGGCGCCTCGAACCAGAGCAACACCGCCCAGGTCAACGGCTCGGAGTTCGCGGCCGTCAACCAGGGCAACGCCAACACCGCCGTCAGCTTCTCCCCGCTGTGGTGGTGAGCTGAGCGGGCCGGCGCGGCGGCATCGGCCCGGGTGCTGTGGGGGTGTGCTTCGTGGGGTGACAAGCGTCTGAGCGGCGGTACTCCGGTACCGCCGCGCAGGCGTTCTCGCGTTCTGCGGGGTCTTGACGGACCATCGAATCTGACGGACAGTCAGAAATTGTGAGTGGTGAGCCGGAGGTCCACGAGGAGTTCGAGGCGCGCCTGAAGGCCTACGAGGGCCGGCCGGCCGCCGCCACCGGGGTCGGCCGCGACCCCGTCAACGAGCCGATGATCAGGCACTGGTGCGAGGCCATGGGCGACACCAGCCCCGCGTACAAGGGGCCGGACGCCATCGCCCCACCCACCATGCTCCAGGCATGGACCATGGCCGGCCTCACCGGCCGCCCGGAACGCACGGCCGCCTACGACGAACTCCTCACCCTGCTCGACGAGTCGGGTCACGACGCGGTCGTCGCCACCGACTGCGAACAGGAGTACCTGCGCCCGCTGCGCCCGGGCGACGAGATCACCTTCGACTCCGTGATCGAGTCGGTGTCCGGCCGCAAGACCACGAAGCTCGGGGCGGGCTACTTCGTCACCACCCGCACGGATGTCCGGGCCGGTGGCGAACTCGCCGGCACCCACCGTTTCCGCATCCTCAAGTACGCTCCCGCACGCCGGCCTTCGCGACCGGTGGAACGCCGCCCCCGCCCCGTCGTCAACCGTGACAACGCCGGCTTCTGGGAGGGCGTGGCCCGCCGTGAACTGCTCATCCAGCGCTGCACCGCCTGCGCCACCCTGCGCTTTCCCTGGCTGCCGGGCTGCAACACCTGCGGCTCGCCCGACTGGGACACCGTCGAGGCGAGCGGCGAGGGCACGGTCTACTCGTACGTCGTCATGCACCACCCGCCCTTCCCGGCCTTCGAGCCCCCCTACGCGGTCGGCTTGATCGAGCTCGCCGAGGGCGTGCGGATCGTCAGCAACGTGGTCGGGGTGCCGCACGGCACAGTGCGGATCGGCATGCCGGTGCGGCTGGAATTCCGGCAGTACGACGACGCGTTGGTGCTGCCCGTCTTCCAGGGGGTGAGGCCGTGAAGGCGCCCCGCGCCGGCGACCGCCTCCCGGCCCTGGAGATCCCCGTCACCCGCACCCTGATCGTCGCCGGGGCGATCGCCTCCCGCGACTACCAGGATGTCCACCACGACCCGGAGATCGCCCGGCGGAAGGGCTCCCCCGACATCTTCATGAACATCCTGACGACCAACGGCCTGGTCGGCCGCTACATCACGGACCACTTCGGTCCCCGTGCGGAGCTGCGCCGGGTCGCCATCCGGCTGGGCGCGCCCAATCACCCCGGCGACACGATGGTCCTGACGGGCACGGTCGAGGAGGCCGAGGGCGACACGGTGACCGTCCGGGTGATCGGCGCGAACGGTCTCGGCGAGCACGTCACCGGCACCGTGACGGTGAGGGTCCCGGCATGAGCCCGACCATGCGGGACGGTCTCGGCGGGCGTGCGGCGATCGTCGGTGTGGGGGCCACCGAGTTCTCCAAGGACTCGGGCCGCAGCGAACTGCGGCTGGCCGTCGAGGCGGTGCGGGCGGCCCTCGCGGACGCGGGGCTGACACCGGCCGACGTCGACGGGATGGTCACCTTCACCATGGACACCAGCCCCGAGATCACCGTCGCCCAGGCCGCGGGCATCGGGGAGCTCTCCTTCTTCTCCCGCGTCCACTACGGTGGCGGCGCGGCCTGCGCCACCGTCCAGCAGGCGGCCCTGGCGATCGCCGCGGGCGTGGCGGACGTGGTCGTCTGCTACCGGGCCTTCAACGAACGTTCGGGCCGCCGCTTCGGCTCCGGGGTGCGGCACCGGGAGCCCTCGGCGGAGGGCGCGGCCCTCGGCTGGTCACTGCCGTTCGGCCTGCTCACCCCGGCCTCGTGGGTGGCGATGGCGGCCCAGCGCTACCTCCACACCTACGGGCTGACCCCGGAGGCGTTCGGGCACGTGGCGGTCATCGGCCGGAAGTACGCGGCGACCAACCCGGCGGCCTGGTTCCACGGCCGGCCCATCACCCTGGCCGACCACGCCGCCTCGCGCTGGATCGTCGAACCGCTGCGGCTGCTCGACTGCTGCCAGGAGACCGACGGCGGCCAGGCCCTCGTCGTCACCTCCGTGGAACGCGCCCGCGACCTGCCCCACCCGCCCGCCGTGATCGCCGCGGCCGCCCAGGGCGCCGGACGCGCCCAGGAGCAGATGACCAGCTTCTACCGCGACGGCCTCACCGGCCTGCCCGAGACCGCGGTCGTGGCCCGGCAGCTGTGGCGCACCTCGGGACTCGCGCCGGCCGACATCGACGTGGGCATCCTCTACGACCACTTCACGCCGTTCGTGCTGACGCAGCTGGAGGAGTTCGGCTTCTGCGCCCCCGGCGAGGCGGCGGACTTCGTGGCCGAGGAGCACCTGCCCCTCAACACGCACGGCGGACAGCTGGGAGAGGCGTACCTGCACGGCATGAACGGCATCGCGGAGGCCGTCCGGCAGATCAGGGGCACGGCGGCGAACCCGGTGCCGGGAGCGCAGCGGGTCCTGGTGACGGCGGGGACGGGCGTGCCCACCTCGGGACTCGTACTGACCGGCTGCCCCCAGGGGTGAACCCGCAGTGCCACGGGCCCCGGGCTCCACCTGGAGGAGGTGCAGTCGGCCCCACCCCTACAACCTGAGGGGGACTCCGCTTCGGGACCTGCGGCCGATCCGCTGGCCGTGCCGTCGCTCATAGCGTTGAGCCATGACCACACTCGTCTGCACGAGCGCTTCGAAGGCGGCCGGACCAGCGGCGCAGACCCTTCCGTACCCGTCGTTCTCGTCCTACGTCAGGGCCCGCCAGCCGGTGCTGCTGCGTACCGCCCGCTCGCTCACCGGCAACCCGAGTGACGCGGAGGACCTGCTGCAGACCGCCCTCGCCAAGACGTACGTCGCCTGGGAGCGCATCGAGGACCACCGGGCCCTCGACGGCTATGTGCGCCGGGCGCTGCTCAACACGCGGACCTCGCAGTGGCGCAAGCGCAAGGTCGACGAGTTCGCCTGTGACGAGCTGCCCGAACCGGAGCCGGTGCGCGGCGCTGACGACCCGGCCGAGCAGCAGGCGCTGCGCGACGCGATGTGGCGGGCGATCATGCGGCTGCCCACCCGGCAGCGAGCGATGGTAGTCCTCAGGTACTACGAGGACCTCAGCGAGGTCCAGACGGCCGCGGTGCTCGGTGTCTCGGTGGGTACGGTGAAATCGGCCGTCTCCCGGGCACTCGGCAAGCTCCGCGAGGACGCTGAGCTGGGGCTTGTCCGCCGATGAGGCGCCGCGCGGCCGGGCTGTGAGATGTTTCTCCGGCATGGCGTGATGTGATCGATCGTCCGGTCCTAGTGACATACCACGCGGTATGTGCGCAGAATCAGCGCAACCTTTACCACCGCGTAGGCAATGTCGCCCCCGGGAGGACGCCGTGCTGAGCACCATGCAGGACGTACCACTGCTGATCTCAAGGATCTTGACCCACGGGTCGACGATCCACGGGACATCGCAGGTGACCACGTGGACCGGTGAGGACGAGCCGCACCGCCGCTCCTTCGCGGAGATCGGCGACCGCGCGGCCCAGCTGGCCCACGCGCTGAGGGAGGACCTCGGTGTCACCGGCGACGAGCGTGTGGCCACCCTTGCCTGGAACAACGCGGAACACGTCGAGGCGTACTTCGCGATCCCGTCCATGGGCGCGGTCCTCCACACCCTGAACCTCCGTCTCCCGCCCGAGCAGCTGGCCTGGATCGTCAACCACGCCGCCGACCGCGTGATCATCGCCAACGGTTCGCTGCTCCCCCTGCTCGCCCCTCTGCTGCCGCACCTGAAGCCGGTCGAGCACGTGGTCGTCACGGGCCCCGGAGACCGCTCCCTGCTCGCCGGCGCGGCCGTACGGGTGCACGAGTACGAGGACCTGATCGCCGGCAAGCCGACGTCGTACGACTGGCCCGAGCTGGACGAACGCCAGGCCGCCGCCATGTGCTACACCTCCGGCACCACCGGCGACCCCAAGGGCGTGGTCTACAGCCACCGCTCCATCTACCTGCACTCCATGCAGGTCAACATGGCCCAGTCGATGGGCCTGACCGACGAGGACACCTCGCTGGTCGTCGTGCCCCAGTTCCACGTGAACGCCTGGGGCCTGCCGCACGCGACCTTCATGACCGGCGTGAACATGCTGATGCCGGACCGTTTCCTCCAGCCGGCCCCGCTCGCCACGATGATCGAGAGCGAGCGGCCCACCCACGCCGCCGCCGTTCCCACCATCTGGCAGGGCCTGCTCGCCGAGCTGACCGCGAACCCCCGCGACGTCTCCTCCCTCGGCCAGGTCACCATCGGCGGCTCGGCCTGCCCGCCCGCGCTGATGGAGGCCTTCGACAAGCTGGGCATGCGGGTCTGTCACGCCTGGGGCATGACGGAGACGTCCCCGCTGGGCACGATCGCCCGTCCGCCGGCCGGTGTGGCCGCCGGCACGGAGGAGGAGTTCGCCTACCGCCTCACCCAGGGCCGCTTCCCGGCCGGCGTCGAGGCCCGCCTGACCGGACCCGGCGGTGAACGCCTCCCCTGGGACGGCGAGTCCGCCGGCGAGCTGGAGGTGCGCGGCCCCTGGATCGCGGGCGCCTACTACAACGGCCCGGACGCCGAGCCGCTGCGCCCCGCCGACAAGTTCAGCGAGGACGGCTGGCTCAAGACGGGCGACGTCGGCACGATCTCCGCCGACGGCTTCCTCACCCTCACCGACCGGGCCAAGGACGTCATCAAGTCCGGCGGCGAGTGGATCTCGTCGGTGGAGCTGGAGAACGCCCTGATGTCCCACCCGGACGTCGCCGAGGCGGCCGTCGTCGCCGTCCCCGACGACAAGTGGGGCGAGCGCCCCCTGGCCACGGTGGTCCTCAAGGAGGGCTCCACCGCCACCTTCGAGACCCTGCGCGCCTTCCTCGCCGACGAGGGCCGCATCGCCAAGTGGCAGCTCCCCGAGCGCTGGACGGTCATCGAGGCGGTCCCGAAGACGAGCGTAGGAAAGTTCGACAAGAAGGTGCTGCGCCGGCAGTACGCGCAGGGGGAGCTGGACATCACGTCCCTCGGCTGACGGGCCGCCTCCCCCCGGGGCCCCTGGCTGTGGCCGGGGGCCCCGGCGCATGCCGCCGAAGCGCGAACCGACCGGTCCGGCGGCTCGCCTGCCCCGGCACGTCACTCCTGGCTGGATTGCAGAGCCGGGCGTCGGGCTGGAAGACGGGGGACCGTCATGGAGTACGGGGACCGTCATGGAGTGGGGAGCGGCTCCTGCCGTGGTGACGGCGGCCGAAGGCGTGCAGACCGAGTTCCAGCAGAACCTCGCCGTCGCCGTCGCGGGAGGCGGCCAGCGCCGCGTGCACGGCGATCGCACCGGCGCACGGCGCCCACAGCCCGCTCGTGATCAATACACCTTGTGCCCCTGCCGGGGCACTAGTTGGTGCCGATCCGGCTGAGCAGCTCGACGATCCTGGTCTGCACCTCGGAGCTGGTGGACCGCTCCGCGAGGAAGAGCACCGTTTCCCCGGAGGCCAGCCGCGGCAGGTCGGCCTGGTCGACGGCGGCGGTGTAGACGACGAGAGGGGTGCGGTTGAGCTGCCCGTTCGACCGCAGCCAGTCCACGATCCCGGCCTGGCGCCGATGCACCTGGAGCAGGTCCATCACCACCAGGTTCGGCCGGAACTGCCCCGCCAGCGTCACCGCGTCCGCGTCACTCGCGGCCCGCGCGACCTGCATCCCGCGCCGCTCCAGGGTCGCCGTCAGCGCCAGCGCGATCTCCGCGTGCTCCTCGATCAGCAGGACCCGCGGCGGGTGCTGCTCACTGTCGCGCGGCGCCAGCGCCTTCAGCAGCACGGCCGGATCGGCACCGTACGCCGCGTCCCGCGAGGCCTGCCCGAGCCCGGCCGTGACGAGGACGGGCACCTCGGCGGCCACGGCGGCCTGCCGCAGCGACTGCAGTGCCGTGCGCGTGATCGGCCCGGTCAGCGGGTCGACGAACAGCGCGGCGGGGAAGGCCGCGATCTGCGAGTCGACCTCCTCGCGCGAGTTCACGATCACCGGCCGGTAGCCGCGGTCGCTCAGTGCCTGCTGGGTGCCGACGTCCGGAGCCGGCCACACCAGCAGCCGCCGCGGGTTGTCCAGCGGCTCCGGCGGCAACTCGTCGTCCATCGGCTGCGGCCGGGGCGGATCGGCCACCTCGACGGCCCCGCCGGGCCCGTCCAGCGGCTCGGGTCCCTCGGCGGCGTTCTCGTCCGGTGCGCCTATGGCGTACGACCGCCCGCCGCCCTCGGTCAGCTGCGCGAGCCGTGACTGACCGGCGAGTGACGGCTGCGCCGCACCGGGGCCGGGGGCCTGGGCGGGGGCCTGCGCGGCGACCGGCGGCGGCGTGTCCTCGGCCGCCGGATGCGGTCGCGCGGCCTGCTCGGGGCGGGGTTTCTGCTCCCCCGGACGCGGCTGCCCCTGCTCCGGGCGGGCCGCCTGGTCCGTACGCGTCGCCGGGTCGGGCGGCGTGCCGAGCTTACGGCGCCGGCCCGAGCCGCCCGGCTGGTGCGGGGGAGGCGTCGCCGACTGCTGCGGGGCGGACTGGGGGACGGGCACGGCCGACGGCTGCTGGTTCGGGGCCGCCTGCCGGTTGAACGGCACGCCCTGGCCCAGCGTCCGCACGCTGATCGCACGCCCCTGCGTCGAGTTCGGATCGACGGGCGCCGCGGCCTCCGCGGGCAACGGCTGAGCCGCCCGCGGCGCGCCCTCCGGCGGCAGCGGGGTGCCCGGGGCGGGGGTGTTCTGCTGCGGAGACCGGGGTGACGTGCCGTTCGGGGGCGCGGGGTGTGCGGCACCGGCCCCCGACGTGTCGTCGGCGGCGGGCCAGGGCTGGGCGGCGGGGGCGCCGCTCTGCGGCGGGACTCCGTGGGCGTTCGTGCCCTGGGCCGGAGTTCCCTGAGCGGGCGTGCCCTGGGGCGGGGTGCCCTGCCCGGGAGCGGCCTCCGCCGGGAGCGGCAGACCGGCGGAGGACTGCTGGCCCGGTGCGGCGACGCCCTGCTGCGGCAGCGGCTGGGCCGGGGCCGGGGGCTGCAGGGCCTGCCCCGGGAGGGCCGCCTGCACACTCTGCCCGAGCCCGCCCTGAGCGGGGACGGACACGCCCTGCGGCTGGGTGCCCAGAGGAGCCTGGACGTGGGGGACGTTCCCCTGTGCGGGCACGGCGTTGCCCTGCGGGTGAACGGCGTTCCCCTGCGCGGGAACCGGCACGCCCTGCGGCGGCACGGCCGTACCCGGCGCGACGGGGGAAGCGGCGACGCCGGCCTGGACGGGTGCACCCGCGCCAGGCGGGATCTGCCCCTGCGGGATCTGCCCCTGCGGGATCTGCCCGGTGGCGTCCTGCTGCGCGGGAACGCCCTGCGCGGGAACAGCCTGCGCGGCACCGGCAGGCACGGAACCCGCGGGCACGGAACCCGCGGGCATGGGACCTGCCGCCGGCGTGGCACCCACAGGTACGGAACCGGCAGGCGCGGAACCGGCAGGCACCGGCCCCACCTGGTCGGTGCTCCCCGGGACCTGCGTTCCGGCTCCCTCGGCCGGCTGCGGCGCCGCTACGGTACGTCGCCGGCGGCCGGTCGGCGCACTGGTCGGATGCGGCTGCGGCGGAGTGTGATCGGCGGACTGGTCGTGCGGAACGGCGTCGTGCCGCCCCTCCTCGGCCACTCGGTCACCGGCAGCAGCCGCACCGGGAACCGCCGCGGCCCACTGTCCCTGAACCGGCACCTGTCCCTGAACCGGCACCTGTCCCTGAACCGGCACCTGTCCCTGAACCGGCACCG
>NZ_JBHVCP010000004.1:260592-265042 GCF_042803315.1 Streptomyces sp. NPDC057424
CCTGCCCCAGAGCGGGCATCACCCCAGGCTCGACCGCGAGGCCGTCGGGGACCGGCTTCCCCTGCTCGGCCTGAGCGTCCTGATGGGCCGGGGCCGGTGTCTGATCGGCCTCGGCCGGCGGCAGCGCGAACACCGGACGCGGCCCGGCCGCCTCCTGCGCGGCGGCAGCCCGCTCGTTGGCGGCGGCCAGCGCACGCCGCCGGCGCCCGGTCGGCTGCTGGGCCTGCCCCTGAGCCGCATCGGCGGGACCGGCGGCCTCACCGCCGGACGACGGCGCGGGCAGCGCCGGCGGCAGCGCGGCCTGCTCACCGGGTTCACGGCGGGCCCGCCGCCCGGACGGCGCAGGCACACCCTGCGGCGGCACGGTCCCGCCCAGCCCGGTGTTCGAGGCGGCGGCCCCCGCCGCATGCTCGGCGGCCGTCATCACGGCCCCCTCGGCGACACCCTGGACAGCGCTCCCGACGTCGCCCGCACCGGCGTCCTCGGCCCCGCGCCGCCGCCGCCCGGTACCGCCCGACGCGCCGCCCTCACCGGACGCCTGCGCCGGAAGAGCGGCCTGCTCCCCGGCGGCCCGGCGCCTGCGCCGCCCGGTGGGCGCGGCCCCGTCGGCTCCGGGACCACCGGCCCCGTCGCCCTCGCCACCCGGAACATCTCCGTCCAGGAAGGCATCGGTGGTGGCCCGCCGCGCCCGGCGACGCCCCCCACCGGAGGTCTGCACGGCCGGGTCGACGACCGCGAGCGCAGCGGACTCGTCCACCGGCTGGGCCGCAACGGCCCCGGCCCCGCCGCCGATCGGCACCTCGAGGACGTACGCGCTGCCGCTCATCCCCGGCACGTCGTGCGTCTGCAGCACACCGCCGTGGGCCCGGACGATCCCGCGCACGATGGGCTCGTGCACGGTGTCGCCACCGGCATACGGCCCGCGCACCTCGATGCGGACGACCTCGCCGCGCTGTGCCGCCGCCACCACGACGGTGTTGTCCAGGTAACCGCCCGCCGACACCGGCGTGTTGCCGGTCGCGTCGACCCCCGCCACGTCCGCGACGAGATGCGCGAGGGCGGTCGCGAGCAGCCGGGCGTCGACCTCGGCCTCGATGGGCGGCGCGTGCACGGCGAACTGCACCCGCCCGGGCCCGATCAGCTCCACGGCCCCGTCGACCCCGGCGGCGACGACGGCGTCCAGCATCACCTTCGTACGGGAGATGCTCTCGCTGCCCGTGTCGAGCCGCTGGTACCCGAGGACGTTGTCGATCAGTGTGGTGATGCGCGCATAGCCGGCCGACAGGTGGTGCAGCACCTGGTTGGCCTCGGGCCACAGCTGCCCGGCGTCGTCGGCGGCCAGCGCGGCCAGCTCTCGGCGCAGCTCCTCCAGCGGCCCGCGCAGCGACCGGCCGAGCAGGGTCAGCAGCTGCTCGTGCCGGGCGGCGAGCGCCTCGAACCGGTCCTTCTCCCGCTCCCCGAGCGCTGCGTACCGATCCTCGTTCGCGGCGAGTTCCTCGGCGTGCCGCTCGGTGAGCTCCTCGACCTCGGTGACGTGCTGCTGGCGCAGCGCGGTGAGCTCGGAGGCGTGCTCCTCGGCGATCCGCTCCAGTTCCCCGGCGTGGCGCTTCTCGGCGGCTTCCTTCTCCTCGACGACGGCGTCGTACGGACGCCGGTCGGTGAAGGTCATCACGGCGCCGACGAGCTGGTCACCGTCGCGCACGGGCGCGGTCGTCAGGTCGACCGGCACCTTGCCGCCGTTCTTGGCGTACAGCACCTGGCCGCGCACCCGGTGCTTGCGCCCGGAGCGCAGGGTGTCGGCGAGCGGAGACTCCTCGTACGGGAAGGGCGAGCCGTCGGCGCGCGAGTGCAGGACGAGGTCGTGCAGTTCGCGCCCGCCGAGATCGCTGGCCCGGAATCCCAGTATCTGGGCGGCGGCCGGGTTGACGAGCACGATCCGCCCGTCGGTGTCGGTGCCGACGACGCCCTCGGACGCGGCCCGCAGGATCATCTCGGTCTGCCGCTGCGACCGGGCGAGCTCGGCCTCGGTGTCCACGGTCCCGGACAGGTCACGCACGACGAGCATGAGCAGCTCGTCGCCGGTGTAGCCATAACCGTCGTAGGCCTGCTGCCCGTTCTCGAGATTCGCACTGGTGACCTCGACGGGGAACTCGGTCCCGTCGGTCCTGCGCGCGATCATCCGGGTGGGCTTGGTCCGGGCGTGCGGATCGAGGTGCTCCGGCCGCCGCATGGAGCCGGGAATGAGCTTGGAGTCGAACTGGGGCAGCAGATCGAGCAGCCCGCGCCCCACCAGAGCGGTCCCCGGGGTCTCGAAGGCCTCCAGGGCGATGGTGTTGGCGTTGACGACCGTGCCGTTGGCGTTGACCAGCACCAACGCGTCGGGAAGCGCGTCCAGTATGGCTGCGAGGCGAGCAGCGCCTCGGGATGGCCTGCTGCTCACGAGACGCTTCCTCCCTGTTACCGCACCTTGCCGACCGCTCGGGCCATCTTGCCAACCGTCCCGCAGCGTGTCACGCGAGGGAGTCTAAGGGCTGCGGTTGCGCTCGCGACGCCGGATGAGAGCGAGGTCGCACGAGGAAGTGACCCCGAACTGACGACCGAGTAAGCGGAAACGCCCGCCCTCCTGCGACGACGTCGCGGGACCTTCGCGGGACCTTTACGAGGACGGCGTTTCTGTACCTTTCGGCCGGGCTGGCGTGATGAGGGCGGAGAGTGGCGCAATGGGGGTGCGGTGCGAGGCGCCGGTCAGCGGTTCGGCGCCCCGGCGGCCCGCCCCGGCGGCCCGCCCCACCTGTCGGTCCGGGCGGACTGTTCAGGCCCTGGCGTCCCGCTCACCCCCCACGCCCGGCAGCAGCGGCACGAGCCGGTTCCAGCGGGAGATCTGGCAGCCGTCGCGGCGGTCGTACGTGGCGTCGACGGGCCGTCCGGCCCAGGTGCCGGTGACGTGCGCGGTGGCCGGCCCGCCGTACTGCATGGTGCAGAAGCCGCCCTCCGGCGCGGGCGCGAAGACGTCCTGTCCCCACCGCGTGTCCCGCTCCAGGGCAGCACAGGCGCCCCGGGGGTCGGGGTGGCTGCCGCCGTCGGGGCCGCAGTACAGCTCGAACGTTCCGTCGGCTCCGCCGCCGGCGTTCCGCACGGTGACGGTGAGGTGATCGCGGTCCGGGCCGTCGCCGGGCCTGGCCGGGGACAGCAGGCCGGTCCCGTCGACTTGGGCATACGCGGCCGGCGGCGCCGCGGTCAGCGACCCGGCGGCGGCGACGGAGGCGGCGGCACCGACAAGCAGGCGCCGCAGGACGGGGCGGGCGGTGGCCCGGGGAGTGGCACGCAACATGCCCTGACTAACGCGACGCGGCCCCGGATGTTGCGCGCGGACGCCCGAGCGGGGCCCGCACCCGCCTGACAAGGCCTTTGCCCTGCGCCCTTCCCGCCTAGTACCGTGGGGGTCGATTGGTGACAGCACGCTCGACTGTGTCATCATCGGCACGCACCGCTCGCGCTCGCGCGGGAGTGATGCTGGAGGCGTCGCCTAGTCCGGTCTATGGCGCCGCACTGCTAATGCGGTTTGGGTCTTAAAGCCCATCGAGGGTTCAAATCCCTCCGCCTCCGCACTTGATCACGAAGCCCCGGTCACCCGACCGGGGCTTCGCTGTCGTTGCACCCCGGAAGCGCGGCCAGAAGTGCCGTTTCCGCAGCTCACAAGGGGTGCGGCTAATGGATTTCACATGGCGGCGGCAGTCATGTAATGTTCTTCCTGTCGCCGCGAGCGAGCCGAAAGGCCCGAGAGCGGCGAAAAAACAGAACAAGCACTCGTAGCTTAACGGATAGAGCATCTGACTACGGATCAGAAGGTTGCAGGTTCGAATCCTGCCGAGTGCACAGCACGTCAGAGGCCCTGTGGAGCGATCCACAGGGCCTCTGGCTTTTGTCTTGACGGCAGTGATTGACGGCAACCGTCTGTGAGAGTCGATCAGACGGCTACCGGGACACTGGCCGGGCCGCCGTCATCATCCGGTTCGCTGCCGTCAGCCCTCAGTGCGTCCCCGACGCGGTCGAAGGCGGACCGCTGGGAGTCGAGGCGCACGAAGGTGTAGATGTCCATGGTCACGCGGATGGAGCTGTGGCCGAGGACTTCCATGATCATGCGGGCGTCGGCGCCCTGTTCGTGGAGCAGCGAGGCGCACGTGTGGCGGAGGTCGTGGAAGCGGACCCTGCGCACGCCGGCACGGACGCACAACGCTTCAAAGGAGCGGTTCAGGTTGCGCGGCTCGATGGGGGTGCCGTTCTTCGTGGTGAAGACAAGACCCTGGGCCGTCCCCTTCCAGTTCAAGGCGGCCCGCCTACGGCGGGCCGCGCGCGCATGGCGCCCCTGTCCCCCCCCCCCCCCTGTCTCAGCCCACCCAACCGGGGGCCCCCCCCCCGCACCGCGCCCCAACACCCCCGCCGGCCCCCA
>NZ_JBHVCP010000004.1:265052-278111 GCF_042803315.1 Streptomyces sp. NPDC057424
CGGGGCCGCCCCTTTCTTTTTCCCGGCGCCGGGATTCGGGGGGGCCGCGGGGGGGGGGGGCCGGGGGCGGCCGCCGCTCCTTGTCTCCGCCACCGCTCCGGCGGCCCCCCGCCGCTCAGCGCGCACAACCGCCAGGGCGGACAACCAGACCAGGAAGCAACGCGCCCACTCCGAGCACCAGGACCAGGCCGGGACGCGTCAAGCTCGACCGCGCCACCAGACCGCCCACAGCTCACATCCGCACGGCCGATGGAGTCGCAGGGCATGTCGGCAACGCTCATGCGAGATCGAGGCCCAGGCCGTGACGTTTGGAAGAAGCGTGGTTGAGGCCGGCGAGTGGTTGCTGGAAGCACACGTGGCGGGTGTTCGTTCGGCTCGCCCGCCGTCATGGCTGACTTTCGGTGGCTCAGGTCAAGGCCCTTCCTCGTCGGACAAGATGAAGCCGAGGGTCCGCACCCGCATCCGAGCACGCCAACTGCCCCGGCTACCATCGGCACCGGGGTCCTGAACAGGGCTTCCGCGACCGGACCACCCGGAATGCTGTCCAGGCTGAGGGGTGGTCCGGTCTCTTGTTGTTGGTCTTGGTTATGCGAGCGCCGCCGGGCGAACCGGGCTCTAGAGGCAGCTCAGGGCCTTACCCACCTCGTAGATGGTTGGCCGGTCTTCGGGAGCATGGCTGAGCATCGCTTCGATCAACTCGCCCAACTCACCGGACGCCTTGACGGGGCGACGTCTGCCGTTGGCCACGGCCTCTCTCTGGACGGGCCGCGGAGCGTCGTCCGGGTACTCGACGGCCCGCCAACCGGTGGCCGAGATGAGCAGGGAGGCGCCGAGGGCGTAGATGTCGGCTTCCGGTGTGGGCTCGGCTTCCCCTGTGGCGAGCACGCTGCGCGCAATCTCCGGTGCTTCGTAGTGGACGAGGCAGCCGCGGAACGGGAAGTCGTATCCCTCGGGGACGTGCCCACCTCGGGCTAGAGCCAGATCGATGAGATGCGTCCGCTCCGGCCCGACGATGAAGTGGGCGGGCTGTACGTCGCCGTGGGCCCAGCCCTTGGCGTGCAGTTCGGCCAGCGCCTCGACACAGCCCAGCGCCACGCCGGAGTGCGGTGCGACGGACGAGCCTTTGCTACGGCAGGGCTCCCACAGGCGGTACAGGTCCGGCCCTTCATGCCACGGCTGGAAGTTCCACGTTCCGTGCTCCCATTCTCCGTACGCGAAGTCGTCGAATCCGAGGCGATGCAGCACGGCACCCTCGCGTGCGGGCGCGAGGGCGGTCCAGGGCTGGGCGGGCCAGTCGGCCGTAGCCTCGATCGGATAGCCGACCTTGACGGCGTAGTGACCTCGATGGCTCTGCACCTCCCAGACCATGGAGCCCCGGCGGTTCAGGACGAGGCGCTGAGACGTGGGCATGAGGGCGTCGAGCACCACGATCGGCAGTTCAGAGGGTGAGCCGGACAACGTCTGTTCTCCTTCCGAGGGAACGCGGCCGACCACGAGGCGAGGCCGGCCGCGCCGCTGCTGTCGTGTTGCTACGCCTGGCCGTACGGGCGGCCGCAGTCGGAGTCGCACTGGGCAAGGTTCGTGCCGTTCACGGTCCACAGGTCATCGAAGACCATGAAGCCCGCCGTCTTCATGGCGCGTGCCGAAGCGGCGACCTGCTTCGGATCACGGGCGCCACCACCGGGCTTCGGGTTGTGGTGCAGGAAGCGGCCCGCGTACCGCTCGCACAGGTCGGCGTACTCCTTCGTGTGCAGGATGAGCGCGTGCAGGCCCAGGTCCACGTCGTCTGACGGGACCATGGGGACGATCGCGGTGGCTGCGGTGACCACGAAGGCGACCGACTGATCCGCGATCCGCTCGGCACGCTCGGGTGACTGCCCGTTGTGGACGACCACGAAGTGAGCGAGACTCTGGAACAGTTCCTCGCCAGCCACCGCACGGCCGGACCTCTGGTCGTTCGCCGTTGCCGTCATGCGAGTACTCCTTCTAGTAGTGGAGCGTGGCACTTACGGAGTTGGAAGGCCGCCCCGAACGGCGGTGGGGGAACCGGGGAATGAGCATCCGTCCGGGGCGGCCGGTCTACTGGCCGACAGCGAGAGCCATGCCGATCACCAGGCCGCATGACCCGCTGATCATGATGATGAAGAGGACTCCCGCGTATCGGCCGATGGCGCGCATCACAGGCCGTCCCTGCTGTTGCCGTTCTTGACGGCAAGGCGGGCGCTCAATTCCTCCCGAGCACTCGGCTGCACCACCTTGTCCGGCAGGGCATCCCACTCCCGGCCGCCGCCGATGGGCCGTATCTGCACTAGGCCGCCGATCTCACTCATGACGATGCCGATACGTCCCCTGGCGGTGTCCTTCGCCAGTTCACCGATGCCTGGTCTGGTCTGCTGGTTGCTCGCCATGCAAGGGAGCATCGCGATCGGAGGGCCGTCGCTAAAAGGTCAGGCTGATTACCCAACTTGGGTAACATCGCGGGAAGTAGAGAACCAGCGACGTTGCGTAGCCCTCGCAGTGTGGGAGCTTGCCGATGCCCGACCCGGACCGGCCGCAGGAACTGCCGGCCAGGCTGCTCACCGATCCCGAGATGATCGATGCGTGTCGAGTCCGGGACTTCGCGAGAGTCTTCCGGCTGGTGAAGGTCAGGGCGGGCATCTACCCCTCGATGATCGCCCGGCGTTGTGACCTGACACCGAGCCGCGTGGGCGAAGTCATTGCAGGCCGCCGCCACTTGCAGCACATGGATGTCATCGAGCGCATCTCAGACGGTTTGCGCATCCCAGGAGACATGCTCGGGCTTGCCCGCCGAGCGTGGGAGACGCCCCAGGCCCTGGTGGTCGACGAGCGCGAGGCACCCCAGATACCGGAAGCCGAGCAGCCTGCCCCCGCGTCTCTGCCAGGTCCCGATGTGGACAGCATCTTGGCACTCGCCACTCGAACGAGCCTGAACGCGGCAACGCTTGAAGCCTTCCGCTCCTCCATCGAGGACTACTGGCGACGAGACGACCAGCACGGTGGCGAAGCACTGCGGCCCGCCATCGTCGGCCAGCTCCGCTATGTCGTCGGACTCTTGAAGGAGAGCCGACCGCCGTCGATCCAGAACGGCCTGTACGGCATCGCGGCCGAGCTGGCACGCCTGACAGGCTGGACCTACTTCGACGCCCGCCAGTACAACCAGGCTCGCGCGTACTTCACCGAGGCCCTGCAACTGGCGAAGGAGATCGACGACCGGCAGTTCATGGCCAACGTCCTCGCCTGTATGAGCTTGCAGGCGACCTACCAGGACAAGCCAGCGGACTCATTGGCACTCGTGACCGCCGCCCAGGACCAGGCTCGGTCAGCACTCGGTAGCACGCCGCGCGTTATGTCGATGCTGGCCATGCGGGAAGCATTCGCCCATGCCACCCTCGGCAACCGTGATGACACACACCGGGCGATCGGGGAAGCGCACAGCCAATTCGAGCAGATCGGGGCGAGCGATCCGGACCCCTCATGGGTGACCTACTTCGATGAGCCGAAGCTCATCGTGGACACGGGCATCGCCCATGGCCGACTGGGCGAAGCGGCGACCGCCGAACCCCTGATCGCAGACGCCCTGCGGCGGGAGCACCACACCAACCAGCGAGGCCGCGCGTTCCACTCGTTCTGGCTGGCCCGTACACAGCTGGACCAGGGCAAGCTTGACCAGGCGTGCCACACCGCCACGCAAGCTCTTGAGCCCGCGTCGGCGGTTGCCTCCGAGCGTGTGTCAGGGCATCTCAGGGAGTTCTACGAACAGTTGGAGCCGCACAGGCAGGAGCCCGTAGCTCTGGCTTTCGAGGCACGGCTACGGGAACTCCTCCCGCCCGTCAGCGGATCGCTTCGTCCATGAGCAGGTAGAGCAGACCGACGAGCGATCCACTGCTCACGACCTCGCGGCGGTCTATCATCCCGCGTACCTCTGAGAGCGGGATCCACTCGATGCGGTCGGACTCGTTCTTCTCCGTGGGCGGACCAGCGTAGGTGGCGCCGTCGATGCGGAAGACGTGGTGCTGCGAGTCGGTGATTCCGTTCGCCGGCTCGGCATAGATCAGAGGCTTGATGGGGCCGGGGCGCCAGCCGGTCTCTTCCAAGACTTCGCGGGCAGCAGCTTCTTCCGGGGTCTCGCCGTCCTCGACCAGGCCCATGGGCAGTTCCCAGGCCCATGAGTCCGTGATGAAGCGGTGTCGCCACATCATCAGGACCTCTTTGCGGTCGTTGACCACGGCGGCAACGGCCAGGTGCCGGAGGCGGACGACGTGGTACTCCCACCTGCGTCCATCCGGCTGTTGGACGTCGACCAGACACAGATTCACCCAAGGGTTGGTGTAGACCTGTCGCTCACCGTGGGTCTTCCACTCCATACCTGCGGCCCCTCTCGATCGGTCTCCAGGATCTCAGACCGATCCGGAGCCGGGTGCATGTTCCCCTCTTTTCGCGTCACCTTGACGAGATGTGCCGCCGAGGGCCCGCTCCCGGTCAGGACTGAGTGGCAGGCGGACGAACCCACGAGCGACCACGTTGCCATCAACAGGTGCCGTCAGGCGTCGCTGCATGTACTGGGGTGCGGGATCACCCAACGCCTTGCTCAATGCAAAATGCTTCGCATGGATCAGATCTGGGTTGTTCTCATCGGCTCCATAGCAGCAGGCATCTTCGTCCTCGGAGGTGCCTATATCGGGTTCCTCGGCGGTCGTCGCCAGACCGCAGACCAAGCCAACGTCGAACACGGCCAGTGGCTCCGCAATCAGCGTCAGGAGGCGTACGTACAGCTGCTTGATAGCTGGGACCAAGCTGTCGATGCGCTTGAGGAAATAGTTGATCACTGGGATGAACTTGATATGAACATGAGCAACCACGGCATGGAAGACGAGTTCCAACCGGAGATCGATAAGAAGGCGGGCCAGGCGTGGCAGTTGACGGCGAAGCCGTTGGAGCGGGTGGCGCTGCTGGGTCCGGAGCCGGTGGATGTGGCCGTTCTGCGGATGGAATCAGCGTTTGATGAGGTACAGGCGTGGCTGGTTCAGCAAGCGGCTCCGGAACCTGCGGAACGGGTGTGGGGGACGCGGTGGCCGGAGCTGGTGAGGGGTCTTCATAGCGCACGTCGAGAGTTCATGGTGGCTGCGAAGGAGGAAATGGGGCAAGCTCCGCGAGCAGGGCAATGACCCTGTCCTTGTGTCAAGGGCGAGCGGTATTTAGGGCTGCGACCACGGCCGAAGGGTCACCGTCGTACAGCAGGTGCGGTTCGTCTGCCTGAGGAGGGATGAAACGGGTGCGATACCCTGCGCGGCTTCCTGAACGCCGGACACTGCCGGACCGGCGTCACCTACCGGTGTATCAGCGACGGCGGCGACCAGACCGTACAGCGATCGCTGAGGCCCACCTGAGGTGTGACGGATGACCAGCTCCGTATTTGCTACCCCGGAGGGGCACTTTGTTGCGTGTGGCGCTTAAGACCACAGCTCAACTTCTCGGCGCCGAGTGACGGCAAGAACGGAGGAATCCAAGGAGAAGGCCACCGATGAAACGTCTGAGACATCCTTACGGTAGATCGAACGCCGGTCGCGTAGTGAAAAAACCGAAACTCCTGAACTGCCAACACAGGCTACGTGCCCTTCCAAAGAAAATGCAATTGCCCGAGTATGCCCCTCCCCAAGAACTATTTGTGCCGTGCGTTGATGATTGCGGAAGTCTAAAATTTCCACCCCTCTCCAGCCGGCGCAAGCGAGAAATTTCGCACCTTGATGAAATTTCAAAGCATTGACTTGTCCAGCGCGGCAGGGTGAATCGAAGATCGGCGTGAAGGTGGCGGGGTTCATGACAACGTCCCCAACTGAGGCCACTATTACTCTATCGCCAGTAGCGTACGCCAGCATTTGTGCGTCCGGAGACACGGCGAGTGCGGTTAGTTTATTTCGCGCCCCTTCAGTGAGGAAAAGATCCACCGGGAGGTGAATAGCATCAGCGCCTGGCCGCTTAAGGTGGATTCCAGAGCCTGCGGCACCCCAGACAATAGTCCCGTTGTCGGATATCGACATCAGTTCGACCTTAGGTGCTCTAAGCGTATCTGATAGCGTGTACTCACCAGATTTTTCGTCTCGATTCCAGACGGTCAACGGTCCAGTAATGCGGGCGCACACAAAGCGGCGACCGTTTTCAGAGAAAGCGAAGTGGGCGATGCTGCCTGTCCTTCGGTTTTGTGCATCCAAGTTGAACCGTTGAACTATCTCAAGGTTCACGACATCCCATCCCAAAATGTCGCCATCGCTGAGGGCGACGATTAGATTGTCGTCAGCGGTAGAGAATGAAGCGGAGATGATCAAATCGTCACATTGGGCGCTGGCCAGATATATGGGCGATCGATTCCTTCTCGCTAGAAGGACCCGCAGCGACAGGGGCCAGTCTGGCTCTGCGGACGCACGACGGACGTCGATGGTGAGAGGTTGTCGAGCTTGCGTGCGGACCTGCTGGCTGGACAACCTGCTAGGTGCTTCGTGATCAGGAGGCAGGTCAGGTAGCTGACTCCGCGGCGTGCGCTGAGCGTGGCGCGCGTCTTGAAGTGTGTTCCAGCGCTCGCGCCATGGAGCGAGCGCAGGATCCCGACGGCTTGGTGGCTCGACTTCTTGCCCATCTTCGAATGCCATCAGGGCACGTACGAGCCAGAGCAGACGGTCGATGGTCTGTGGAGCTCGCTTGCCAGCCAGGACTTCACTCACGGGGCCTTTAGCCATCACTGAAGCCCCAGGCATCACCTTCGCTCCCCACTTGATGATGCGGTCCAGAGAAGGCGAGCCGGCCTGACGCCGAAGGTCGCGCAGCGTGCTGCCTAGTTCTGTACACGCTCGCGCATAGGGCGTCTCTTCCGTCGCAGCCATGTCCCCCCTACATGTGTCGAGAGGTGCACGGTAGTGCCCAGCGAGTGCCGAACGGGCCGGAACGACGCAGAACAGTACCGAACAGTGATCTGGTCTGTTCCGGAGTGAGGTGAACATGGTCCGGTAGGACGCCGGTCTGTTCCATCCGTACTGGTCAGAGCTTCCCAGTGCGCCAGGGTGGTGGCATGACTCAGATGATGCCGCCTCAGGCAAGTTCGACACCTGTTGCCCCGGAGCCGGAGCCATTCCTGTCCCTGCGTACCACTGTCCTTCTGCTGACCGCCGTATTCCTGGGCAGCATCGTGGGCCTCCTTAGCCATTTGACTGGTGCAGGCGCCGCAAGCGCGCTCCTAGCTGGGCTCGCGAGTGCTGGTGCGTGTGTACCGGTCCTCGACTCCCTAGTGGGTAAGCGGTAAGCAGTACGAGACCCCGTCGTTCGTTCGTGCAGGGCCGGAAACCCGCGCCTCTTCCTGCCGGCCAACACAGCGAACGCCAAGTGTGAGAGGTCGGCGGAGTGGGTTTGGTCGGTGGCCTGCCAGGTCTGGGGTCGAGCATGGTCAGGGGGTCGTACGCTGGTTGGCCACTCGTGCACATTGCGGGCACTATCACTCAGGTGGGGTCGGTGGGAGCGGCTCTGCTGCGACCTGGGCGGACACTCGGCGGTGTCGTAGGGCATCGACTTGACGGCAGCTCTGACGGCAACGACGGCACACGCTCGCACGCGACCGCCGACCTGGGCGATCGGCATCAGAGACTGTCGTCACCCAGCAGGGCGCCCTGCCCGATCCTACGGATCAGAAGGTTGCAGGTTCGAATCCTGCCGAGTGCACACAGGCCAAAGGCCCCCCGGGATCATCCCGGGGGGCCTTTGACATCAACGGCTGACATCAACGCGGCCAGAAGCGTCGATCACTCCTCGGTGCCCGCCTCCTGCTCGCTTTGCCTCGCCGTCGGCCTGCGCTGCGAGTGCGGTCAGGGTGGCGTGGGCGAGCATGGACAGGGTGATGTGCCGGTACCAGCCGATGTAGCGGCGGACCTCGTACTCGTCCAGACCGCACTCGTTCTTCGCTGCTTGGAAGCACTCCTCAATCGCCCAGCGGGAGCCGGCGATACGGACCAGTTCGGCAAGCTCGATGCCGACGGGTGCGTAGGCGAGGTAGTAGGCGATTTCGCCGGGGTCGGAGAGGCTGCGGCGGGTCATCACCCAGCGGTGATGGGTCGGCGGATCCGGATCGAAGATCAGGTTGGTGGGCAGCTTGGCCGCGGCCCAGTCGTAGACCCGTGGCCCCCTGGCCCCCTCACCGCAGGACAGCCGCTGCCAGGCATCAAGACCGCGCCCGCCCCGGCTCCAAGCACCATCTGATCGTCGACCGCCACGGAACCCCGCTTGCCGTCACCCTCACCGGCGGCAACCGGCACGACGTCACCCAGCTCATGCCGCTGCTCGACGCAATCCCGGCAATCCGGGGCCTGCGGGGCCGCCCCCGCCGCAAGCCCCGGCGCCTGTACGCGGATCGGGGCTACGACTTCGACAAGTACCGTCGCCTGCTGTGGAAGCGCGGCATCAAGCCGCTGATGGCCCGACGCGGCGTCGCCCACGGTTCCGGACTGGGCAAAATATGCTGGGTGGTCGAGCGCACTTTCGCCTGGCTGCACCAGTTCAAACGGCTCCGCACCCGCTACGAGCGACGCGCCGATCTCCATCAGGGCCTGCTCGAACTGGCTTGCAGCCTCATATGCCTGCGCCGCCTGCGAACCTCATCCTGAGGCGATCAATTGGCGACGCTGAACCACCCCGGCCTCACTTCGGTCAGAAGCGGATGCAGGGAGCGCACTGCGGCCTGCAGGTCCTGATCCGTGACGTCAAGAGGCTCCGGCAGGCTCAGCCCGTACCAGCGCAGCCGCCAGAGGTCGAAGACCTCGCTCCCATCGGCTGCGAAGTCCACATCGACCTCAGTGCCGTTGTCGCATACGAAACGGCACCCTGCCCCATGAACCGTGTAGGAGTAGGCGCCGACCTGCCCACTCCGGCTGAACCGGCGCGAACGGACCAGGCCGAGAACATCTGCCAGTCGCTCAAGCGAGGGGGATCGCAACCCTCACAGCCTGGTCAATCGCGTTCAGAGCATGGACGTAACCGAGCACGAGGTCCCGTACAGCCTCAACCCGTTCCATACGGCGCCATCCCCCTGAAACCCGTGGTTGCAGGGATTGTTCCATGCGGCCGTCAGCGCCTCCGCAGCGCGGCATTCTGAAACGATCAGTTAGGGCCTCTGGTCTGCTGTGCACTCGGCAGGATTCGAACCTGCAACCTTATGATCCGTAGGCGCGTTCACCCCGAAAGCGCGCTCAGCCGACCAGTCATCCAGCACCGTCGATAGCAGTGATGGAGGCACGTCGGTGCATCTGTGTGCGTCGGTGTACGTGACTGTTGATGTCAGCCGTTGATGTCATGTCAGGCGCCGGGCTAAGGTCTGTCCCGTAAATGATCTCTGAATGGCCTCGGGAGTGGTTGGCCGCCGTGCGGGCCGCTGGCCTATCCGGCGAGGGCGAGGTTGTGCATACGGGCGATACCGAGCATGGCGTGGTGGACGCCGTCGCCTTTGAGGCGGCAGTCTCGGAGGATCTTCCAGGTCTTCATGCGGGCGAAGACGTGCTCGACACGGGCGCGGACCTGTTTGTGGGACTTGTTGTGTTCCTCTTTCCAGTCCGGGAGTTCGGTCTGGCCACGCTCGCGGCGGTGCGGGATGACAAGTCCGGTGCCCGGGTAACCGCCGTCGGCGATCGTCAGCGTGTTGCCGACAGCGGCCTTGGCGCCGGACTCCTCCCACGCCTTGCAGTCGTTGCGGTTCCCGGCGAGCGGTCGGCCGACCACGACCAGGCGGGTGTCGGCGTCGATGACGACCTGGTGGTTGGTTGAGTACCGATAGTTCTTCGACTGCGCTGCCACGGTGTGGTCGCGGGTGGGGACCAGGGTGCCGTCCACGATGAGCACGGTGTCCTTGGCGAACCGCTTACGGGGCTGGAGAGCGAGCATTGGCCCCAGATGGTCGATGATCCGGTCCGCCGCCGACTTGGACACCCCGAACAACGGGGCGAGCTGCCGCATCGTCAGGTTCGTGCGCCAGTACGCCGCGACCGATAGGGTCCGGTCCTCCAGCGGCAGGCTCCACGGCCGGCCCTTGCGGACCGCATCCGCACCCTCACGCCGCAGAACCGTCAGCAGCTTCCCGAACTGCCGCGGGCTCAGTCCGGTGAACGGGGCTATCCAGGACGGCTCCGACGCCGTGATCACACCAGCCACACCAAGATCATCTCACCTGCGGACAGCAGCCATCGGTACATCCCTTAGATTGACCTGATGGTCGAACCTGGTGGGCGGAACATGCGGGTGGGGCTGCCTGCGCACGCGATCGAGGTCGGAACCGAGCCTCTGGCCCGCCCGACGCGGAACTCGGTGGGCGGCTGGCCCTTCCTCGACGAGGACCAGAAGTGGCCGGACTGTTTCTGCGGCGAGCGGATGGTGCTGTTCTTCCAGCTCGATATCCCTTCGGACCTGGAACCTTTCGGCGGAGACCACCTCCTGGTCTTCCACTGCCGCGCGCACAACGATGCCTCCGACCCTCAGATGACCGGCGGCCGGCTCGTGCCCCGGTACTGGGACGCTCCGCAGCCGCCCTATCCACGTCCGTTCTGGCGGGTACTGCTCCAGCGTGACGCGGCGCTGCCAGCGGCGGAGCCCGAACCCTCCCTGCGCGCCCTGCCGCTGACGTTGCGACCCTTCACGGATGCCTCTGCCGGGCGGGGGCGGGGAGCCCAGATGTTCAAGGTGGGCGGTGTACCATCCTGGGCGCAGTTCCCCGAGCACTACCAGTGCGCATGCGGCACTGAGCTGGTGTATGTGTGCCAGGTGCCGGAGGACATGGAATTCGCCGTCCGCCCTGACCAACCGGAGCAGCCCTACAGCATCGGCGCCGACACCTACGGGCTCTTTCTCGGTAATGAGGTCTATCTGCTGGCTTGCCCAGCCCACTGTGACCCGGCTGCTGTTTGGCCCGTGAACCAGAACTGACCTCGGCACCGCTGACCTACCCGGCGGATGAGCATGCCAGCCAATACCCGTAGGTCATTTACGGGACAGCCCTTAGGCACCTCAGCGCCGCTCAGCCGACCTAGCTTTTTCCACTTACTCCGTCACCCGCGTCCACAGTCGTGGCCGGGCTAACGCTACTCAAGACCTCCTGGCCCTTATCGTCAACGAAGCGTGTAAGAGCAATCTGCCCGGCACCGAATATGGCCGCCCAGGCCAAGATTTGAGTCGACGTTTCCAGCTTATTGAGCCCCGGGACCACCCCAGCACTTATGAGCGTGATTCCGATCACCGCAGAGAGTGCACCCGTCGGAAGTTTCAAAAAGGTCAAGGCCAAGGGAATTGAATACGGAGTAGACGTTCCATCAAGCTTCCGCAAGGCGATAGCAGCTGTCAAAGCAGCGGCCGATAGCCCAATCACCTCGACAAGGAGAAGGTCCCACGCGCCTGGCGCATTGCCTCCCGCAGGACATACTGTCGTGGAAGGGTTCGGCGAGAAGCAGACACCGAAGGCAGATGGCTTTAGAGTTCCCAGAACCGCCAAGCCGATTGTTACAGCGAGAAGCATTACAGCCGAACCGTACAATATGTTACGGAAGCTTCGAGCTTGCATTTTATCGGAAGCGTCCACGACATGGGCGGCTCGAAGCGCACGAGAGGCAACATATCTACCGTACCGACTGGCCTGCCGTCCATTATGGCCACGCTTGTGATTCTTGCTTTCTTCAGAATGATTTGCGCTAGCCGCAGTACCGCCAAGCAAGGCCTCCAACTCCAACAATCGAGGATCTTCGACCGAAAGGTTCTGACGCGCAAGAAACAGCGCCTCTATCTGCAAGGCCTTCAAGTTTTCTTTCGGCGCAAGCTCCAGAAGGGTGCATTCAGCAGCGTGTATGTTGTTCCACGTTCGCTCGGTCGCAGCACCAGACAAGTTGCCATGGGTGCGAGCTGCCGCATCGCGAGCTGCGTCAAGATTCTTCTGCGCCCCGTCGAGAAGCGCCTCGGCGCGCGCATCATTTAGCGTTTTTCGGAGTGCCTCTGCTCTGGCATCCAGCTCGGTAATATGCGCCAGGGCAAACTGGCGCCACGAAGCCGCCTTCAGCCTGCCAGCGGGATTATCAAGATGGGGTGAAGCGGCCCACCTAGACATGTGTCTACGCCACCATGACTCGCCTGTCCTGTCCGTCGGCGACAGCTCTTTGAGTATCTCCTCGGCGGCTAGAATGTTATCCCAGGCGCGTTCCGCAGCCGCGCCAGTGAAGTTCGATATTGTTCGCGCTGCTGCATCGCGGGCAGCATCTAGGAGCGTTGCGACGCCTGCCAACAACGCGAGTGCCTTCTTGTCATCCGGGTCGGTCGTCGCGCGTATTGATTTTGCACGGGCTGCTAGTTCGGTAATGCGTGCCAGAGTGTACTGCCGCCACGGGGCAGCTCTTAGTCTCCCAGCAGGATCCTTCCGATGCGGGGAGGGGGCGGATCTTGACATATGTTCACGCGACAACCGTTCAATCGCGTGTCGGGACTCCCATGCTCTCGCCCACACTGAGAGATCTGAATTACCGCGAACCGGCGACTGTGAAGCCATGACCTCACGCCTCCCTCGCATACGATCGCACCACACACCAGATTAAGCCGAACGGGAGCGTCCGACCACCCGGGGGCACGTCCCGTTCGTTGCTGTCAAATCAGGTTGAATTGTCGTTAGTGCTGGTGAAATCGTTGTTTAGCCCTGTGTCCGCTCTCTGCTGGGGCACTTCAAGGTGTGTGGCAGCATCTTTGCGGCGCTGCTCATGAACGCCCACCGGCAAGAGGTCATCTGGCAGGGCCAGCTCACCCGCCTGACGTTGAGCGAGCCACCCGGAACGTCGGTGAGACGGCGTCTCTGTGCGCACGTGCTCGAATCCCAACCGTTCGTAGTAGGCGTGCAGCCCCGTGTTCGTGCGCCACGTGTAGATACGCACCCAGCTTCGGCCTTCCAGTGCTGCGAGGCGGGACATCCAGTCGATGATCCGTGTGCCTGATCAAGTGGACCTTCGAGCCCTTCTTGCCCCGGTCAACAGGATTCGGACCTGT
>NZ_JBHVCP010000005.1:0-227171 GCF_042803315.1 Streptomyces sp. NPDC057424
GCACTCGGCGGCCACCCACCGATCAGCCGTGTGAACAACGCTTCAGGTCAATACAGTTAGGGCCTGTCGTCTGGATCAGGCCGCAGGTATCCCTGGCACGGGCGCGGGGCGGCGCGCGGGGCCGGTGCGACGCCCGCCGCCCCGCCACCCGCACGGCCCGGCCGCACGCGCCACCGTCCCGAACGCCCCGGAGAATCGCTGGCAGAGTGCCGTCGACGTCCGCACAGGGAGCCCCGCCCGCGATGAACAGGTACAGCAGGACAGCAGCCGTGGCGGGGGCCGTCGCAGCGGGAGTGCTCGCCCTGCCCGGCCCCACGGCGGCGGCCCGGGACGGCGGGCTGTGGGGAGCCGCGACCATCGCGCCCGGGCGAGAGGGCATCGTCGAGGTCGCGGGCGTCCGGCACGCCGTCGAAGGCGCGACGCTGACGCTGACCGCGCCCCGGGGCACGCGGGTGACCGGCACGCCGCTCGACGTGCCCGGCTACCGCGGCTCGGTCGCCGCCGACGGACGCAGCGCGACGTACACCGTCACCGGCGACGCGCCCGGGCAGGAGCGCGTGTTCCCCTTCGTGCTGGCCGTGCCGGGAGACGCCGTTCCGGGCACCCGGCTGCGGGACTGCTCCCTGCGGGTCACCCACGCCCGGGGCGTCCCGCGGGCGGTCGGCCGGTGTGCCGTGACGGTGGGCCTGGCCGGGCCGACGCTGACCCGCCCGCTGTCCGGCGTGCCGCTGGCCGCCCGGCCGGTGATCTCCGGCACCGCCCACCCGGGCGCCCGGGTCACCGTCCGTGACAAGGACGACCGGGAAGCCTGCGCGACCACCACCGCCCCCGACGGCACCTGGACCTGCACCCCGGGGCCCGGCCTCCCGGCGGGCGCCAACCGGCTCCAGGCGGTGGCCGCCCTGAACGGGGTGAGCGCGATGAGCGAGCAGATCGACATCTCGGTGACGGAGGCCGGCGCGGGTCAGTAGCGCACGGCGCGGGCGACGTCCGTGCGGATGTCGCCGGAGAGGTCGTGGGTGCTGCGGGCGGTGGCCGTGGCGGACTCGCCGGCCTGTACGTGGTCGACCGTGACGATGACGGTGTCGACCAGGCCGCCCCCGGAGTCCCGGAAGTCGACCTGGACGGCGAAGGAGCGGGTCGAGTCGTCGGTGTTGCGGACGGTGACCTCGGACCGGACACGGCCGTCGGAGCCGGTGACGGGCGGGCCGATCCCGACATCGTCCTTGACGTCGATGCCGCCCTGGATGTCGTCGAGGCGGCGCTCGGCCTCCGCCGTCGCGGATTCGATCGCCTCGGAGGCCTCGGAGGCGATCGACCCCACCGCGGACTCCGCCTTCCTGGCGGTGTCCGCGGGGCTGTCGTCGCCGCCGCAGCCGGTGAGGGCGGCGGAGAGGGCGAGCGCCAGCACCGTCCCTGCCGACGCCCAGCGCGTCCGGTGGCGGGCGGCCATGTCGTCTCCCTGGTCCTGGGGCGTCACGGTGTCATGAGCGTCCGAGTCCGCCGCCGCCGAAGGATCCGCTGGATCCGGGCGACCAGCGGCGCGGTTTCTGGTCCTTACCGGTCCTGGTGCTCGCGCGGTGGAGCTCATGGGGCAGGAGCCGCTGACCGTCGCGCGCCACCACCGGCACGTCGTCGGGTTCCCGCATCTCCCGCATCTCGCGGACCGGACCGGTGTCCGGCATGTGCGGCTGTTCCTCCGGGGCGGGGTGATGGGTGTCCTTGTCCATGACGCGCATCCCGACCCGCACGGCCCAGATCAGCCCGCAGGCCACGATCAGCCCGCCGACGAAGGCGATGCTCACGGCGACCACGTGATCCGACGACGCCGCCAGTTCTGCATACGTTGCCGTATTCATGCCCCAAGTATCGCCGACGGAATGGGATAAAGCGCCCGGAATGCCCCACCGGTACCTACCGGGCAACCCCGGCCGCGCCGGTGACGACCCGGGCTGCCGGCGGCGTGTGAGTCCGCTGTGGCACGAGCGAGTGAGCCCCCCGGCGGTGACGGGCGCGCCCCCTCCGCCGGGCCCCTCCGCCGGGGATCGAGGGCTCCGGCACCCCCGCTCAGGCTCCGGGAGCGGTACGGTGGAGGAACCGAGGGGTCGCGAACCGGTGGCCGAACCGGTGGCGTCCCGGCGCTCCACGCCCCGCCTCGCTCCGCCCCCAGGACCCCTACACCGGCTCGCGGCTTCGCCACTTCCTGGCCACGCACCCCCACCGCAGCAGGAGCCCCTCGATGACGTCCCCCTCTTCGACCCCGCCGTCCGTCCCCGCGCCGTCCGAGGTCCGGCTGCGCATCGCGGACCAGCCGCGCCAGGGCCGCACGGCCCGCCGGATCGACGGGGCGTGGTGGCCCCGCTCGTACGACATGGCCGCCGAACTGCCCGGGCTGCTCGGCGGACTGCCGGGGGCCTGGGGCCGGATCGGCAGCGTCCTGGTCAACGGGGACACCTGGCCGTCCTGCCCGGAGCGGATGGTCGTCGCGGGCCAGGATGTGCACGTGGGGCGCACGGACTCGCCGACCGCCCCGCACACCGTCTGCCTGCTCGCCCCCGGCCGGGGGCGATGGGACCTGCTGGTGGTGCCGCCCGACACCGAGGAGGCGGAGGCCGTCCGGCTCATGGAACGGGCCGTGACGCAGGGCGTCTGACTCAGCGCGCGAGCAGGACCAGGGCCAGGGCGGCCAGCGCCGGGACCGTCTGGACGAAGATGATCTTCCGGCTGGCGGTCGCGGCTCCGTACAGCCCCGCGACCGCCACGCACACCAGGAAGAACACCGAGACCTGGAAGCCCACCGGGTCGGAGGCCACCGCGCCCCACACCAGGCCGGCCGCGAGGAAGCCGTTGTAGAGGCCCTGGTTGGCCGCCAGGGCCTTCGTGCCGGCGGCGAACTCGGCGCTGGTGCCGAAGGCGGCCCGGGCGCGCGGCGTGGTCCACAGGAACATCTCCAGCACCAGGATGTAGATGTGGAGCGCGGCGAGGGCCAGTACCGCGAGGGTGGCGAGAGTCGACATGCGCTCATCATCACAGGCCCGCCCGGCCCGTCCCCGTTCGGGCCCGCCCGGGAGGCGGCGCGGGGTGCCGGATGGCAGATTGCGGCCAGAGGAAGGCCGGGCCCGGCCGTCGCGTCCCCGCGTGTGCCGCTCGGGAGCCGGGCCCGGCCTTCCCGCCTGGGAAGGACCCCGATCCCCCCGCGTCCGGAATCAACCATTCTGCACCGGTGCGGAGCTCGGCGGCAGCAGCAGCGCCGTCCGGTTTCCTTTTGCGGAACCTTTGCCCGGGGGCCGGGCGTTGGACGGGTGTGCGCGCGTCAGCGGGTGCGCCAGGTGATGCCGACTAGTACCGAGGTGACGTCAATGGCAGTGTGGGACCGGCTCAAGGACCAGGCCAAGTCTCTCCAGCAGGGTCAGGGCGGGCGGGGTGCGACGACCGGTGGGCACGGCGGCGGGACGAGGTCCGGTGGTGGTGGCAAGGCCCAGCTGGTCGGTCTGCTGAAGACGCAGCTCGGGTCGCTGAAGAACGAGTTGAAGAGCGGTGCGTACCGGGACGCGAGCATGGCGATGTGCGCCCTGGTCGCGGCGGCCGACGGGCACGTGGATCCGGCCGAGCGTCAGCAGGTCGAGTCGATGATCCTCAGCAACGACGTGCTGCAGAACTTCCCGCCGGAGCAGCTCCGGCAGCGTTTCAACAAGCACGTGGACCAGCTGACCGCCAACTTCCAGCTCGGCAAGGCGGAGGCGATGCAGGAGATCGCCAAGACCGCCAAGAAGCCCACCGAGGCCCGGGCCGTGATCCAGACGGGCATCGTCATCGCCGGTTCCGACGGCGACTTCTCCCAGGCCGAGCAGATGGTCCTGCGTGAGGCGTGCGCGTCTCTGGGGGTGCCTCCGGCCGAGTTCCAGCTCTGAGCAGCGAGCCGGTCCGGGCTCCCGTCCGCAGTGACGGGAGCACTCCGGGCATGACCGCTGGGACAGGAACACCGCGTACGCACCCCGACCGGGCCGCCCCGTCCCGCCGTGCCCTGCTGGCCGCCGCGGCCCTGGTCCCGCTCGCCGCCTGCGGCACGGACGACCGCCCCGCGGGCGGTGCGAGCCGGACCCCCGCGGGCGGTGCGAGCCCGACTCCCGCGTCCACGGGCGCCCCGTCGGGCAGGCCCCCGGTCCACCGGCCCCGGCTGGCGGACCTGGAGCGCGAGTACGGCGCCCGCGTCGGTCTCTACGCCCTCGCGGCCGGCACCGGTGCCACGGTCGTCCACCGGGCGGGCGAACGCTTCGCGTTCTGCTCGACGTTCAAGGCGCTGGCCGCCGCGGCGGTCCTGCACCACCGCTCCCTGAGCGGCCTGGACCGCCGCGTCACCTACACCGAGGCCGACCTGCGCTCCACCGCGCCGATCACCGGCAGGCACGTCGCGACCGGAATGACCCTCCGTGAGCTGTGCGACGCCGCCGTCCGGTACAGCGACGGCACGGCGGGCAACCTCCTGATGCGCGACATCGGCGGCCCCGCCCGGCTCACCGCCTACCTGCGCGGGCTCGGCGACACCGTGAGCCGCATGGACCACTACGAGCCCGAACTGCACGACGTGCCGCCGGACGACCCCGCCGACACCACCACCCCGCAGGCGATCGCCACCGACTTCCGCAGGCTTCTGCTGGGCACCGCCCTGCCCGCCCGCGAACGCCGGCTCCTCATGGACTGGCTCTCACGCAACGCCACCGCCGTCGGCGCCCGCCGTATCCGGGCCGGGCTCCCCGGGAACTGGAAGGTGGCCGACAAGACCGGCACGGGCAACTACGGCCGGGCCAACGACATCGCGGTCGTCCACCCGCCCCGCACCGGGCCGCTCGTCCTGGCCGTCATGACCGACCGGCCCGGTCACGGCACCGAGCCCTCCGACGCCCTGATCGCCGAGGCGACCCGGCGGACCATCGCCGCCCTGGAACTCCCCGGGCTCCCCTCGGCGTCTATAACGGGGCCATGATCTATCACGTCGTACCGCGCACCGTCTGGAGCATCGCCACCGACCCGGCGTACGCGCCCGCCTCGCTCGCCGAGGAAGGCTTCGTGCACTGCTCCCCGGACGAGGCGACCACGCTGGCGGTCGTCAACGCCTTCTACCGGGACGCGCCCGGGCCCCTGCTGGTGCTCGCCCTCGACGAGGCGCGGCTCACCGCCCGGGTGGAGTGGGAGGCGGCGGCCCCGGCCCCGCCGCCCGGCGTCTCCGGGGACACCCTGTTCCCGCATGTGTTCGGGCCCCTCGACCGGGACGCCGTCGACCACGTCCTCGAGGTGCGGTTCGACGAGGAGGGCCGGGCTTCGGAGCTGCGTACGGCAGGATGACCGGGTGATCGAACGGAAGTCCACTCCAGCCGCCCCCGCCCCCGCTCTGCGTCCCGTCCGGGGAGCCGCCCGCTGTGCCGTCGTGGCCCTCGGCCTCGCCGGGGTCGCCTGGGCGGCCCGGGCGGTCTGGCACATCCGGCTCGCCGCGGCCGGAGAGCCCGCGTCCGGCCCTCCCGACCAGGGCGGCGGTCAGCACCGTCCGCTGAACGCGCTGGAGGACTCCTACCACCTGGTCGCCTCCGTGGGCAGCGCGGTCACGGCCCTCTGCGCGATCGCGTTCCTGTTCTGGCTGGACCGGATGAGGGACAACGCCAAGGCCCTCTCGGGCGCTGAGCACCGCTACGGCTACCCCTGGCTCTGGCTGGGCTGGATCGTGCCGGTCGTGAACCTGTGGATACCCCGGGGCGTCGTCGCGGACGTCCACCGCTCGGTCTTCCCCGACCGGCGGCTGCCCGCCGTCGTGAACTGGTGGTGGGGCCTGTGGCTGGCCGGTCTGGCCGGCGGCGTGGGCCTCGTCTACGCCGACGACACGGACGAGGTCATCGCCCGTGCCTACAGCGGTGTCCTGTCCCTGCTCGCCGCGGACCTGGTGATCGTGGCGGCGGCCGGGGCCGCCGCCCTCATGGTCCACACGCTGACGGCGGCACAGCAGCGGCACACGGACGAACCGGCCCGGTCCGCTTGAGGAGGTGGCTATGCACGCGGCCGGTACACCGACGCGACGAACGAGGCCGTCACCCGCACCGGCACCTCCAACTCCGCGATCCGGCGCCGGAGTTCCGCCGCACCGACGTGATGCGCGGCCGGACTCATGGCCACCAGGGCGGCGGCCTCCCCCGCCGTGAGGCTCATGGCGTACTCGAGCGGCTCGGCGCGCTCGTGCCGGAAGTGCGCCGCCAGGGTCCGGTGCAGGCGGCCCTGCTTTCCCGGGTCGACGTCCAGCAGCCCCACGGACGCGCGCAGTTCGCGCAGATGCCGGGCGGTGGGGATGACGACGAGCAGCGCGCCGTCCGGGGCGAGGACGCGGTGGAACTCGGGTCCGTTGCGGGGTGCGAAGACGTTGAGGACGAGGTCGGCGCAGCCGGTGCGCACGGGCCACGGCTGCCACACGTCCCAGCCGGCGGCCTCAGCACGGGCATGCGCGCGGGCCGCCGCGCGCAGGGCGGGCACGGAGCTGTCCAGCCCCAGTCCCAGGGCCCGGGGGAGGGCGTCCAGGACGGCGGCGAGGTAGTGGCCGGTGCCGGCCCCGGCGTCCAGGACGGTGGCGTCGGGCGGGGCCAGTTCCGTGGCGAGCTCCGCGAGGGTGCGGGCGAGCGGGTCGTAGTGTCCGGCGCCGAGGAACGAGGCCCGGCACCGGACCATGTCGGGGGAGTCGGCGCTCGGGGCGCGCCGGTGGCCGGTCAGCAGGCTGACGTAGCCGTGGCGGGCGATGTCGAAGGTGTGCCGGCCGGCGCAGCGCAGGGCGCCGGGGGTGTGTTCGAGTGCGGCCGGGCACAGGGGGCAGGTCAGGACGGACAGGAGCCGGTCGGACGGCATGGGTGCTCCTCGGGACACGGCACACCGCCGAGGAGCGGGGGCGCCGCGTGCGGGTGGCGGACGGTGGGGCGTCGGCGCCCGCCGGCCGGCCGCCGGTAACCGGCAGCGGGGGCGGGTACGCCGAGGACGGCGACGTGACCAACTCACGTCGCCGTCCTCACCGCGGCGTCAGAGGAAGCAGTGAGGCAGGGCGTTGCATGCCAGTGCCATACGGCCAGGCTACCGGGCGCCGCCGCACGGCATGACGAACGAACTCGGGTGATGGCGGCGGGCCTCGCGCACCCCGCCGCCACCGCCGGAACACCGGTGGTCATCGTCCGCTCGTGAGCGAACTGACGGCCGTGCAGCTGCCGGAACCGACCGTCGGACGGCTACGGGGAACGTGGCAGCCGGACGCCCCCGCCCACCTGCTCGTCGCCGTGCCGGGCGGGCTCTACGGCTGGGGTGTCGGCCGGGTGCGCGGGCGGGGCGGGCCGTGGCCGGTGGTGCGGCCGGCCGCCTTCGTGCTGTTCGGGCTGGGGGCGGTCGTCGTGGCCACGATGTCCGGCCCGGCCGTCTGCGACCGTGAACTGTTCTGGACCGCCGAGCCGGGCCCCGGCGGTGCCGGTCAGAGGCTGTCGGCCGCCCTCTGATCCGTGCTCGGGCGATCCGCCGAAGGGGCGGGACGTATCGAGGTGGGGTTGGCCGACGGGGCGCGGGAGGCGGCTGTCGGGCTGCTCGCCTCGTCGGGGGCGCTGGTGCCGGGGCCGGGTGTGCGGGGACGGGCGGTGCCCGGGGACGGAACCCGGTGGTCGGATGCGGACGGGGCCGGCACCGGGGTGGGGGGCGCGGAGGGAGCGGGCGGCGAGGTTCTCGTCGTGGGCGGTGCCATCGGGATCGTCGGAGTCGTGGGGCGCTCGGGTGCCGTGTGGCGCAGGGGGAGCGTGATGAGGACGGCGGCGACGCAGCACAGGCCCGCCCCGGCCGCGGTGCGCAGCAGGCGGCGGCGGGCGGCCCGGCGGCGGACCGTCTCGTACTGGCCGGGGGGCGCGCCCAGGTAGTCGGGGGAGGAGGGGCGCAGGATCAGGGCGAGCGGGTCGTCAGGGGCCGGCTCCGGGTCGCCCGGGCCGCCGTCAGGGCGTGTGGTCAAGGCTTCTCCTCAGGTGGACGCGGAGCAGTTCCCGGGCCGCGTGCAGGTCGGCCTTGACGGTTCCTTCCTTGCGCCCGGTCAGTGCGGACACCTCCCGGATCGGCATGTCAGCGTAGTAGTGGAGGAGGATCGGGACGCGGAGTCGTTCCGGCAGCGACTGCACGAGCAGCCGCACCGACGGGTCGGCCTGTTCGGGGTGGGGCCGTACGGCGGCTTCCGAGGTGACGCGGTGCATGGCCCGGCGCTCGCGCTCCAGTTTGCGCCAGTGGTCACGGACGAGGTTGGCCGCGGTGACGTAGAGGAACCCGCGCGGTTCCTCCACGGACGTCCAGCGGGCCCAGAGCCGGGTGAACGCCTCCGAGGCGATCTCGTGGGCCGTCCCGTCGTCGTCGACGAGCCGGCGGCACCAGCCGGCGAGGCGCGGGTAGAGGGCGGCGAACAGCTCGGACGCTGCTCTCTCGCGGGACCGTTTCAACGCTCTCCAGGGGTGGCCGACCCGGCGCCGCTCAGTGCCGCGAACACGATCACGTTGTCCGCGTAACCGTCGCCGGTCCGCGCTCCGCCGCACGTGATCAGCCGCAACTCCGGACGGTCCACGTTCCCGTAGACGTCGTCCGCCGGGAAGCCGGTTTTCGGGACGGTCCGTACGGCCGTGACGGCGAACTCAGCCGCCGTGCCGTTCTCCAGGCGCGCCACGACCCGGTCGTCCCGGTGCAGCCGGGCGAGGTGGCGGAAGACGCCGTCGCCGTACGGGCCGACCGTGACATGGCCGAGGAGCACCGACGGGCCGGTCTCGCCGGGGGTCGGTGAGTGCCGGTACCAGCCCGCCCGGTCGTGGGCCGTGACCGGCGGCACCTGCACCGTGCCGTCGGCTGCCAGGCCCAGCCGGATGACCGGGGTGTCGACGCCGATCGCCGGGATCAGCAGCCGCACCGGGACCGAACGGCCGAGGGAACGCGCCCCCTCGGCCGGAACCGGCCGGGGCGGGGGTTCCGGCCGCCGTGCGGTGGCTTCGTGGCCCCCGCACGCCGTCAGCAGGGATGCCGGCGCCACGGCCGTGAACGCGCGCCTGGAGAGCGGGCTCATGCCCCGGTGGCCCGGCGGCGGCGCACGACGAAGACCGTGCCGCCGCCCAGGGCGAGCACCGCGGCGGCGCCGGCGCCGATCGCCGTACCGCCGGTCCCGGAGGCCGGGGAGGCCGCCGTCACACCGGTGTCGGGCGCGCCGCTCGGCCTGACGGACACCTGGTCCTCGGCCGGCGCAGGGGCCGGCTCGTCACCGGCCGGCGGGCGGGTCGGCTCGGCAGCCCGCGTCGGCTCGGCAGCCCGGGTCGGCTCGGCGCTCTCCGGCTGGGCGGTGGGCGCGGCGGAAGTCGGGACCGGGCTCGGGGCCGCCGCGTCCGCGAACGCGGGCCCCGTGCCCATCAGTACGGCGGTGCCCGCGAAGGCCAGGGCGCTGAGGACAGTTCGGCGCATGGAATCGCACTCCTTCGTCGGTCCGCCCGACGGTCGGGCTGGGTGACAGATCGTGCGGAGAGACGAGGCGGCGGCACGGCGGGTTGTAAAGAGACGGCAAAGTCGTATGCGGTGGCTCCGCGATATCCGGCTGCGCGCGGGAGCCGGGGCCGCTAGCATCCGTCGCCATGACGACTCACTCCGTGAACAGATTGGGGGACCCGTCCGCGCCAGGTGAGTGCTGATGCTCACCGACCTCGCGAACGGGGACCACCCGCTTTCCTTCTGGCCGCGCGTGCGCGAGTTCGCCGTACCGCCCTCCATGATCGAGACCGCGACCGCGCGCCGCCGTGCCGGTGACTGGGCGGGCGCCTGCGCCGCCGCGAACCTCGACGTCGACCTCCGGCCCCGTCTCGTGGCGCGGCGTCACGGCCGGGACTTCGCCGCCCGGCTCCGCGCCGACCTCCGGCACCTCGCCCCGGACCTGCTGCGCTGGCACATGCCGAGGATCGCCCCCGACGGGCTGCTCCGGCCGGGCCTGACCCTCACCCTGGCCCGGTACGGCGCAGCGGGCGCGGGAGCGCTGCACCTCGTGGTGCGGACGCCGCCGGCCTGGGCGGACGCCGGTCAGCGCATCAGCCTCGCCCTGTGGGACGCGTCCCGCACACGGGAGGCCGGCCGGCGGCATCCGCACCCCCGCCCCAGCCGGCGCTTCCGGCTCGACCTGCACCGCCACCTGTGGGACGCGCGCCGGGCCGGTGAGCTGCGGGCGCGCTCCGGCCAGGGCGGTTCGGTGCCGGACGCGGACCTGCCCGGGCCGCTGCCGCTCGGACAGCGGTGCGCCGTCGACCGGTGGGCGGCCGAGGCACGGATCCTGCTGCGGGCCGAGGGACGGTCCGGTGGCAAGGTCTCCATACGGCTCGGGGCACGGCACCGGGTCGTCCTGGACGTGTCCGACGGCGGTGAGCAGACCGCGATGTCGTACGCGCGTGCCCCCGACGCCTCGCTGCCCGTGCTGCCCGACGCGGCGACCTGGGTGCTGCCTGATCTGGAGCTGCTGCGGGCCGGGGCGATCGACGCCGGGCGCCTGCATCCGCTGGTCGCCTCGGCGTTGGGGGCCGAGCGGACCGCCACCTCCGGGGCGCCGGAACGGGCGGGTGATCCACGGGTGGTGCAGTGCCGGGGCGCCCGGCACCGGATCGGCCTGGTCGACGGCGTCCTGGCCGCCCTCGACCACGACCCGGCCGAAATCCGCCGGGAGGAACTGCTCGCCGCCTTCGGCGGACCGCCGCTGCCCTGCCTGCGGGCCGTCGACGAGGCACACCGCCGACCCGACTGCCTCCCCGGCGTCCGCGAACGCCTCCACCACGGCGACGTCGCCGGTGCGCTCGCCGCCGTCGAGAGCCTGCTGGGCCCCGAGGCGGTGCTGCGCGACGGTCCGCTGCGGGACGCGCTGGAGACGGCCGCGCGGCGGCGCATCGCCCACGGGCTGTTCCGCGCGGGCCTGGAGGGCCCCTCGCCCGGCAGCCTGCGTCCCTGGGACCGCCGCCGCTCCCGCGGCGACGGCCCGCACCCACGCCACATGTGACCGGCCCGAACGACCGGGGCGACCGCCCCGGCCCCCGCCCTTCCCGCATCCCGCCGAGACGGCTCACCACCGGCACACAGGTGATCACACATGCGCACACACATCCCGTCCCCGCCCGGCACCGACTCCCAGCTCGACGTGGCCGGTGACCTGCTGGCCCTGCTGCGGGACACCACCACCGAACCCCGCCCCGACACCCAACTGGAGGCCCTCACGCTGGCCGTGGCCGCCGACCTGCCCGTGCTGCTGTGGGGCGAGCCGGGCATCGGCAAGACCGCGGCCCTGACCCAGCTCGCCACGGCCCTGGACCTGCCGCTGACCACGGTGATCGCGAGCGTGCACGAGCCGTCCGACTTCTCCGGGCTGCCGGTCGTCGGCGACGACCCCGCCGAGCAGGGCGTGCCGATGGCCCCGCCGGACTGGGCCGTACGCCTGGTGCGGGCCGGCCGGGGGCTGCTGTTCCTCGACGAACTGTCCACCGCGCCGCCCGCCGTGCAGGCCGCCCTGCTCAGGCTCGTGCTGGAACGGCGGATCGGCGCGCTGCGGCTGCCGCCGGGCGTGCGGATCGTGGCCGCCGCCAACCCGCGCTCCTCGGCGGCCGACGGCTGGGAACTGAGCCCGCCCCTCGCCAACCGGTTCGTCCATCTGCAGTGGACGCATGACACCGACGTCGTCGTCCGCGGCCTCGGCGGGATCTGGCCCCGGGCGACCCTCCCCCGGCTCGACCCGGAACGGCTTCCGGACGCCGTGGACTTCGCCCGCCGGGCCGTGTGCGGGCTGCTCACCGCACGCCCCGCCCTCGCGCACCGGCTGCCCAGCGGCGAGATGCGCCGGGGCGGGCCCTGGCCGTCCCCACGCAGCTGGGAGATGACACTGCACCTGATCGCCTTCGCGACCGCGGCCGGCTCCTCCCGTGACGTCCTCTCCCTGCTCGTCCGGGGCACCGTCGGGGACGGGCCCGGTCTCGAACTGCTGGCGAGCCTGGACCGGATGGACCTCCCGGACCCCGAGACGCTGCTGGCCGATCCGGCCGGTGCGGTGCTGCCCGAGCGGGGGGATCTGCGCCAGGCCGCGCTGGACGGTGTCGTGGCCGCGGTCCGCAACCGCCCGGAACGGCCCCGTTGGGACGCGGCATGGGCGCTCCTGGTCAAGGCCCTGGAGACCGGCCCCCCGGACGTGGTGGTCGTCCCGGCGACCACACTCGCCTCCCTGCGCCGCGACGACTGGGACGTGCCGGCGTCGATCGAGCGCCTGGCCGGAGTGGTGTCCCTGTCCCGGCGGGCGGACCGCGCGGGTACCCGTACGGAGGCGACGGCGGGCCGATGACGACGGACCCGTCCGGCGCGACCGGGGCCCTCGACCGCGACAAGCTCTTCACGGCCCGCCTGCATGCCGCCCGCGTACGCCCCTACCTCGCGACGGCCCTCTTCGCCCTGCACGTCGTCGAGTCACGGCGGGTGCCGACGATGGGCGTCGACCGGTACTGGCGCTGCTATGTGTCGCCGGGGTTCGTGGACCGCACGCCCGTGGAGGAACTCGCGGGCGTGTGGGTCCACGAGGTGTCCCACCTGCTGCGCGACCACCACGCCCGCAGCGACCGGGTCGCCCGCGAGCGGGGCCTGAACGGCCCGGGGGAGCGGCTGCGGATGAACATCGCCGCTGACTTCGAGATCAACGACGACGTCTACGGCGACGGCCTGGCCCGCCCGGAGGGAGTCGTCGAGCCGGGGGATCTCGGCCTGTCCGACGGCGAGTTGATGGAGGAGTACCTGCGGCAGTTCAGCCTGGGCCCGCGGTCGCAGGACCTGGCCTGGCTGGACTGCGGCAGCGGCGCCGACGGCCTGGACCGGGAGTGGGAACTCGGCCCGGACGGCGCGCACGGCCTGAGCGAGCAGGAGCGGGACGCGGTCCGCTTCCGGGTGGCGCAGGGCATCACGGGCCGTCCCGGCAACGCCCCGCAGGGCTGGCGGCGCTGGGCCGAGGAGGCATTCCACCCACCCCAGCCGTGGCGGCAACTGCTGGGCGCCGCGGTGCGCTCGGCGGCGTCCGCCCCCGGCGCGGGCGAGGACTACACCTACGGCCGCCCCGCCCGGCGCTCCACCGCCCTGCCCGGCACCGTCCTGCCGAGCCTGCGTCGCCGTCCGCCCCGCGTGTCCGTCATCATCGACACCTCCGGCTCGGTCAGCGACGCCGAACTGGGCAGCGCGCTCCTGGAGGTCGCCGCGATCGCCCGGGCCGTGGGGGGACGCCGCGACCTGGTCACGGTCGTGCCCTGCGACGCCTCGGCCGGGTTCGCCCGCCGCCTGTGCCGTGCCGAGGGCATCCCGCTCACGGGCGGCGGCGGCACGGACCTGCGCGCCGGCTTCACCCGCGCCCTGCGCACCCGCCCGGTCCCGGACGTCATCGTGGCCCTCACCGACGGCCAGACACCCTGGCCGGGCACCCGGCCCCCGTGCCGGACGGTGGTGGGCCTGTTCCCCCGCCGGTACGGGAACCACTCCTACGACGAGTCCCGTCCCGAGTACGTCCCGGACTCACCACCCGACTGGGCCCGTGTGGTGGACATCGGGTCATGACGGGCTACGGCCTCTCACGGCACCCCCGCCCGGCCGGCAGCGGTCAGAGACCGAAGAGCTCCGCCGCGTTGTCGTGGCACACCGCCCTCAGCCAGTCCTCCCCGAGGCCCAGCCGCTCCAGGGAGTGGAGCTGGTGCACGTACGGGTAGGGGATGTTGGGGAAGTCGGAGCCGAGCAGAACGCGGTCGCCGACGTCCGCCAGCCGGGGCAGGGCCCGGTGGGGGAACGGCGCGAGCCGCTCGGTGAAGTCGGTGAACGCCATCGTCGTGTCCAGCCGCACCTCCCCGTACCGCTCGGCGAGACCGAGGAACTCCTCGTACTCGGGCATTCCCATGTGGGCGACGATCAGCCGGAGCCGGGGGTGCTCCGCCAGCACCCGTGCGATCGGCCCGGGGCCGGTGTGCTTGCCGGGCGCGGGCCCGGAACCGCAGTGGATCACCACGGGGATCCCGGCCTCGGCCAGCACCCCCCACGCCGGCTGGAGGAGGTCGTCGGCCGGGTCGTACGCCCCCACCTGCACATGCGCCTTGAAGACCCGCGCGCCCGCTTCGACGGCTTCCCGGACGTACGCCTCGACACCTGGCTCGGGGAAGAGGGTGGCGGTGTGCAGACAGTCGGGGGTGCGGCGTGCGAAGTCGGCGGCCCAGCCGTTCAGCCAGCGGGCCATGCCGGGCTTGTGCGGATAGAGCATCGCGGTGAAGGCGCGCACGCCGAACCCTCGGAGGATCTCGGCCCGTTCGGCTTCCGCCTCCCGGTAGGTGATGGGCCACTCCAGCCCGCCGGTGAGCGGCCCGAGCGCGTCGAAGTACTCCCAGACCTTGCGCAGGACCCGCTCCGGCATGAAGTGCGTGTGCACGTCGACGAGGCCGGGGAGCCCGAGCCGCCCCCAGAAGCGGCGGACGTCCCCGGGCTCGGCAGCGTGATCATTCATGGTGCCCACGATCGGGTGGGGCGGGGCGGAGGGGCCAGTGCTGTGCGCGAGGAATCCGTGAGTGATCCATCACGCCCGCGGCCGCCCCTACCGGTGCCCTCCCCTCGGAGTCGCTCCCACGGTGCGCAGGGCGCGGGCTTGAGCAGCTGACGGCGGGCAGCGCGGCCCTCACGCGTCCCGGAACCGGTCCGTCGCCGCCACCACGGCCGCCGTCGCGGAGGTCCCCGACAGCCCGTGCCCCTCGCCGCCGATCAGCACGAGCTCCGCGTCCGGCCACACCTGCGCCAGGTGCCACGCGATGTCCGCGGGTCCGCTGATGTCCATCCGGCCGTGGACCATCACGCCCGGGATGCCCGCGAGCTTCCCGGCGTCGCGCAGCAGCGCCCCGTCCTCCAGGAAGGCGGCATGCCGCCAGTAGTGCGTGACGAGCCGGGCGAAGCGCATCCGGAAGCGCGGGTCCTCGTAGCGGGGGTCGGGCCGGTGTCCCGGCAGGGTGGAGACGTGCACGTCCTCCCACCGGCACCACTCCCGCGCGGCCCGCTCCCGTACGGCCGGATCGGGGTCGGCGAGCATCCGGGCGTAGGCGTCCACCAGACTCCCGTCGCGCTCGGCCTCCGGTACGGCGTCCCGGAACCGGGCCCACTCCTCGGGGAAGATCCGCCCCATGTCCCGGGTGACCCACTCCACTTCGCGGCGCGTGGTGCTGGTGACGCTGAAGAGGACCAGCTCGGACACGGACCCGGGGTGCCGCTCGGCGTAGGCCAGCGCGAGCGTCACGCCCCAGGAGCCGCCGAGAACGAGCCACTCCTCGATGCCGAGGTGCTGCCGCAACTGCTCCAGGTCGGCGATGAGATGGTGCGTGGTGTGGGCGGCGAGCGGGGTCTGCGGATCTGCGGCGTCGGGCGTACTGCGCCCGCACCCGCGCTGGTCCAGGAGCACGATGCGGTACGCCTCCGGGTCGAACAGCCGGCGCCAGAACGGCCCCGCCCCCGATCCCGGCCCGCCGTGCAGCACGACAGCGGGCTTGCCCGCGGGGTTCCCGCAGACCTCCCAGTACACGCGGTTGCCGTCGCCGGCATCGAGCATGCCGTGCGCGTACGGCTCGATACCGGGGGGATAGAGCTCGGGCATGCGAGATGTCCTCTCTGACGCAGGAAGAACCGGCCGAACGCTCCGGCATGCCGGTCGATGTGATCCGTCAGCTCGAACAACGACGTAAGCGTTCGGCACGCCTCCCGCTGCATGCGCCGGCCCCATGGTCTCGGGGTGGAACTCACCCCGCTCTTGGGCGATCCGCCGGTGGTCTCCGCCTCGGGTGGGAACGACGCGTTTCGGAGCTGGTGTCCAACGCCGTCCGGGCCGGACCGTCCCCGCCGTCCCGCCCCGTCACCCCGGCCTCCGCGCCGTACTCGCCCGCCGCACCAACCGCGTCGGCACCAGCGTCGTCCCGTGCTCCGCCCCGTCCTCCCGCATCTTGCTGAGCACCCCCTCCACGCACAGTCGTCCCACCTGCGCGAAGTCCTGGTGGATCGTGGTGAGGGGCGGGAGGAAGGACGCGGACTCGGGGATGTCGTCGAAGCCGATGACGCTGACGTCGCCGGGGACTCGGCGGCCGCGTTCGTGCAGGGCGCGGAGCAGGCCCAGGGCCATCTGGTCGTTGGCCGCGAACACCGCCGTGCAGTCCGGCTCGTCGGCGAGGAGGAGGCCCGCCCGGTAGCCGGATTCGGCCGACCAGTCGCCGCGGACCAGGGGCGGCGGGGTGCGGCCCGCCTCGGTGAGTGTGGTGCGCCAGGCGTTGGCGCGGCGCTGGGCGGCGAAGGAGCCCTCCGGTCCGGCCAGGTGCCACACCGTGTCGTGGCCGAGCTCCAGCAGGTGCCGTACGGCGTCACGGGCGCCGCCCGCCTGGTCGGTGTCGACGACGGTGTAGCGGTCGCCGGCGTCGGAGTCGGCCACCACGACCTGGACGCCGGGCGGGAGGGAGACAGTCGCCGCGTCGAGCAGGTGGATCTCCATGATGACGATGACGGCGTCCACGGCGAGCTCACCCAGCCGGGAGAAGGCGCCGTTGACCTCGTCCTGGGTGGGGACGGCCACGGGCAGCAGGGTGACGGCGTACCCGTGCTCGGCGGCCGAGGTGGCGATGGCCTCCAGGGTGCGGATGTTGCCCATGGTGGAGAGGGAGAAGGTGATCACGCCGAGGGTGCGGAACTCGCCCCGGCGCAGCGCCCGGGCCGCGCTGTTGGGACGGTAGCCCAGCTCCCGCATGGCGGCCAGGACCTGCGCGCGGGTGTCCTCGGTGACGCCCGGGAAGCCGTTCGAGACGCGGGAGACCGTCTGGGACGAGACCCCGGCGAGCTGCGCGACGTCCGCCATGGACGCGCCCTGGCGGGGCCTGGCCGCCCGCCTTCTCGTACGGCTCGTGCCGCCCGACGCGCTCTCGCCCTCCACGGTGCCCATCTGCCCCTCGTTCCCCTCGCCGCGCACCCGGCGCAATTTTCGGTCCGGAACGAGTCCTTGACCCCTGAGATTCGGACAGTGTAGACATCCCGCCAGTGGATGTTTACGTAAACATTCCCTGGTCGAAATCGTATGAGAAGGCGCCGGATCCGCACCAGTCGCACCACGTAGGCCCCGATCTCCGCGTCCGCCGGGAGCCTCGTCACCCCGCGGCACGCAGAAGAGCTGGAGTACTCGAGATGGCACACCGCACCCGTAAGAGAAGGCTCCTCGGGGCCATCGGCGTCACCTTGGCGACCGGAACCGTCCTGGCCACCGCCACCCTGCCCGCCGCGCACGCGGAGACCGCGGCTGCCGAGGCCGCCGCGGCCGGCGTCACCGTCCGGCCCGACCCCTCCTACTCGGGGGAGAAGTTCGAGGGCTGGGGCACCAGCCTGGTCTGGTTCGCCAACGCCACCGGCGACTACCCGCCCGCGGTCCGCGAGAAGCTCTACAAGCTCCTCTTCGGCGACGACGGCCTCGCCCTGAACATCGCCCGCTACAACATCGGCGGCGGCAACGCCCCCGACGTGAAGGACTACCTGCGGGCGGGCGGCGCGGTCGAGGGCTGGTGGAAGGCCCCGGCGGGCACCACCCGCGAGGACGTCGACTGGTGGGACGCCGACGACCCCGCCGACTGGAACAGACATGCCGACAAGACGCAGCGCTGGTGGGTCGACCGCATCAAGAAGGACATCACCCACTGGGAGACCTTCAGCAACTCCCCGCCCTGGTTCATGACCGAGAGCGGCTACGTCTCCGGGAACTTCGACGCGGGCAAGGACCAGCTGAAGACCGACTCCGTCGACGACTTCGCCAAGTACCTGGTGGGGGCGACCGAGCGGCTGGAGAAGGCGCACGGCATCAAGGTCGACACGCTGGACCCGTTCAACGAGCCGAACACCAACTACTGGGGCACCAGGCTCGGCCCGGACGGCGAGCCGGTCGGAGGCCGCCAGGAGGGCGCCCACATCGGCCCCGAGCTCCAGCAGAAGGTGATCCGCGCGCTGGCCCCGGTCCTGGAGAAGTCCCGGTCGGACGCGGAGATATCCGCGATGGACGAGACCAACCCCGGCACGTTCGCGACGAACTGGAACTCCTACCCCCAGGAGGTCCGCGACCTCGTGGACCAGATGAACGTCCACACCTACGGCACCGGTCAGCGCACCACCGTCCGCGACCTGGCCAAGGCCGCCGGCAAACCGCTGTGGATGAGCGAGGTCGAGGGCGACTGGGGCGACGGCCAGAGCTTCACGGACATGCGGCCCGGCCTGGGACTCGCCCAGCGCATGGTGGACGACCTGCGAGAACTGGAGCCCAAGGCCTGGGTGTTCTGGCAGCCCGTCGAGGACTACGACAACATGAAGCCGGGCGGCGAGTCCGCGAAGGGCGGCAACTGGGGCGAGATCCAGATCCCGTTCAGCTGCACCTCGAAGGACACCCTGAAGTCCTGCCCGGTCTACACGAACACCAAGTTCGACACGGCCCGCAACTTCACGCACTTCATCAAGCCCGGCGACCGGCTGATCAAGACGAACGACACGTCCAGCACCGCGGCGATCTCCCGCAAGGGCGGCGCGGCGACCGTCGTCCACGTCAACAGTGCCACCGAGGCGCGCGAGGTCACGCTCGACCTGTCGAAGTTCGGCCGGGTCTCCTCTCGTGCCACGGTCACCCCCGTGGTGACCAGCGCCGACGGCAAGCTGGAGAAGCAGCGGCCCGTCCGCGTCAGCGGCAAGCAGGCCACTCTCACCGTGCCCGCCCAGTCCGTGACGTCGTTCCTCGTCAAGGGCGTCTCCGGAGTCGCCGAGGACGCGGCCGAGCTGCGCAAGGGTCACACCTACCGCCTGACCGGCGTCCAGAGCGGCAAGGACCTCACTCTCGCCGGCAACGGCACGGGCCTGGTCATCAAGACCCCGAACGCCACCGACCCCAGCGGTCAGCAGTGGCGGGTGGAGCAGATCCGCGGCGCGGACAACCGCAAGCGCTACGTCCTCACCGAGACCGGCGCGGACAAGCGCCTGGCCATCCGCGACGGTGCCCTGGTCGCCGAACCCGACGAGGGCCGCCGCGACGACGCCGCGCAGTGGATCGCGTCCACGACCGGCGACGGCACGTGGACGCTCGTGAACGCGGCGACCGGCCAACTCCCCGATGTCGCAGGCCAGTCCACGAACGACGGCGCCTCTGTGGGCGTCTGGCAGCCGAACTCGGGATCCAACCAGCGCTGGAAGGTCACGGACGTGACGGGCGACTGACCGCCCGTCCGGCGCCCAGCCCCCGACGCCCCCCCCCGGCACCGCGGCCCCCACCGGTCGCGGCGCAGGGGGGCGTCGTGCGTCACGGACTCCGCGTAATCCCCTTCGTCCCCGAGCCCCGACCATCCGCAACGCCCGCGTCCCCGTCTCCGCGAACGACGGCCCCGCCGACCGGTTCGGACCGCAGGGACCGGTCCTTCACGCCGATGCGCGACGCCGTGTTCAGTACCTGGCGGTCGGGCCCCCGGCCCGTCGGCCGCCGCCCCGATCCGGCCCTCTTCGACCACGGCGGCCCCGGCCCCCCACCCCGCTTCGCCGCGGCACCGGACGGCTCCCTGCTCCTGTCGTCGGACGGGGCGGGCACGGTGCCGCGGCCGGCGCCGAACCCGTAGGGCCCGCGGGCCGGTTCAGCGGCGGCGGCCCCGGGGCGGCCTGCCCCGCCGTGCGTTCGGGGCGGAACCCGTGCGCGCGGGGGCCTTCTCGGTGGCCGGCGGGGTGAGGACCACGGGCACGCCCGAGGGCTCCTGCGCCCCGGTGATGCGGTTCAGTTCGGTCTCGCCCGAACGGACCCGGGTGACCTGCGGGGTGATGCCGGCGTCGGCCATCAGCCGGGTCATCTCGCGCCGCTGGTGGGGCAGGACCAGCGTGACGACGGTGCCCGACTCACCGGCGCGCGCGGTACGGCCGCCCCGGTGCAGGTAGTCCTTGTGGTCGCCGGGCGGGTCCACGTTGACGACGAGGTCGAGGTTGTCGACGTGGATGCCCCGGGCGGCGACGTTGGTGGCCACCAGGACCGTGACCTGACCGTCCTTGAAGCGGGCGAGCGTCCTGGTCCGCTGGGACTGGGACTTGCCGCCGTGCAGGGCCATGGCGCGCACGCCGACGGCCAGCAGCTTCTTGGCCAGCCGGTCGGCGGCGTGCTTGGTGTCCAGGAACATGATCACGCGCCCGTCGCGGGCGGCGATCCGGGTCGTGGTGGCGTGCTTGTCGTCGTCCTCCACGTGTAGCAGGTGGTGCTCCATCGTGGTGACCGCGCCCGCGGACGGGTCGACCGAGTGGACCACCGGGTCGTTCAGGTACGTGCGGACCAGGCGGTCGACGTTGCGGTCCAGGGTGGCGGAGAACAGCATCCGCTGGCCGCCCGGGCGCACCTGGTCGAGCAGGGCCGTGACCTGCGGCATGAAGCCCATGTCGGTCATCTGGTCGGCCTCGTCGAGGACGGTGATGTCGACGTGGTCCAGCCGGCAGTCGCCCCGGTCTATGAGGTCCTTGAGGCGGCCGGGCGTGGCGACGACGACCTCGGCCCCGGCGCGCAGCGCGTTCGCCTGCCGGCCGATCGGCATGCCGCCGACCACCGTGGCGAGCCGCAGCCGCAGCGCGCGGGCGTACGGGGTGAGGGCGTCGGTGACCTGCTGGGCCAGCTCGCGCGTGGGCACGAGGACGAGGGCCCGGGGCTGCCGGGCCTCGGCCCGCTGCCCGTCGACGCGGGCCAGCAGGGCGAGCCCGAAGGCGAGCGTCTTGCCCGAGCCGGTGCGGCCACGGCCGAGCACGTCACGGCCGGCCAGCGAGTTCGGCAGCGTCGCCGCCTGGATCGGGAACGGCGCGGTCAGGCCCTCGGCGCGCAGCGCGGCCAGCAGCCGCTCGGGCAGGTCGAGGTCGGCGAACGCCTCGACGGCCGGCAGCGCCGGGGTGACGGTGACGGGAGGTGTGAACTCCCGGCTGGGGGCGGGGCGGCGCCCGCCGCGGCCGCCGCCCGCCGGACGGGAAGCGGTGCTCCCGCCGCCCGACTTACGGGGCCGGAAGCCGTTGCCACGGGAGTGGGACGAGCCGTTGTTCTTGCGAGCGGTGCGGTCCATGGGGAACCTTCCTCGATGCGGCACGCGTCGAGGAATGCGCGGCGGCACCGGAGGGCCGCAGGATTCGCAAGAGTTGAGCCGGAGAAGAGCAAAACGAGCCGGGGCCCGCACCGCGAGGGTGCGGGCCCCGGTTCAGGGCATTCGCGTACGCGTCAGGCGGGAACGATGTTCTCGGCCTGCGGGCCCTTCTGGCCCTGCGTGACGTCGAAGGTAACCTTCTGGCCTTCCTGAAGCTCGCGGAAGCCGGAGGTGGCGATGTTCGAGTAGTGGGCGAACACGTCCGGGCCGCCACCCTCCTGCTCGATGAAGCCGAAGCCCTTTTCCGCGTTGAACCACTTCACGGTGCCAGTTGCCATGTGCATCTCCCTTGAGGGGCAGTACCCGAGACCTGCACTTTGCCGACTCGGGGTCGCTGTGATGATCACCCTCCGGAGAGATCCGAAAATCCTCGGAAACAAAAAGAGTGCTCGTCGACAAAGGTCGATAGAGCACTCGAAGTCTCTGGGAACCAAAACTGCAACACCAGCCAAGGTAGCACAGGTCGGGGCGGTCGGCGCGGGAATCTCGTACCCGAGGTGGAGCCGCCCGCCCTTCCGTACTGCGTACCGAGTACCGCGGATTGTCGGCAGGCGCACGACGACGGGACAACCCGCTCACCGACAGGCTTGGCAGACGTTCGACACCAGATGTGGAGATCTCCTGCCGTGGCTACTTTCCTGTATCGAGTGGGCCGTCTGGCCTTCCGGCGGCGCTGGTACGTCGCCCTGGTCTGGGCGGCCGTCCTGGCCGCCGTGGGCCTGGGCGCCCTCAGGGCGCCAGGGGCCGCCGACGAGGAGTTCTCGATGCCCGGCATCGAGTCCCAGAAGGCGTTCGACCTGATGGAGCAGCGCTTCCCCGGGGCCACGGCCGACAGCGCGACGGCCAGGGTCGTCTTCATCGCGCCGGGCGGCGAGAAGGTCACCGCCGCCGGGAACAAGCGGACCATCGAGAAGGCCGTGACCGGACTCGGCGACGGCACGCAGGTCGCGAGCGCCGTCGACCCGTTCGCGGCGAAGACGATCAGCAAGGACGGCACGACGGCCTTCGCGACGGTCACCTACAAGGTCGGAGCCGGCGACCTCACCGACGCCAGCCGCAGTCACCTGGAGCGGACCATCGACGGGGCCCGGGACTCCGGACTCACCGTCGAGGCGGGCGGTAGCGCGCTGGCCGCCGAGGGCGGGCCGGGCGGTGCGGCCGAGGTCATCGGCGTCGCGATCGCCGCCGTCGTGCTTCTGGTCACGTTCGGTTCGCTGGCCGCCGCCGGGCTGCCCCTGCTGACCGCCGTCATCGGTGTCGGCGTCAGCATGGCCACGATCCTCACCCTGGCCGGCGCCCTGGGCCTGTCCACGACCACCGGCACCCTCGCCATGATGCTGGGCCTCGCCGTCGGCATCGACTACGCGCTGTTCGTCGTCTCCCGCTACCGCGAGGAGCGCGCCAAGGGCCGTACGCCGCAGGAGGCGACCGGCATGGCCGTCGGCACGGCCGGTTCCGCCGTCGTGTTCGCCGGGCTCACCGTCGTGATCGCGCTGGCCGGGCTCACCGTGGTCGGCATCCCGATGCTCACCAAGATGGGGCTGGCCGCGGCGGGCGCGGTCGTCGTCGCCGTACTGATCGCCCTCACCCTCGTCCCGGCGCTCCTCGGCTTCTGGCCGAACGCCGTGCTCAGCCGTCGGGCCCGCAGGAGCGGCCGGATCGAGGAGAGCACCGAGGCCAACGCCGGCACCCGGTGGGCGCGGTTGGTGCTGCGCCGCCCCATACCCGTTCTGCTCCTCGGCGTCATCGGCCTCGGCGCCCTCGCCCTGCCCGCGGCCGGCCTCCAGCTGGGCATGCCCGGGGACGAGGCCAAGCCGGTCTCCACCACCGAGCGCCGGGCCTACGACGCGCTCGCCGAGGGCTTCGGGCCGGGCTTCAACGGGCCGCTGACCATCGTCGTGGACGCCGAGGGCGCCGCCGACCCGAAGGCGGCCGCCGGCACCATCGCGAAGGAGATCGGCGGCACCGAGGGCGTCGTGTCCGTCTCCCCGGCACGCTTCAACGACGCCGGCGACACCGCGGTGTTCTCGGCCGTGCCGTCCACCGCGCCGACCGACGAGAAGACCAAGGACCTGGTGACCACCATCCGGGACGAGCGCCCCGGCATCGAGTCCGGCACCGGAGCGAGCTACGAGGTCACCGGCACCACCGCGATGAACATCGACATCGCCGGGAAGGTCCAGGCCGCGCTGATCCCGTACCTGACCGTCGTGGTCGGCCTGGCGATCGTGCTGCTGCTGGTGGTCTTCCGGTCCCTGCTCGTCCCGCTCAAGGCGGCCCTGGGCTTCCTGCTGTCGGTGCTGGCCTCCCTCGGCGCGGTCGTCGTGGTCTTCCAGCAGGGCCACGGCGCGGAGCTCCTCGGCGTGGAGCAGACCGGCCCGATCATGAGCCTGATGCCGATCTTCCTGGTGGGCATCGTCTTCGGCCTGGCGATGGACTACGAGGTCTTCCTCGTCTCCCGGATGAGGGAGGCGTACGTCCACGGCGAGTCGCCCGCCCGCGCGGTCACGTCCGGCTTCCGGCACAGCGCCCGGGTGGTCGTGGCCGCCGCCCTGATCATGATCGCGGTGTTCGCCGGGTTCGTCGCCGAGAGCGACTCCATGATCAAGATGATCGGCTTCGGGCTGGCCTCCGCCGTCCTGTTCGACGCCTTCGTCGTCCGGATGGCGATCGTGCCGGCCGTCCTCGCCCTGCTCGGCGGCAAGGCCTGGTGGCTGCCGAAGTGGCTGGACCGGGCGCTGCCCCGCGTCGACGTGGAGGGCGAGGCCCTCAGCCGGCCGGAGCGGGAACCGGCCCCGGCCCCCGCACCGGACCTGGAGCCGGCGCGCACCTGATGACCCGTACCCGGGGCCGCCCGTGGCGAAGGACACGGGCGGCCCCTCGGGCGTCCCCGCCCGAAGTCGACCACGATGGTCCCAGCCCCACCGACCGGAGAGCCCGATGAGCATCCCCCTGGAGCGGCGCTACGCGGATCGCCTGGAGGGATTCGCCGAGCAGCACCCCTTCCCCGTCGACCTGGCGACGGCCCTGGCGCTGATGGCCTGCGCGGCCTTCGGCACCTCCCTCGCCCTGCCCGGCGCCGACCCGCCGGACCAGGACAGGACCGGAGTCGTCCTCATGGGCGTGGCCTGCCTCGCCCTGCTCAAGCACCGCGCCTTCCCGCGCACCGTCGTCACGATCACCATGGGCTGCACCGTGGCGGCGGTCGCGATGGGCTATCTGCTCACGCCCCTGCTGCTGGCACCGATCATGGCGGCGCTGTACTGGCTCGCCACCCTCACCGACCGCAGGACCACCCGCGTCTACGGCATCGGCACCACGCTGGCGGTGATCGTCGCGGCGGTGGTCGCCGACTCCATGGACCACCTCTCACTGCTGCTCAGGACGATCGGCCCGTTCTTCTGGCTGATGCTGCCCCTGGCCGCCGGCAACATGACGCGGCTGCGGCGCGCCTACCTCCAGGCCGTCCAGGCCCGGGCCGAGCACGCCGAGCGCACCCGGGAGGAGGAGGCCAGGCTGCGCGTCACGGAGGAACGGATGCGCATCGCCCGGGAGCTCCACGACGTCGTCGCCCATCACATGGCCCTGGCCAACGCCCAGGCCGGCACCGCGGCGCACCTCGCCCTCACCCGCCCCGAGCAGACCCAGAGGATCCTCACGGACCTGACCGGCACCACGTCCTCCGCGCTGCGGGAGCTGAAGGCCGCGCTGGGCCTGCTCCGCCAGGACGGCGAGACCTCCGGCTCGGTGCCGCTGGAGCCGTCCCCCGGCCTGTCCCGCCTGCCCGAGCTGGTCTCGGTGTGCGAGTCGGCGGGCCTGGAGGTCACGGTCACCACGGAAGGGGAGCCGCAGCCGCTGTCGCCCGGCGTCGACCTGACCGCGTACCGGATCGTGCAGGAAGCCCTCACCAACGTGACCAAGCACGCCACCGCCGCGGCCGCGCACGTGCTCCTCGCCTACACCGGCTCCCGGCTGCTGATCACGGTCACCAACGACGGCCCCAGCAAACCGGAGAGCGCCCGGGGCCGCGGCTTCGGCGTCATGGGAATGCGCGAACGCGCCCTCTCCATCGGCGGTGAACTGTGCGCGGGCCCCCGCCCCCAGGGCGGCTTCGCGGTCACCACCGCGCTGCCCCTGCAACCCTCGGTCCACCCCGTGGAAGGAACCCCCGCATGAGCATCAGGGTGCTGCTCGCCGACGACCAGGCCCTGCTGCGGGCCACCTTCCGCATCCTCATCGACTCCTGCGCCGACATGGAGGTGGTCGCCGAGGCCTCCGACGGTGCCGAGGCGGTCGGCCTGACCCGCGAACTCCGCCCCGACATCGTCCTCATGGACATCCGCATGCCCGGCACCGACGGCCTCACCGCCACCTCCGAGCTGTGCGCCGACCCGGAGCTGTCCGCCACCCGCGTCCTGATCCTCACCACGTTCGAGACCGAGGACTACGTCGCCCAGGCCCTGCGTGCCGGTGCCAGCGGCTTCCTCGGCAAGGACGTCACCGCCGACACCCTGCTGACGGGCCTGCGCACGGTGGCCTCCGGCGAGGCCCTCCTCTCGCCCGGCGCGACCCGCTCCCTCATCACCCGTTTCCTCATGGCGCCGCCCTCCGGCACCGGCCTCGCACCCCCGGAGCGCCTCGCCGACCTCACGGTCCGGGAACGCGAGGTGATGGCGCTGGCCGCGGAGGGCAGGTCCAACACGGAGATCGCCGAGGACCTCACGCTCAGCCCGCTGACCGTCCGCACGCACATCCACCGCGCCATGACCAAGCTGCACGCCCGGGACCGCGCGCAGCTGGTCGTCATCGCCTACCAGACGGGGCTCGTACGGGCTGCGCCGCCGGCGCCGTGAGGTGGTGGCCTACGGCCTGCCGTAGGTGGCCACCATGAGGGCCTCGGCGGTCCTGTTCATGTCCTGGCCCTTGGCGTCGGTGGAGTTGACGCTGTAGACGAGGGTGCGGGAGCCGTTGCGGGTGGAGGCGATGGCGGCGTTGTATCCCCAGCGCCCGCCCGTCTTGCCCCAGACCTCGCGTCCGTCCAGCACCTTCATGGACAGACCCGCGGAGTAGGCCGCCGGCTTGCCGGTCTTGAAGTCGGTCACCTCCGGCAGTGTGAACATCTCCTGGAGCAGCGGCCCGCGCACGATCCGCCCCCGGAACAGGGCGCCGGTGAACCGCTCCAGGTCCGCGGTGGTCGAGACGATGTCCCCGGCCGCCCACCCGTCCGTCGACCCCCACACGGACACGTCCCGGAGTCCGGTCGTGCCGTCGTCGAGCCGCATGATCTGGTAGCCGTGGTTGTGCGGGCCGGTGATGCGCGGGTTCGTCCCCGGGAAGGAGGTGTCCCGAAGCCCCAGGGGCCCGAGCACCCGCCGGGCGACCTGGCGCTCGTACGAGTCGTGCGTGACACGCTCGATGAGCAGGCCGGCGACGGTGTATCCGATGTTGAGGTAGTGCTGCCGCTCGCCCGGAGCGAACTCACGCTTCTTCGACGTCGCCGAGCGGACCATGCCCCGGGGGTCGTGGACGCGGAAGCGGTTCGCGTACCACTCCTCGACGGTGGTGCCGGGGAAGTCCGGGGCCGGGATGCCGTGCGTGTGGTTGAGGAGCTGCCGGACGGTGACGCCCCCGTACGAGGCGGGAATCAGCTCCGGCAGATACGAGCGGGCGCTGCGGTCGAGGTCAAGCCGTCCCTCTTGGGCCAGTTGCAGGGCGACCGCGGCGGTGAAGACCTTGGTCACGGATCCGGCGCGGAAGCGGCCGGCCGGATCTGCGGGCCGGCCGGTCCGCAGATCGTGCACGCCCGAACTGCCGTGCCAGGTGCCCTCCGTGCCGCCGACCCGGACGAGGGCGGCGGTGGCGTCGGAGGTGGGGAGGCCGGCGATGGCGGCTTCGAGGGCGGGGTTCGGGGACTGCCCCGTGGCCGGTCGCGCGGTGGTGGACGCGGCCGGGGCGGAGGCGGCTGCCGGGAGGACGGTCGGCCCCACGGCGACTCCCACGACGAGTGCGGCGGTGGTCAGGAGGCGGGTACGGGTCTTCATGGCGAACTCCGGTGAGGTGGGCCGACGTTGAGGTGACGGCTTCATCCTCCGGAGCGGCGCCGCCCCGCGGATCGCCCCCGCCGGTGGTCTCGCGGCGTCACTTCCTCGCCGACGCGGGGGAGGACCCGGCCCGGGCCGCTCCCCCGGGCGGGGGATCCCCGGCCGCGACGAGTCCGGTCTCGTAGGCGCAGATCACGGCCTGGATCCGGTCCCTGAGACCCAGCTTCGAGAGCACGTTGCCGACATGCGTCTTGACGGTGTGGTCGCTGACCACCAGCTCGGCGGCGATCTCGGCGTTCGACAGGCCGCGCGCGAGCAGCAGCAGCGTCTCGCGCTCCCGGGCGGTCAGGACGTCCAGCCGGGGATCGGACCGGCGGGCCCGGGCGGCGGCGGGCCGCGTGTACTGCTCCACCAGACGCCGGGCGACGGAGGGGGCGAGCAGCGAGTCGCCCCGGGCGACGACCCGCACGGCGTGCACCAGGTCGTCCCGGCGGACGTCCTTGAGCAGGAAGCCGCTCGCGCCCGCGTGCAGCGCGTCGTACACGTACTCGTCGGAGTCGAAGGTCGTCAGCATCACCGTCCGGCACCGGCTCGCCGCGCTGATCGCGCGGCAGGCCTCGATGCCGTCCGTGCGGGGCATCCGGATGTCGAGCAGCGCCACATCGGGCACGTGCCGCCGTACCGCGTCGACGGCCTCGCCGCCGTCACCCGCCTCGGCGACGACCTCGATGTCCGGCTGCGCGTCCAGGATCATCGCGAAGCCGCTGCGCACGAGTTCCTGGTCGTCGGCGACGACGACACGGATCGTCACGCCCCCACCTCCGCTGTCGCGGAGACGGGAATCCGCACCCGCACCTCGAACCCGCGCCCGCCCGCTCCCGGCCCGGCGACCGCGCTGCCCCCGTGGGCCGCGGCCCGTTCACGAATCCCGGCGAGTCCGTGCCCGCCGCGACGGGACACGGATCGCGACCCGCTCCCGTCATCGCTCACGTGGACCTCCAGCTCGCCATCTGCATAAGTCAATTGAACCCGTACGGTACGCGCGTCCGCATGCTTGAGGGTATTGGTCAGGGCCTCCTGGACCACCCGGAAGACGGTGGCCCCGACGCCCTCCGAAACGGGCCGGTCCTCCCCCACGACCCGGTACGCCACCTCGAGCCCGCTGCCGCGTACCCGGTCGAGAAGTCCGGGCAGCGCGGCGAGCCCGGGCTGCGGCTCGCGCGGGGCGGTGCCGTCGCCCGCGTCACCGTCGTCCCGCAGCACCCCCAGCATGTGACGCAACTGCGCCATGGCGTCCCGCCCGGTCGCGGAGATGGCGTCGAAGGCGGCCTCGGCCCGCTCGGGCGCGCTCCGCACGGCCACCGGTCCGGCCTCGGCCTGCACGATCATCAGGCTCACGGCGTGGGACAGGATGTCGTGCATCTCCCGTGCGATCCGGGCCCGTTCGCGTGCGGCGGCCCGTTCGGCCTCGACGCGGTGGGCCCGCTGCCGGGCATCGGTCAGCCGTCCGAACACGTAGGCGGCGATGAACACGAAGAGGGAGAAGGTCAGTTCACGCGCCGACCGGGTGTTGAGCCACACTCCCACCGGCACGGCGAGGGCCAGCACGAGCCCGGTGAGGAGCCGTTTGCGCGGGGCGGACAGCGCGCCGATGGTGTAGACGACGACCAGCCCGGTGTACGGCAGCGGCTGCCCGGGCCCGTCGACGGTCAGCCGGTACAGCGCGTTGGCGGCCAGCACCGCGAACAGCACGGCGACGGGGGCGCGCCTGCGCCAGACCAGGGGCACGACGGTGAGGGTGCTCAGCCCGTACGCGGCCCAGGTCGCCGGCGGCAGCCCCGGCGCGCGCGGCACGAGGAACGGCATGGTCATCGCGCCCTGGACGAGCAGCGCGACACCGATGTCGACCAGCAGCGGATGGTCCGCCGCGAGCACCCGCCCCCGCGCCCGCCACCCGCGCACTTCCCCGCGTATGCCCATGGCGACGTACGCCCCCCGTCTCGTACTGCCCGACCCCGGAACCGTAGCGGGGCGGCGGCCTCACGCGCCGGGAGAACAAGCCCTGGTTCAGGGCGTGTCCGGCGGTGTCCAGGCCGCCACCAGGTCCACCAGTCCGGGGAACCGGGCGTTGAGGTCGTCCACGCGGACGTGGCTGCGGCGTTCCAGGCCGTACTGGCGCTGGCGGGTGACGCCGGCTTCGCGCAGGGCCTTGAAGTGGTGGGTGAGGGAGGACTTGGGGCGGTCGAGGCCGAACCAGCCGCAGGAGTGGTCGAACGCCTCCGACTCGAGCAGGAGTTTGCGCACGATCCGCAGCCGCAGCGGGTCGCTCAGCGCGCCCAGCACGGTCTCCAGCCGCAACTCCCCCACCGTCGGCTCGGGCAGCGGTTCCGGCAGGTTCTCCGGCTCCGGCACCACCTTGACGACCGGCGCCTGTCGAACCGTCGCAGACATGGGCAGCTCCCTGTCACCGAAATCCTATGTACGAGTTCAATCGTACTGCATGCTAAGTTCGAATGGACTCGTACTGAGCTTGCCGGAGGGAGCAACGCATGTCGGAGGGCCGGACCCCGTCCGCCGGGACGACGGACGATCAGCAGGCCGCACCGCCGGAGCGGGCCGCGGCCCGCGCGCCCACCTGGTGGGTGTGGCCGGCGGCCTGGCCGGTCACCGCCGTCTTCGTGCTGTCCAACGCGGCGACCCCGCTGTACGTGCTGTGGCAGCGCGACATCGGGTTCTCCCAGGGCACCCTGACCGTCGTGTTCGCGTTCTACATCGTCGGACTGCTCGGCTCGCTGCTCGTGTCGGGCGTCGTCTCCGACCGGCTGGGACGCAAGCCGGTGCTGCTGCCCGCCCTCGCGCTCGCCCTGGCCGCCTGCGTGATCTTCGCGACCGCCACGACGGTCATCGCACTGATCGTCGCCCGGCTGTTCACCGGCATCGCCGTCGGCGCGGTCGTCTCCGCCGGCATGGCCGCCGTGACGGACGTGGCAGGCCCGGAGCGGAAGCGGCTGGCCGCGCTGCTGGCCTCCTGCGCGATGGTCTTCGGGGCCGGCCTCGGCCCGCTGCTCGCCGGCCTGCTGTCCGAGACGCTCCCGGCCCCCACCGTCACCGTCTTCGTCGTCGAGGCCGTCCTGCTGCTCACGGCCGTCCTCGCCGTGCTGCGCATGCCGGTACGCCGTCCCGCCGCCCGCGGCAAGGGCGCCTGGGTGCGCGTGCCCGGCGTACCGCACGGCAACGGCATCCATCTCACCCTGGGCATCGCGGTGTTCGCCCCCGGCATCACCGCCACGTCCTTCGTGCTGTCGCTCGGCCCCACCCTGCTGACCGAACTGCTCGGCACCACCAGCCGGATCGTCGCCGGAGCCATGGCGTTCGTCATGTTCCTCGCCGCCACCGGCGTCCAGTTCGCCGTGCGGAAGCTGTCCCGGCGCACCATCCTGACCGCCGGTGCGACCAGCACCACCCTCAGCATGGCCTCGCTGATCGGCGCCGTGCACGCCGCGTCGGTGGCGCTGCTCGTCGCTTCCGCCCTGCTCGCCGGGGCCGGTCAGGGCATGGGCCAGCTCGGCGGTCTGTCGCTGCTCAACTCCACCGTCCCGGCGCAGCGTCTCGCCGAGGCCAACGCCGCGCTGAACGTGGGCGGTTACATCCCGGCCGGCCTCCTGCCGGTGTCCACGGGCTACCTCATGGACGCGGTGGGCCTGCCCACCGGCGCGACCCTCTTCGGCACCGTCCTGATGGGCCTCGCCGTCGTCGGCGGACTGGTCGTGCTCTCCGGCCACCGCCGGGTGTCCGAGCCGGTGTGACGGGTCGGCGTGACGGGACTTCGGCGTGACGGTTCGGCGTGACGGGACGGCGTCGGTGCCGGGTCCCCGGGTGTACCCGCGTGGCGGTGCACCACGGCTTCGGCCGCGGAGCACCGCCACGCACGGGGGTGCACCGGCGCGGTCCTGAAGGCCCGCCGGACCCTTCTGCCCCGCCTCCTGCTGCCGCGCACCCACGCCTTCGCCTTCCCCTTCGCCGACCAGGCCTTCGGGTGCGTCGTACGGGACGGCACGGGCGCGGCCCGGTGGTGTCCGGCTCCCGCCCGGAAACGCCCGCCGCCACCGGATCAGGATCTCCGGATTCCCCCGGTGACAGAGGGCGGCGAGGCCCCGAGTCACAGCGGTTAGGGTGCATTCCGTGGAGCTCCTGCACCTGCGCTACTTCCTCGCCGTCGCCCAAGAACTCAACTTCTCCACCGCGGCCCGCAAACTGCACATGGCGGCTTCCCCGTTGAGCCGGCGGATCAAGGATCTCGAGAACGAGGTCGGGCACCGGCTGTTCGACCGGGACACCCATCACGTGCGGCTCACCCCGGCGGGCAACGCGCTGCTGCCGATCGCGCGCGGGGTGCTGGAGCAGGTCGACTCCATCCGGTGGCGGCTGGACGAGACGGCCCGGCCGCGGCGTACCACCCTGTTGCTCGGCGTCCCCAGTGGCGTCCATCCCGACCTGCGGGAACGGATGGACGCCCTCGCCGAGCGGGTCGGCGACCGGTTCGAGATCAAACGCTGGCCCGGCGGCACCGACCGGCTCGTCGACGCGGTGTGCGACGGCAGACTGGCGCTGACCCTGGCCCGGCTCCCGGCCGGCGGCGACCCGGCGCTGGAGCAGGTGCCGGTGATGTCGGAGCGGCTCGGCGCGGTCGTGCCCCGGGACCGGTTCGCGGGGCGCGAGTCCGTCGCCCTCGCGGAACTGGCCGAACTCGCCTACGCGGGGTCCCCGACGGCGGTGACCAACGCGTACTTCCGCGGACTCGACCAGCAGCTCGCCGAACTAGGCATCAAGAAGCGCGTCGAACTGGGCAGCGCCACTTTCGACGGGATTTCCGAAATAGTCTCCAGCGGTCTGGCTTTCTCCATTTCCATGCTGGATCCCAGAAGCCCCCTGCAGAATTATCGTATCGATAATGTCTCCGTCCTTCCCTTCTCCGATTTCCATCCCCGTCTGGAGACCGGGCTGATCTGGCGCAAGGACCGGGCGCACGGCGGTGACCTGGAAGAAGTCGTGGCTGCGGCCCGCGAGGTGTTCGCCGAGCCGCTCCACTCGTAATCACCGGAAAGTATTCACGAAAAGCGGTATGACCACTGCGGTCATACCGCTTTTCGTTATTCGGTCATTCCGCTGCACCGCTCCTCGCGTTAACTTAGTTTCTAGATGCACATACATGGCGAACCGAGGAGTGAAGAAAACCGATGACGGACATCACCGACACCGTCGCCGGCCCGCTGGAGGGCATCCGTGTGATCGACCTCTCGACCGTGGTGATGGGCCCCTACGCCGCCCAGATCCTCGGCGACCTGGGCGCCGACGTGATCAAGATCGAGTCGCCGGCCGACACCGTGCGCACCGGCCACTACCGCACCACCCCGGGCATGACCCCGCTGAACCTCAACGTCAACCGCAACAAGCGCAGCGTGTTTCTCAACCTCAAGGACGACACCGAGCGCGAGCGGGCGCTCCAGCTGATCGACACCGCGGACGTGCTGATCACCAACATGCGCCCCGGCGCCCTGCACCGCCTCGGCCTGTCCCACGACGACATCGCCGCCCGCAACCCCGGCCTCGTCTACGCGCACGCCCAGGGCTTCCGCAGCGACTCGGACCGGGCCGGCAACGCCGCGTACGACGAAACCGTGCAGGCCGCCTCCGGCCTGGTCGACATCGCCGACCGGGCACTCGGCGAGCCCGTCTACCTGCCGACCATCATCGGCGACAAGGTCTCCTCGCTGACCATCGCCTACAGCGTCCTGGCCGCCCTGCTGCACCGGAACCGGACCGGCCGGGGCCAGCTCATCGAGATCCCGATGACGGACACCCTGATCGCGTTCAACCTGGTCGAGCACCTCGCGGGCCACACCCACGTGCCCGAGACCGGCCCCACCGGCTTCGCCCTGTCGATGCTGAAGGGCCACAAGGCGGTGCGCACCAAGGACGGCCTGGCCTGCGTGATGCCGTACAACCCGCAGAACTACCGGGACTTCCTCACCGCCGCCGGACGCCCGGACCTCGCCGAGGACCCGCGGGTCAACGGGGACGCCATCGACAGCGCCGACCACGAGGACCTGGCCGCGCTCCTGGAGACCTGCGCCCCGGCGCTGACCACCGACGAGTGGGCGGAGGTGTGCGCCGAGCACAGCATCCCGATGGCTCCCGTGCTGGAACTCGACCGCGCCCACGACGACCCCTACGTCCAGGGCGGCCACCTCCTCGACACCGTCGAGCACCCCACCGAGGGCACGGTCCGCACCATCGGCATCCCGCTGCGCTTCTCCGCCACCCCCGGCTCGATCCGCCGCCTGGCGCCGGTCGCGGGCCAGGACACCGAGGACGTCCTCGCCGAACTCGACGCCACCGCCCGCTGATTGCCACCGGAGGACAGTCATGAGCACCCCCACACCTCCCGTCGTGCGCACCGAACGCATCGGCTCCACCCTGCTGATCACCCTCGACCGCCCCGAGGCCCGCAACGCCGTGAACGCCGAGGTCGCCACGGGCCTGGCCGCCGCACTCGACGCACTGGAGGCCGACCCCACCCTGCGGGCCGGCGTCCTGACCGGCGAGGGCGGCACGTTCAGCGCCGGCATGGACCTCAAGGCCGCCCTGCGCGGCGAGTCGCCCGAGGTCGAGGGCCGCGGCTTCGGCGGTCTGACCGAGGCCCGGCCGGACAAGCCCCTCATCGCCGCCGTGGAGGGCTTCGCCATGGGCGGCGGCTTCGAACTGGCCCTGGCCTGCGACCTGATCGTCGCCGCCGAGGACGCCCGGTTCGGCCTGCCCGAGGTCAGGCGCGGCCTGATCGCCGCGGGCGGCGGCGTGATCCGGCTGCCCCGGCGCGTCCCGCACCACCTCGCGATGGAACTCCTGCTGACCGGCGAGCCCGTCGACGGCCGCCGGGCCGGCGAACTGGGCCTGGCCAACCGGGTCACCGCCCAGGGGCAGGCCGTCGCCGAGGCGCTCCGGCTGGCCGAACGGGTCGCGGACAACGCCCCGCTCGCGCTGGCGGCCGTCAAGCGCGTCGTCCGCGCCGCCGACGGAGCGTCCGACGAAGAGGCCTTCGCCTTCCAGCGAGGGCGGATGAAGACCCTGATGGCCTCGGACGACGTCCGCGAGGGCATGACCGCCTTCGCCGAGCGCCGCACCCCGCGCTGGACGGGGCGGTGAGGCAGGCATGAGGACCGAGGACGTACGTCAGCACGTCACCACCCCGCTCACCAGCCCGGCGTTCGCGCCGACCGTCCCGCGGTTCACCGACCGCGAGTACCTCAACGTCGTCTACCGCACCGACCCCGACGCCCTGCGGTCCGTCGTCCCCGAACCGCTGCGGACCGGCGAGCCGCTGGTCCGCTTCGAGGTCATGAAGATGGGCGACGTCAGCGGCTACGGCCCCTACACCGAGGCCGGCCAGGCGATCCCCGTCAGCTTCGAGGGCGAGCAGGGCGAGTACCTGCACGCGATGTACCTCGACAACTTCCCGGCGACCGCCTCCGGCCGCGAGGTCGCCGCCTACCCGAAGGTCATCGGCTCCCCGTCGCTGTACGTCGACTCCGGCGCGCTCGTCGGCACCCTCGACCACGGCACCCTGCGGGTCGCCACCGCGACCATGGGCTACAAGCACCACGAGCTGGACCGGCGCGAGGCCGAGGAACAGATCGGCGTGCCGACCTTCATGCTCAAGACCGTCCCCGGCTACGACGGCATGCCGCGTGTGCAGGAACTCGTCCGCACCCGCATCACCGACCTCACCGTCAAGCAGGCGTGGACCGGACCCGCCCGGCTCCAGCTCTTCCAGCACGTGCTGGCCCCGCTGGCCGACCTGCCGGTACTCGAGGTCGTCTCCGCGAGCCACGTCCTCACCGACCTGACGCTGTCGGGCGTCGAGCCGGTCCACGACTACCTGAAGGGAGCCGCGTCATGACCCGCACCTTCCGTACGGCCGCGGTGATCGGCGCCGGGACCATCGGACTGTCCTGGACGGCCCTGTTCGCCGCGCACGGCCTGACCGTCCGGGTGAGCGACCCGCGCGAGGACCTCGCCGAGGCCGTCACCGAGGCCCTGGCGCGGTACTCGCCGCACCTTGCCGCCCGCGGCCTGGACGTGACGGGCCTCGCCGGCCGCGTGCACATCGCGGCCGGCGTCACCGACGCGGTCCGGGACGCGGACGTCGTCCAGGAGAACGGCCCCGAGCGGATCGCCTTCAAGAAGGACCTGTTCGCCGTCCTCGCCCGCGAGGCACCCGCACACGCCCTGCTGCTCAGCTCGTCCTCGGCCATCCCGTCGACCGCGTTCACGGGGGAGCTGTCCGGCGAGGACGCCGCCCGCGTGCTGATCGGCCACCCGTTCAACCCGCCGCACCTGGTCCCGCTGGTCGAGGTCGTGCCCGGCGAACGCACCGGCGAGGACGCCGTACAGGCCGCTTCGGACTTCTACACCTCGGTCGGCCGCACCCCGGTCGTCGAGCGCAAGGAGATCGCCGGCTTCGTCGGCAACCGCCTGCAGAACGCGCTCAGCCGCGAGGCGGTGTACCTCGTCGCACAGGGCGTGGTCACCCCCGAGGACCTCGACAAGGTCATGACCAACTCACTGGGCCTGCGCTGGGCCACGGTCGGGCCGTTCCTCGGCTCGCACCTGGGCGGCGGACCGGGCGGCTACCGGCACCTGGTCGAGCACATCGGCGCGTCGATGCAGCAGACGGGGGCGGGCCCCGGCACCCCGTCGCAGAACGAGGAACAACAGGAACGGCTCATCGAAGCCGTGGAAAAGGCCTACGGCTCCTCCACGTACTCGGAACTCACCGGGACGCGCGACCGCAGGCAACTCGCTGTCCTGGCCGCCCTGGACAGCGCCGAGAAGGAGGAGAACTGAGATGACGACCACCATGACACCGGCCGAGGACCAGACGGTCGCCGACTTCTACGGCTACGAGGCGCTGCTGCCGGACGAGGAGCGCACGATCCTCCTCAAGGCCCGCGCCCTCATGCGGGACCGGATCAGGCCGCTGGTGAACGAGAACTGGGCCAGGGGCGAGTTTCCGAAGGAGCTCATCGGCCTGTTCCGCGAGAGCGGCCTCGCCGGCCTCCCCTACGAGGGGTACGGCGAGCACGCTCCCGCCGTCAGCAACCTGCTCAGCGGCATGCTCGCCCTGGAGATGACCCGCACCGACGCCTCGGTGTCGACCTTCTTCGGCGTCCACAACGGCCTGGCGATGTACTCCGTCCACTCCGGCGGTGACCAGGAGCAGCGCGACCGCTGGCTCCCGGCGATGGCCGCGATGGACAAGATCGGCGCGTTCGCGATGACCGAGCCGCTCGGCGGTTCCGACGTCGCGGGCGGTATGCGCACCACCGCCCGGCGCGAGGGCGACACCTGGATCCTGAACGGCGCCAAGAAGTGGATCGGCAACGCCACCTTCGCCGACTACGTCGTGGTGTGGGCCCGGGACGTCGACGACAACCACGTCAAGGGCTTCGTCGTGGAGAAGGGCACGCCCGGCTTCTGCCCGGCGAAGATCGAGAACAAGCTCGCCTTCCGCATCGTCGAGAACGCCGAGATCACCCTGACCGGCGTCCGGGTGCCGGAGGCCGACCGCCTGCAGAACATCAACTCCTTCCGCGACGTCGCGGAGATCCTGCGCGCCACACGCAGCGGAGTGGCCTGGCAGGCCCTCGGCGTCATGGCCGGCGCCTACGAACTCGCCCTGGACTACGCCCGGGAGCGCCGCCAGTTCGGCCGCCCGATCGGCGGCTTCCAGCTCGTCCAGGACCTGCTGGTGAAGAGCCTGGGCAACATCACCGCGTCCTGGGGAATGCTGGTGCAGCTCGCCCGGCTGCAGGACGCCGGCATCTTCCGTGACGAACACTCCGCCCTGGCCAAGGCGTTCGTCACCTCCCGGATGCGGGAGGTCGTGGCCTGGAGCCGGGAGATCTTCGGCGGCAACGGCATCCTCCTGGACCACGACATCGCCCGCTTCTTCGCCGACGCGGAGGCCATCTACTCCTTCGAGGGCACACGTGAGATGAACACCCTGATCGTCGGCAAGTCGATCACCGGCGAGAGCGCCTTCGTCTGACCACCGGCGCACGCCAGAACGAACCAACCCCGGGTCACCGCCCGGGGTTTCGTCCTGCCGATCGACACATGGCCCGGCACGCCGGCCCCGGCGCGGCTGTCCGGATTGGCTGTTCTCCCGGAGGAGGGCGGGCTGGCACCCTGACGAGCACCCCGGGAACCGGCAGGGGAGACCCGGGGAGAATTCCGTCCAGGAGGACCGGAAGGAAGCGCCGGCGTGATCGAGTGGGAGCCTTTGGGCACCGGAGCCCAACCCGTACCCCAGCCCGTGGCCACGCCGCTGGTCTGGGCGGGGGCCGGCGCCGGGGCACTGGCGCTGGTGGCGCTCCTCAACACCGTGGTGGGCCCGGACCGGCCGCAACTGGCCCTGACCGTACTGTCCGTGCTGGCCGCCCTGCTGGGTCTGTGCGCACGCTTCACGGCCGCCCCCGGCACGGCGTTCCTGTGCTGGCTGTTCCTGAACGGCTTCGCCGTACCGCCCGCCGGCGTCCTCACCTGGACAGGCCACCGCGACGCCCCCTGGCTGGCCTGCCTGCTCACCGCCACTCTCATCGGCACGGCCCTGGCCCGCCTCGTCCACGCCCGCGCCGCCTACCGCCGCATGGCGCCCGGCGGCGCCCGGCCCGATCCGGGGCGTTCCCCATGACCACCAGTTCGGGGGAGTGTGCCGTCAGTTCTCGTGCACCAGCCCTGCGACGTGCGCGGTGACCGTGTCGAGGATGGCTGTCCAGGCCGAGTCGTCGCCGAGCACGAGGTAGTTGAGGGTCAGGCCGTCGGTCATGGCGGCCAGGTAGCGGGCCAGGACGGGAACGGGCACGCGCAGACGCAGGCCCATCGCCTGCCGCAGTTGGTCGATGAGCCCGGTGTACGCCTCGGCGTACAGCTCGTACTGACGGCGCGCCAGGTGTTCGAAACCGGGCTGGCGCAGCGCGTACTGCGTGAGCTCGTAGGTGAGCATGTGCTCGTCCGGGTGGGTGCGGACGTGGTCCCAGTACGCCTGGAAGCCGGCCCGGACGGTCTCCTCGAGGGTGGCCCGGGGCCGTATGGCCTCCTTCACCACCGTCACGTAGTGCCCGGTGATGGTGGTGATGACGGACTCGATCAGCTGCTGCTTGGAGTCGAAGCAGTAGTGGAAGACGCTCAGCGAGACGCCCGCCTCGGCGGCGATGGACCGGGTCGTCGTCCTGGGGACGCCGTCCCGGGCCATCGCCCTGATCGCCGCTTCGGTGAGCTGTCGCCGCCGCTCGGCGGACGGCAACCGTGCCATGGATACCCTCTCGTGGGTGTCAGCCGCTGTGGACGCCGACCTCGTGGAGGGAGTAGCCCCAGCCGGTGCCGCGTTCCAGCCCGTGGACGCGGACGTACCGGGCCGGTGTGCCGGCGAACCGCGCGGTGTCCAGACCGCCGTCACCGGCTGTCGTGGACCAGACGGTCCGCCAGTTCGCGCCGTCGGCGGAGAGCTCGATCCGGTACGACTTCGCGTACGCGCGCTCCCAGTCGAGGGTGACCCGCCCCACGGTCCGGGTGGAGCCGAGGTCGACCTGGTACCACTGGTCGTCGCTCCAGTCGCTGGCCCATCGGGTAGCGCGGTCCCCGTCGACGGCCCGGTGCGGCTGGTAGCTCGTGAACAGGTTCCACTCCGAGGAGCTGGCCGACGTGGTGGAGCCGGCCGCGAGATCGACCCCGGCCACGTGGTTCTCGGAGGACGCCCAGGTGTCGAGGTAGGACTCGGCGCCCCGGAACAGGTCGTCGACCACGTCCTGGCCACCTACGCGGCGGATGTCCTCGATCCAGTCCGGGACGAGGCCGTAGTGGGCGGCGCCGTCGGTGTTCAGGTCCCAGGTGCGCTCGCCGGTGGTCTGCCGGTCGATGACGGAACCGCCGTCGACGCTCTTGAACGGGTACGTGACCTTGTTCGGAGCGTCCGCCCCGCGCGGGGCCGGCCAGCCGCCGACGCCGTTCATGTCGGTGCCGTAGCCGTAGCCCACGCCGTACTTGTCACGCAACCCCTCCGTGCGCTTCGCCTCCGCGATGAAGCCCTCGGAGCCGTGCATGTACTGGGCGATGAAGCCGCCGAGGCCGTAGACCCGCTCGGTCCAGTCCAGGTCCATCCAGCTGTGCGAGGAGAGCACGCCGGGGTAGGACTCGGCCTCGAAGATGTCGAGCACCCGGCCGGTGGCCTTGACGCTCATGTGGTCGATCTCCAGCATCATGCCGCGCTCCATCATGCCGCGTACGGCGTACTCGCCGAGGCCGGTGAGCCCCCGGACGTTGCACCGGGCGTCGGCGCTGTACGAGGGGACCTCCTCGCCCGCCGGGAGTCTCTCCTCGGCCGCCGGCGCCGCCGCGTTGCCGATCGGGTTGTCGGCCTGCGGGCCCGTGCACTTCTCCGTCTTCCAGTACGTGCCGGTCGACAGGAACTGCCCGACGTTGATGGCCGTGCCGAGCGTGCCCGAGTCGAAGCGCACCCCGCACAGGGCGTTGTCGAACTTGTGGCACAGGAACATGCTGCGCACGCCCAGCGCGTGCAGTTCGTCCAGGCCCTTGTCGATGTCCGCCTTGCTGCACTGCGCGATGTCCAGGACCTGTTTGCAGCCGAAGGGCTCGGAGGTCTCGACACCCATGACCACGGCCAGCTTGCCCTGCTCGATGACCTTGCGGGCCTGCGCGCTGTCGGTGACGACCCGGAACCAGCCCTTGCCGGGCCCGCCGTACATCCTGTCGACGAAGGCCTGCATGTCGTACGTCAGCTTGGCCTGCAGCCGGATGGACGTCATCTCGTCGCAGGAGCGGTCCTTGAAGAAGTACACGGAGCAGATCACGCCGTTGGTGACGAGGTCGTTGACCAGCACCCGCTGTCCGCCGCGCCAGGCCCGCTCGAGCCAGGCGTAGTAGTTCTGCTGGTGCGTCAGCGAGTCGTGGGCCGGCCAGTCCTTGAAGGTGGGCCAGCCGTTCGGGTCGTGCTTGCCGTCGCCGCCGTTGGTGATGAGGTCGAAGATCGCGAGCGATCCGTCGGGGTAGTGCTCCGGACAGTCCTTGAGCGCGTCGGCCACGCCCTGGTCGGAGAACGGCTTTCCGCAGATCAGACGGCCGCCGAAGGCCTCGTTGGAGAAGATGTGGTCGTGCGCGTCGACGAACCCGCGCACTTCGCCCTCGGCGTTCGTGCCGGTGAAGGGTGCGCCCGTGACGTTGATCCGGGAGTCCGGCGCGGGCCGTGCGGCCGGGTCCCACCAGTCGTTCCCGGCCGCGGCACCCGGGGTGGGGCCGAGCGCGATCGACAGCACGAGCAGGAGGAGCGACACAACGGTGACGTTCGTGCGTCGGCGGTACGGGCGTCCGGAACTGGTCACAGCCCACGTCCCTCGGTCGGCGGGTCGCTCGGTCGTCTTGTCATGACCTCGCAAAGTGTGCGATGAGAATCGCCACTACCGCCGTACGAGTCAAGGGACCGGGACGGTTGACCTGATGACGAGGGGTTGATTCATCCCGGGGCGGGCCCTGGAGCCGGCCGGGGCAAAGACTGACCCCAGGCCGTCGACCTGGGGCTTCATAAGGCGGGTGACCGGCTCCCGGCTCTCACGCGTCAGCTCGGGCTGGAATCGGAACTGCCGGCCGCTTCCTTCGCGGCGCGGCGGAACTCGGCGTTGATGCGCTGAGCCTCCTCGAGCTGGTCCTCGAGGATGACGATGCGGCAGGCGGCCTCGATCGGCGTACCCCGGTCGACGAGCTCACGGGCGCGAGCGGCGATCTGCAGCTGGTAGCGGGAGTACCGGCGGTGTCCGCCCTCCGAGCGCAGTGGAGTGATCAGACGGGCCTCACCGATGGCTCGGAGGAAGCCCGGGGTGGTGCCGAGCATCTCGGCGGCCCTGCCCATGGTGTAGGCGGGGTAGTCGTCGTCGTCCAGCCGGTTGCTGAGCGGGGTATCTGCTGCCATGTCACCTCGTAGTACAACGCGTCGAGGGGCCCTGGTGCCGTACGGCACCAGGGCCCCGAAGGAAATTCAACACCATCTGTCGGCCCTCATGCTGTGCCGACCTTCTGTTTCCGCTACCCGGCCCGACAACGGGAGGGGTGCGGGGATCGCGGCTGCGTGACCGGGGACCACCATCCATTCCGGGGTCTTGCGGTACCCGGACCGGGGTGCTCCCGGGCCGGGCGATCCTGATGGCGTCTGCTCCTCCGTCCTTCCTTGCGTCTGGCTTGACTGTGTCAACGAGAAAAAGAGTAACCGTGGCAAGCGCCAATGTCTACTCTGGCAAAGACAGATTTTGAAGTTCGGTAGACGCAGGGTTCCTGGGGCGGCCTCAGCTGACGGACGGAGGAGGCCGGCGGGCCGGGGACATGACAGTGAGGGCCCTGCCGACGCGCGTCGGCAGGGCCCTCACTGGTTCCTGGTGGCGGTTGACCGCCTGTGCTCACCTCTCCGGGACGTCCCGGAGCCGGACCCGGTCCGTGTAGGTGGGGGCGTCCCGGAGGACACTGAGCCGGGCCAGGGTGACCAGTCCCGTGCTCTCGTCGTCACCGTCGCACAGGACGAGGTGATCGACCCGGGCACCGGCCATGAGGGACAGCGCCACCTCGACCGTCATGTCGTCACGGATGCGCGGTGCGTGGGCCATGGTGTGGTGCAGCGTCTGAGCCGGCGTCATGGGTGTCTCCTGCCGAGAGGGGAGGGCGGGTGGGCGCGCAGTGCTCTACGCGGCCGAGCCGAAGCCGGTCCGCCGCTGGCTCCTGGGGCGCGCCGCCTCGCCGGCGGGGCGGCCCTGGCCGGTGGGACGGCGGCCCCGTCGGCCCCGGGACGGGGCGGACGCGCCGCGGGGGCGCTCCGCGCGCGGCGCGGCGACGACGACCGGGACGCCGGAAGGGGCCTGGGCACCGGTGATGCGGCTCAGCTCCGCCTCGCCGGACCGCACCTGGGCGACCTGCGGGGTGATGCCCGCCGACGTCATCAGCCGGCTCATGCCGCGACGCTGGCCCGGGGTCACCAGGGTGACCACGCTGCCGGACTCGCCGGCGCGGGCGGTACGGCCGCCCCGGTGCAGGTAGTCCTTGTGGTCACTGGGCGGGTCCACGTTGACGACCAGGTCGAGGTTGTCGACGTGGATGCCGCGCGCCGCGACGTTCGTCGCGACCAGGACCGTCACATGGCCGCTCTTGAACTGGGCGAGGGTGCGTGTCCGCTGGGGCTGGGACTTGCCGCCGTGCAGGGCCGCGGCGCGCACGCCGCTGCTCAGCAGGTGCTCGGTCAGCCGGTCCACCGCGTGCTTGGTGTCCAGGAACATGATCACCCGGCCGTCGCGCGCCGCGATCTCGGTGGTCGTCCGGTGCTTGTCCGCGTCGTGCACGTGGAGGACGTGGTGCTCCATCGTGGTGACCGCGCCCGCGGACGGGTCGACCGAGTGCACCACCGGGTCGTTCAGGTACGTGCGGACCAGCCGGTCGACGTTGCGGTCCAGGGTGGCGGAGAACAGCATCCGCTGGCCGCCCGGGCGCACCTGGTCGAGCAGGGCCGTGACCTGCGGCATGAAGCCCATGTCGGCCATCTGGTCGGCCTCGTCGAGAACCGTGATGCCGACATCGTCCAGCCGGCAGTCGCCCCGGTCGATGAGGTCCTTGAGCCGCCCGGGTGTCGCGACGACCACCTCGGCCCCGGAGCGCAGCGCACCGGCCTGCCTGCCGAGGGACATCCCGCCGACGACGGTGGCCAGCCGCAGGCTCACGGAGCGGGCGTACGGAGTGAGCGCGTCGGTGACCTGCTGGGCGAGCTCACGGGTGGGCACGAGGACGAGGGCGAGCGGCTGCCGCGGCTCGGCACGCCGCCCCGCCGTACGGGCCAGCACGGCGAGACCGAAGGCCAGGGTCTTGCCCGAGCCGGTGCGGCCCCGGCCGAGCACGTCACGACCGGCCAGGGAGTTCGGCAGGGTCGCCGCCTGGATCGGGAACGGCGCGGTCACGCCTTCGTGGCCGAGCGTGGCCAGCAGCCGCGCGGGCATGGCGAGATCGGCGAACGACTCGACGGCGGGCAGCGGCGCGGTGACCGTCTTCGGCAGGGCGAACTCGCCCTGGGGAGACCGGCGGTTTCCGTAGCCCTGGGAGCGGCGCGGGCCACCGGAACGGCGGTTTCCGCCGTCGCCTCCGGAGAAACGGTCACGGGTACGGGATGTGTGGGCACGCTTCATGCGGGACCTTCCTTGAGGGGCGCGTAGCAAGGAAATCCCGCAGCAGAAGGAGCAGCGCAGAGAATCTCGAGACGAGCCGAAGTCGATGCGGCCGGAACGGACCGGCGGGGAAAAACAGCGAGCTGGGGCCCGCACCCCAGAGGTGCGGGCCCCAGCTGCGAAATATGCGCGAGCGCCGATATCAGGCGGGCACGATGTTCTCGGCCGTCGGGCCCTTCTGGCCCTGCGCGATGTCGAACGACACCTTCTGGCCTTCGAGCAGCTCACGGAAGCCCTGGGTGGCGATGTTCGAGTAGTGGGCGAAGACGTCGGCGCCGCCGCCGTCCTGCTCGATGAAGCCGAAGCCCTTTTCCGCGTTGAACCACTTCACGGTGCCAGTAGCCATTTTATTTCTCCTTCGGAGGCGGTTTCGGGAATCCACCCTGTGTGAATTCCGTGTCGCCGTGATGATTACCCCGTAGGAAATGAACCTTCTGGCAACCACACCTGCAACTGAGATCGACAGTAGCACGGTGCGATCGGGCCTGTGCCGTGCGAAATTTCCGTTCCGGCCGGCGTTCGAGGAATATTCGGCGGGTCCCGGTTCTATTTCTCATTTTGCGAGCACAGATATTGCCCTCCGAGGGCACGGCCCTTCCTGCCGTGTCGCCGGGTGCCGGCGCTGTGACCTCCGTCGACGGGGGCGAGCCGCGGCCACCGCCGTCAGCGGCCGGTACGGCGGTGAGCGCGCCGGAATCCCGCTCCCGCGACATAGGTCACATCCCCCGTGCGGGCGTACCCGGGCGATACCTGCGTGGACATGCCGGCATCGTCGTCACCGTCGGTGACGACGACCGCGACCCGGTCTCCCCGAAGGCCCGCTGAACGGACCCGCGGCTCCCTCCGGGGCCGCCACGGCACCTCTGCCTCGTCGTCGAAGAACCTGCCGCTCGGACCGTCGTCGGGCAGCGTGGCGAGCCGGATCGCGACCGCCGCGCCCTGCTCCGGGGCGGGCCCCGCGGAGACCGTTGAGGCCGACCCAGGTCCGATCAGTACCATGTCGCCGTGGAAACAAGGGAGTTGCGGTACTTCGTCGCCGTCGCCGAGGAGCTGCGCGTCGGTCCCCCTGACGGAGGCCGGGGCTGCTCGACGCCTACGCGGCCGAACCCGACGCGGTCACCGTCGATCTGCTCCTGTGCGGCAGCACGGGCGAGCAGGGACCGATGCTGCGCGACGGCCGGGCCGACGTGGCGCTGCTGGGCTGCCGATGCCGCGCCGGCCCGGCCCCGACGGCACCTGCCCGGACGGCCCCGGCCCACAAGCCCGGGACCACGAGCAACTGCCCCGGCTGATCGCACTCGGCCGTGCCTGCTGGACCGCACCGGAGTCGTACCGGACCCGGCCGCGCGAGGGCCTCACCGCCGAACCGGTCCTGGACGCGCCGGCGGTCACGACGCTGATCGCGTGGCCACCCCACAGCAGATCCCGGGCTGTGGCGGGACCGGTCCGGACGGCGATGCGGGTGAGTTCGCGAGAGGGCCGTCCGACGCGGCAGCCGACACGCGACCCTCCGCTAGCATGTTCGAACTCGCGGTGGTCCGTCCATCGCTCTCCCTCTCCCCAGCCATTCGGATGAATCGGCCAGAAGATTGATAGCCAGAGCATCGCGGGTGTTCTCGCGAAGAGGCGGCAGGACGTCGTGGGGTACGTGGCGCCATGGGCGCGCGATGCTGTGGATCGCGGCCGGTGTGGTCGCGTGCGGGTTCCTCATCGCACTGGAGATCGCGGCACGCCGCTACGGTGAACCGGGGCCGGTCACCAACCAGGTGCAGGCCCTGGCCCTCGCCCCCAAGCCGGGCCCGCTGTACGGCGGTCTGGTGTTGATGATGGTGGTGCTCACCTGGCGGCAGCGGTTCCTCGCGGCCGGCGCCGCGATCGGCGTCGACGCCCTCCTCCTGCCGGTGCGGTGGGCTGTCGACGCCGACCTGTCCGGCGGCCATGTCTTCGGCACCGGTGCGCTGTGGGTGATGCTGGGCTTCGCGGTCTTCGCCGTCACGCGCCGCACCGGCAGCGAACGCGTCCTGCTGCTGAAGGGCGTCGGGCTGGGCCTGTTGCTGGTGGCCGCCCGCAAGACCGGCGACACCTGGCTGCTCATCACGTCGAAGGCCCGCCCGACGGTACTCGACCAGTACGTGGCCATGGCCGATCACGCGCTCGGCAACCCGTCATGGCTCGCGGGCCGGCTGGTCGAGGCCACCGACCCGGTCAGCTCCCACGTTCTCCAACTGGTCTACGGCCAGCTCGCGGTGGCCGCGGTCGTCGTCGCCTTCTACCAGCTGCGCAACGTGGCGGCCGAGGGCCGCTTCCCGAGCCATCACCTGGTGCGCACCTTCCTGGTGATCGGCCTTCTCGGGCCCGGCATCTACATGCTCTTCCCGGTCGTCGGCCCGGTCTTCGCCTACGGCCCGGGCGCATCCGGCACCGGTGGCGTGGAATGGGCGGCGGTCAACCTGTGGCCGCACACGCCGCTGCCGATCACCAGCCCGGTCCCGATGACGTACGACGGAATCACCCCCCGCAACTGCATGCCCAGCCTGCACACGGCGTGGGCCGTCGCGATCTTCATCCATACCCGCAGAGCCCCGCGGATCCTGCGCTACGCGGGCACGTTCTGGCTGATCGCCACTCTCGCCGCGACGCTCGGCTTCGGCTACCACTATGGCGTGGACCTCGTCGCCGGCGTGGTGTTCGCCCTCACCATCGAGGCAGCCCTCCGCTCGCTCGAACGAGGCCGGGACCGCCGAGGAATCCAGCTGGTCGTCTACGGCACCACGATCTTCACCGCGCTCTTGGTCGCGTACCGCTACCTGCCGATGGAAATGGCCGGACATCCGGAGGCGTCCGGGCCCCTGCTCATCCTGGCGATGACGTCGGTGCTCTACGGCTATGTACGGACCACCCGACAGTGGGAACCGGCGGTCGCACCGACGCGGCAACCGGAACCGCAACCGGAACCGGCACCGGAACCGGAACCAGCGTGAGCCGCGTTGCGGCGGCGGGCTGGAGGACCTGACCGTCCATCACCCGCAGGCGGCGAGGCGGTGCGGAGACCCGCAAGGCGCAGACCGGCCGCGCTGCTCCTGCCGGTGTTCCCGGCGTCCGGTCACGGGCCGGGGAGGCTGCCGATTCGGTGGCAGCTGCCGGCGTTGGGGCGGTGTGCGGCATCTGCTACCCGGCGCGTTCGGCGGTCCAGGTGATGTGCGGGGGCTGGACGCGTGCGCAGAGGGGCCCGCCCTGTGCGTCGGTCAGGCCGAGGCGCCCGACCAGCAGTCCGTCGCGTGCGGCGGCGGCGAGTACGTCGGCGGGGATGACGTCGAGCATCAGCTTGGCGCGGCGGAACATCGTGAAGCTGCCCGACTCGTCGACGGTGCCCCACGAGAGGTAGATGAACCGCCGGCCCAGACGGTCCTGGACGTAGGGGCCTTGGACCTCGGTGCCGGCCGGCGAGACGCTGGTGGTGCACTCCAGGGTCCAGGTCGCGGACGGCGCGTCACCGGGCTGCGGCGCGAGGAGTTCGGCCGGACGGTCGCGGCGCTGCACGGCGACGTGGAGGTTGCCGTACTCGGGGACGTTGGCGGCGGCAGGGGCCGGGCAGGTGCGGCCGGGCAGGTCGACGGCGTCGATGCGGATGCGCATGCCCGCCATCATCCCGCCGGCGTCCGCACAGGGGCCAATCTGCGGCCGCCGTGATCTGGCCGGGTGCGGTGATCCGGTGCCCGAAGGCGTCCCGTGCCGGAGGCGCCGGTAGGGAAATTGCTGCATTTGGCTCCGGCATTCGAGTTCAAGCTATTTTCACAGCGCTGTGCGCCGTCCGAATGAGCTGCAATTCTTCTGTCTTGTTCAAGTCAGTTACAACGATATTTCTGCGTAATATGCGGCGGCAGTAACAGCAACGAGGCTTCCCGGGTGATTGGTAGGGCCCGGTACGCCATGGCCCCACAGGAAATGGCTTTTCGATGAAGCTGAAGATCCCGCAGGTAACTCACCGCCGTACCATGTCCGGCATGCTGGCATCGGCGCTTGCCGCCACGGTCGCCGCTGCGATGGTTGCCCTGACGCCGACGCAGGCGCTGGCCATCGCGACGCCCGTGCCTTTGGCCACGGCCGCGAGTTTCTCCGTTCTCGCAGGGGAGGGAGTCACCAACACCGGCCCCTCGGTGATCAGCCACGACCTCGGCACGCACCCGAACCCGGCCATCACCGGATTCCCGCCCGGTCTCGTGCTCGGCGCCGTGCACGCTGGGGACGCTGTCGCACTCCAGGCCAAGTCCGACCTGGTCACGGCGTACAACCAGGCGGCCGGCCAGGCCACGGACTTCGCCCTCCCGGCGGCCATCGGCAACGGCCAGACGCTGCTTCCGGGCGTCCACACCGCCGAAGTCGGCGTCGGCCTCACCGGCGACCTGATCCTCAACGCCGGGGGAGACCCGAACGCCGTCTGGGTGTTCCAGATTCCCGAAGCCCTGACGACGGCGTCCGCCAGCCGGGTGCTCCTCACGAACGGCGCCTCGCCGTGCAACGTGTACTGGCAGGTCGGCAGCTCCGCCACCCTCGGCACCGACTCCACGTTCGTGGGCACCATCATGGCTCTGACCGCGATCAGCGCCAACTCGGGTGCGAACATCGAGGGCCGGGCGCTGGCCCGTAACGCCTCCGTGACGCTCGACAACAACAGGATCTTCCTCAGCGGGTGCGCGACCTCCACCACGGGTGGCACGACGACGGGCACGACCACCGGCACGACCACCGGCACGACGACCGGAACCACCGCGGGCACGACCACCGGAACCACCGCGGGCACGACCACCGGAGGGCTTCTCGGTGGCGGCCTCGTCAGCGGCGGCCTCGTGACCGGCGGCCTGCTGGGCGGCCCCATCGCCTCGCCCGGCAGCACCGCGGGCAACGTCGCCGGCAACACGGCCGGGAACTCCGCCGGCAACACGTCCGGGAACACCGCGGGCAACACGGCCGGCAACACCACCGGCGGCAACGGCGGCGGCAACGGCGGCGGCCACGGCCACGGGCCGGGCAAGCCCGGAAGGCCGGGCCACGACGGTGGGCACGGTCACGGCAAGCCCGGTCACGGCAAGCCCGGCCATGGCGACGGCTCCGGCCACGGCAAGCCCGGTCACGGCGACGACTCCGGCCACGGCAAGCGGCCCCACGAGGACTACGGCTACGGCGAGCAGCCCCACGAGAAGTACGGCTACGGCGAGCAGCCCCACGAGAAGTACGGCCACGACGGGAAGCCCAAGGGCCACGAGGGCGACGACCACTCCCAGCGTCACGACGGCTAGGCAACGCGCTGTGGTCAGCCCGCTCACCCGATGACGGCGCGCGGCGGAATCTCTTCGAATCCGCCGCGCGCCGCCCGGCATGGGCGGCTGATATGAGAAAGGCGGTAGGCGATGTCAAGCGGAATCGATGCAGCGGACGTGAAGGAAATCCAGCATTCCGCACCCGGTCCGGATGCGAGGGAATGTCCTGACGCCACGGCCGCTCCGCCCACGTTGCCAAGAGGTACCCGTGTCCTCGGAAAAAGTGTGTGCGCCGTGGTGGTCCTGTGCATGGTGGCGAGTGTCGTCCATGTGCTTCTGGTGTTTCTCCATGTCGCACCGGCCAACACCGTCTCCAAGCGATACGGCTCGCAGATCAATGCATGGGTTTTCCCCTTCTTCGAACAGAATTGGCGGCTTTTCGCCCCGGATCCGGAATCCGTCAACCGGCAGATTCTGGCGAGAACCGCCCACACCGCTTCCGATGGATCGGTTGAGGTGAGCCCCTGGCTCGATCTCAGCGCCACGGACGGCTCCGCGGTCGAACATCAGGCGTTTCCGAGCCACACGGCGCAGAACATGCTGCGTCGCGCCTGGTCGGGCTATGTCGACTCGCATGGCGGGGACGACAGGGCGCGCACGGAACGTGCCGTGATGATGCGGACGTATCTGACCAACATCGCCGCGGACCGCCTCGCCGCCCATGAAGGCGATCCGTTCGACTTCGTCCAGCTCCGCGTCGTCACGCTGCCCGTCGCCGCTCCCGGATCAGCGGGCGCTCGCCCGCCGAAGCCGTCCGAGAACCGGCTCCTGCCCTGGTGGAAGGTGACCCGCCATGCCGAATGAGACGCAGGGGACGGCGCTGCCCGGCGCCGGCGAACGGCTCGGCCGCCGGATCACCGCGGGGTGGGACCTCCTGACCGGGCGGCCGGTGTCCCTGTACGCCGCGTCGGTGCTGCGCATCGGCTACGGGCTGCTCTACCTGGTCTTTCTGCTGCGTGAGTTCCCGCACCGGGACGAGATCTGGGGCCCCGGATCCCCCTGGACGCCCGCCCTGGCCCGCGAGCTCTTCGAACAGACGGGCTGGGTCAGCGTGCTGGCTCTGTCGGACAGCCGGGGGTACTTCGAACTCTGCTACGTCCTGGCCCTCGTCGTCTCCGCGCTGTTCATGCTGGGCTGGCGGACCCGTGTCATGTCCGTTCTCTTCGCCGTCGTGGTGACCTCCTTCCACGCCCGCGCGATCTTCATGACCGACGGGGGTGACAACCTGCTCCTGCTGATGGCCCTCTACCTCGTCCTCACCGCCTGCGGCCGGCGCTGGTCCCTGGACGCGCGCAGACTCAAGGCGAAGCCGGTTCCCGCCGACAGCGCGCCGCGACCGCCGGGAAGCCCCCTCACCCGGCAACTCCGCGACGGCCGGAGCATCTTGGTCACGGCACTGCACAACTGCGGCATGTTCCTCATCGCGGCGCAGGTCTGTCTTCTCTACGGATCAGCCGGCCTGTACAAGGTCCAGGGCAGTACCTGGGGCAACGGCACCGCTCTCCACTACGCCCTGAACCTCGAACTCTTCCGGCCCTGGCCCGTGCTCTCGCACTTCGTCGACGAGCACACGCTCGTGATCGCCATCGCCGGCTACCTGACCGTCCTGCTGCAGGTGGCCTTCCCGTTCGTGCTCTTCGGCAGGCTCAAGTACCCCGTTCTCATCCTGCTGCTGGGCATGCACATCGGCATCGCCGTGCTCATGGGACTGCCGCTCTTCTCCGGGGCGATGATCGTCGCCGACGCGGTGTTCCTTCCCGACCGCTTCTACACCCTTCTGCCTCGCCTCGGCCGACGCGTGATGCGGCGGACGGCCGGCAGCGGGCCGGTACCGGCACGAGCGGCAGGCGCCGGAGCCGTCCCGGCGCAAGGCGGGCCCGGCGGCGCACTCGGCTCGAAGCACCCGGTCGTGCTTCCCGCCGAGCGGAAGGACACCCATGACCGCCCGGAGACCGCGTCCCCCCGGCTCCCTGCCAAGGGATCCTGACAGAGAACCCGTGCGGAGGGCGTCCCCCGGCGCCCTCCAAGGGGAGCCCGGTCACGGCTGCTGCTGCTCGCGGGCGGCCGAGGCCTGCCGGGTGTCCGCGCCGGAGCTGACGTGCCGCTGCGTCTCCTGAGGGCCGTGCCAGTCCAGGCACACGACGGTGGCGTCGTCTTCGAGCGGGCCGTCGGCGGCGTCCCGGACCGCGGCCGTCAGCGCCAGCGCGGCCTCCCGCGGGTGCAGGTCCCGGGTGCGCTCCAGCAGGTCGGCGAGGTCGACCTTGGCGCCATGACGTTCGACCATGCCGTCGGTGAACATGAGCAGGCGGTCACCGGGACGCAGGTCGACATCCTGGACGCGGTAGGGACGGGGCGCCAGCACGGACAGGCCGAAGGGGTGATCCACCTCGCAGGTGATCACCTCCACCGTCCCGTCGCGCATGCGCAGCGGCCACGGGTGACCGGCGTTGACGAGCCGGGCCCGCCCGGTGCGGAGATGGACGTGCAGCAGCTGCCCGGTGGCGTGCCCGTGGCCGTGATCGGCCAGCGCCTGGTCGGCCCGGCGGGCCTGCTCGGCCAGGCCGGCTCCCGCGCGGCGGGCACCGCGCAGGGCGCTCACCAGGACCGTGGCGGCCCGGGCGGCATCGATGTCGTGTCCCATCGGGTCGGTCACCGACACATGCAGGGTGTCGCGGTCCAAGGTGTAGTCGAACGTGTCGCCGCTGAGGTTCTCGGAGGGCTCCAGGCTCCCGCACAGCGTGAACTGCGCGGCTTCGCAGGACAGGGACGGTGGCAGGAGCTGGTACTGGATCTCCGCTGCCAAGGTGGGCGGCACCGAGCGCTTGCCCCAGGTGTAGAGGTCGGTGAAGCGCCCGTTGGCGATCATGATGTAGGCCAGGACGTGGGCGGCTTCCCCGACCGCGTCCAGGACGTCCTCGCCGGGGTCGACCGGCAGGAGCAGTTCCAGCAGTCCCATCGCGTCGCCCCGGTTGGTCACCGGCATGATCACACGATGCCCCTGGCCGGTCGCCTCGTGATACAGCCGCTGGGTACGGATCACCTCCTCGTAGACGCTGCCGAACAGCGGGATCCGTTCCGCCTCCCGGCCTCCCGTCGCCGGGGCGGTCGACAGCCGCGCCACGGCCTTTCCCGTCAGATCCACGATGAGGAAGGAGACCCTTTCCGCCTGGAAGCGCTGCCGCAGGTCCTCCGCGACCACGTCGGCTGCGTCGACCGGCGCCGCCGTCTCCGCTGCCGTCAGCAGCCGGGGAAGCTCACTCTGCCCACCACTCACGACCGCGGTCCCTTCCGCCGGCCCCCTCGCTACCAGCTTGGGAGCCTCCGTGGTGAGCGTCAATCCGCGGACGGTCACGCGATGGCACCACGCCGAGCGTGCCGCGGCACGGGACGCCGGGTGGATCACGATCGGTGGTGCTGGGCATCCGGGGACCCACCCGGGACTTCTAGGCGGGGACCCGGGCGTTCCGGAGCGGCGCTCCAGCCTGATGGAGACTGACGAGGGCCAGCCGGTAGGAGGCGATCAGCCCGGTCTCCACGTACTCCACGCCCAGGTCCTCGCAGTAGCGCCGGACGGTGCTCCGGGCCTTGCGCAGGTTGGGGCTGGGCATGCTCGGGAACAGGTGGTGCTCGATCTGGTGGTTCAGCCCGCCCAGCGCGATGTCGGTGAGCCGGCCGCCGCGCACGTTGCGTGAGGTGAGCACCTGGCGGCGGAGGAAGTCCGGGCGGTCTTCGCCCGTGAGGATCGGCATGCCCTTGTGGTTGGGCGCGAAGAGGGAGCCGAGGTAGACGCCGAACAGGCACTGGTGGACGGCGAGGAAGGCGAACGCCGTACCGGGCGGCAGCAGCCAGAACAGGACGCTCAGATAGACGGCGAAGTGCCCGAACAGCAGCGCCCCGTCGAGCCCCCGGTGCTTGAGCGAGCGATTGGCCAGCGCCTTCACGCTCGACACGTGGAGGTTGAAGCCCTCCAGTGTGAGGAGCGGGAAGAACAGGAACGCCTGCCGGCGGCCGATCAGACGGGGGAGCCCCTTGGCGGCCCGTGCCTGGTCCTGGGACCAGACCAGCAGGTCGGGGTCGAGGTCGGGGTCGAGTTCCTCGTGGTTGGGGTTGGCGTGGTGGCGGGTGTGCTTGTCCTGCCACCAGCCGTAGCTCATCCCGATACCGGCACCGGCGATCCGTCCCGACACCTCGCTGGCCCGGCGTCGGCGGAACACCTGGCGGTGGGCCGCGTCATGCGCGAGGAGGGCGACCTGGCCGAAGACGACGGCCAGGAAGGCAGCGACCGCAAGGGTCCACCAACTGTCGCCGAGGAGCGCGACGGCGGCCCACCCACCGGCGTAAAGCGCGGTCACGACCGTGATCCGCAGTGCGTAGTAGCCGGGACGGCGCCCCAGCAGACCGGCATCGGCGATCTTTCTCGACAACCGGGCGAAGTCACTGCCGGGCGCCTGCGAGGGCGGGGGGAGGACCGTGGTGTTCGTGGTCATGATGGTGACGCTCTCTCCGAAGAGGGCAGATGGCGCCGTCCCGCGGCCGCTGAGACCGGCCGCGGACAGCGACGCGTTTCCTGCGTCATCGGCCGGCGGCCGCGCAGGCCCTCTTCTCCCTACGAATTCCCTGCCAGGCAGGTCTCACACCGCGTCAGCACAGGGCTTCCGGGATGGTCCGCGCGCACCGCAGCCCGCAGGCGGCCGGGCGGGCCGTCGACGCGATGGTCTTCTGCCCTGCCTCCGTCTCCCGGCTCCTGCCGGCGGGTCAGCGTGATCCCCTGCGGCGCCGGATCAGCAGAGGGACAAGGAGCAGGAGCGCGAAGAGCACGGCGATCACGGCGGGTCCGGCCGTGTCCAGACTGTCGGCGACGGTTCGCTGGATGTGCGCCGCCGCGTCGATGACGGGGTCGGTGGTGGCAGGGTCGCGCAGGGCGCGGATCTCGTACCAGCCGTAGTAGGCGACGTAGGCGCCGGCCAGGAGGAGCAGAGCGCCGCCGAGGCGCGGGGCTGTCGCGCCGAGGCGGCGCAGCCGGGTGACGGCGGTGGTGCGGGTGAGGGCGACGGTCAGGGAGGCGGCGCCGACGATCAGGCCCATGCCCACGGCGTAGGCCGTGAACAGGGCGATGCCTTCGCCGGTGGAGCCGCTGCGGAAGGCGGAGACGACGATGGCGAGGAAGGGTGCGATGGTGCAGCCGAGGGAGGCGGTGGCATACGCCATGCCGAACAGCGCCATCGAGGGCACGGACCGCGTGACGGTGGGGGCGCGGCGGAGTTTCGGAGCCATGGCGGGCAGTTGGCGGCCCGCGAGGAGCCATGCCCCGGCGGCGGTGATGAGCAGGCCGAAGACGATGGTGAACCAGGGCAGGTGCTGCTGGATCTGGCCGGCGACGGGCTGGATGACGAGTCCGAAGAGGCCGAAGAAGGCGGCGAAGCCGAGGGTCATCGCGGCGGTGGCGGTGAGTGCCCGGCCGACGGCGACGCCGCGGCGGGGCGTGTCGTCGCCGAGGACGAGCAGGGACAGGTAGGCGGGCAGCAGGGCGAAGCCGCACGGGTTGACGGCGGCGAGCATCCCGGCGCCGAGCGCCAGGGCGAGAGGGAGTTCGGCCATGGCGGGTCAGCCGGTGACGGCGGCGACCTTCTCCGCCAGGCCCTTGCCGCCGGGGAGGACGCCCTCGTGGACGGTCTTCCCGTTCTTGTCGAGGATCACGTAGTGGCTCTGCTGGGTCACCTCGAACCGCTTCCACACCTCGCCGTTCTCGTCGGACAGGTGCGGGAAGGAGCCGGTGCCGGTGTCGGCGACGAAGTCGCGCATGGCGGAGTTCTTGTCCAGGCCCGCGACGCCGACGACGTTCGCCCGGCCCTCGTAGGCGGCGGCGACCTTGGCGGTCTCGGCGGCCTGCCCCTTGCACGTCGGGCACCACGGCGCCCAGAACCACAGCACGGTGGGCTTGCCCGCGAGGGTCTTCGCGTCGAACGGCTTGCCGTCCACGGTGGTGGCGGTGAAGTGCAGCGTCTCGGGAACCTCCGCGTCCTGGGACCCGCTGCCGCTGTCGTGGGAGCCGGCGGGGGAGGACGCCTTCGACGTGGAGGCACCCGTGCCGTCGGCGGACGCCGAGCCGTCGTCCGAGCCGCATCCGGTCAGAGCGAGGAGGGCGGCGGCGAGGGCGGCCGGGAGGAGAGTACGGGCGCGCAAGGAGGACTCCTGGAGGGTCGGGACCGTTGGTGAGCGTAGTCGCGGCGGCTCGAGCGGGCAGCAAACCGGGGGCTTACAGATCGGTGACGTCGGCCGGCGGCGTCCCTGAGCCGTTCGAGGCCGGGGGCCCCGGCCTACGCGCCGGTCGTCCGCCACAGCGTCCGGTTGCCGCCGACCGTCCGGGGTGGGTCCATGGAACTGTCGCCGGGGATTCGGGGCAGCGCATGGGCATCGATGTGACGGTGGAGCGGGTGATCCCGCTGCCGTGCGAACGGGTGGCGGCGTACGCCATGGACTGGCGCCACGATGCCGAGTGGACGCAGGGCATCCGGACGGCGCGGCTGACGCGGGAGGCCGATGCGGGCGGGTTCGGGGCCGGGGCGGAGGTGACGCGGACGGCGTACTTCCTGGGCAGGCGGATCGACTACGTGCTGCGGGTCGCCGCCTACGAGCCGCCGGGGTTGCTGGACATGGTCTCGGTGGCCGGCCCGCTGCCGATGCACGTGACCTACACCTTCGAGCCGCTGCCGGACGGCGGCACGCACGCCCGGATCCGTGTGCGCGGTGACGCCTCCGGCCTCTACCGGCCGGCGGGGCCGATGATGGGGCGCAAGGTGCGCTCGTCGCTGGTCAAGGATCTTCGGGACCTTGAGCGGCAGGTGAGCCGGCGAGCGGGAGGATGAGGGCGGTCATGGCGTTCGACGAGGGGCTGGCGGAGCGCGTGCGCGCCCGGCTGGGTGCGGATCCGGGCGTCACGGAGAAGCGGATGTTCGGCGGGCTGGCGTTCCTGCACGAGGGCAACATGGCGGTCGGGGTGATCGGGGACGAGCTGATGGTCCGGGTCGGCCCGGACGCCACCGAGGCCGCCCTGGCACGGCCCGGGACGCGGCCCTTCGACTTCACCGGACGCCCGATGCGCGGCTGGGTCGTCGTGGCCGCGTCCGCCGTGTCCGAGGACGAGGCCCTGGCCGGCTGGATCGACCAGGGGCAGGCCTTCGCGGCGAGCCTGCCGCCCAAGTAACCCCTGTCAGCGGCAGGCTCCTCCGCTCCTGGTTCCGTTGCCCCGGCGTGCGCTCGGCGAGCAAGGCGCGTAGCGGCATTCAGCCACCGACGACTCCGGCGTCGATGCGCCGGCCACGCGACGTGTCCACGACGACGGGGATGCCGTCCGGGATCCGTCCCTGGAGCCGGTCGAGCAAGGCCTTGACCGGCGGAAGGTCTCCAGGGGTGCGGACGTGCACGTACATGGTCCGGGATGTCGCGTCGACACTCGTGACGGACGCGCCCGGCACTTCCGCGAGCCACTGTTCGGCGGTGTCCTTGGTCCGGCCGGTCCAGGTGTCGAGCAGGAGTGTGATCGTGGTGTTGGCCGCCAGCGGTACGAACACGATGACGAACAGCAGGGCCATGGCCGCGTACGTCCTGCGGGCGGGCCGTCCGCTCGCCCTGTCGGCCTGGGTGCCATAGCCGAGCGTGGCGAAGACCACCATGCCGCCGAAGACCAGCGCGAAGAAGTTGGACACGAACAACACCAGCGCCCCCAGCGCGAGCCAGCCCGACAACTGGCCCAGGCACACTCCGGCCACCACCAGGGGCGGGACGAGGGAGATGGCGATCGCGACCCCGGGCAGCACGGCGGCGACGTCCCGCCGGGCGAGTGCCACCGCGCCGGCGAAGCCTGTCGCCAGGGCGGCGACCAGGTCCATCAGACCCGGTGACGTCCGTGCCGCGATCTGGCTGTTGGAGAGCAGGTCGTAGTCGCCGGGGAGCACCGTTGAGAAGAGCATCCCCGTCACGATCACCAGCGAGCAGGCGAAGAGGACGGTCCTGGCCGCTCCGGTGCGGCGGCGCTGCACCGAGCCCAGCGCGATGCCCATGATCGGTGTGGCCAGCGGCGCGATGATCATCGCGCCGATCACGGTGGCCGTCGAGTCCGTGAGAACCCCACCGGCCGCGATGACCGACGACAGCGTCAGCATGGTCCAGAATGCCGAACGCTTGGAGGTGGTGTCTCCGGACGACAGGTCCAGGTCCTGTGTCAGTTCGTTCAGCGTGCGGCGCTGGGCGGTCGGCAGGACACGGGCACGAACTCCGTTGAGCATTCCCTCAAGGAACCACGACCGGCGTGATCCCGGCCTGCGGGACACGGTGCACGTGATCGATCCGGGCCGGAGCGGGTGACGCCGGGCCCTTCCCGTGCGGACGGCCACCGGAATGCAGGCACTGCCAGGCCCCCCCGGACCCCGCCGGAGAGCCGGCTCTCGAAGGAGCTCTCACTAGAGTGCGATCCATGGAACCCCCTTGGCTCTCCCCCGAGGAGCAGCGCGCCTGGCGCGCCTACCGCGACCTCAGCCTGGTGCTGGAGGACGCTCTCGACCAGCAGTTGCGGCACCAGGCCGACCTCAGCCACCTGTACTACTCGGTGATGGTGTTCCTCTCGGAGGCTCCCGAGCGACGGCTGCGCATGACAGACCTCGCCGAACAGCTGAAGATCGCCCGGACGCGGCTCTCCTACACCGTCAGCCGCATGGAGGAGCGTGGCTGGGTGCGCCGCGAGGGCGCGCCGGGGGACGGGCGGGCCCAGCTCGCCGTGCTGACGGACGAGGGGCTCACCGCACTCGAGCAGGCCGCTCCCGGCCACGTCGCCACCGTCCGGGCTGCCGTCTTCGACCGGCTGACGCCCGAGCAGGCGCGGGCCTTCGGTGAAGCGTGCGAGATCATCCTCACCGGCCTCACGGGCCCGGACCGCCCGGAGTTCCCCGCCGCTCCCCCCTGGCGCCGCTGACCTCCCTCCAGGGGCAGGGGCGAGCCTGCCGCACTCCCCTCCCCTCCCCGCCCCTCCCCGACCGACTGCCACTGCCTGACCATCCGGGCACTCATCGCGCGATGTTGCAGATTTGCAATACCGACTCTAGGGTGCAAGCAGATGCTTGAAGCATCAAGCTTCCCCTTCTTGTCCCCACCACGAAGGAGCCGAGTGTGAAGTCCCCCCGCAGGGCATGGGCCGTCGCCGCCACCCTGAGCGTCCTGGCCGCGAGCGGCGCCACCGTCGCCGCCGCCACGCCCTCCCCGAAGCCCGCCCCCAAGCACACGCGTGAGGAAGACCAGCTGCGGAAGCTGTACAAGGAGGCCGTGGCCGAGGGCGGCCGCCTGGTCGTCTACGCCGGCGGTGACAAGCCGGGCCAGGCGGACTACCTCAAGGACGCGTTCGTCAAGAAGTTCCCCCAGATGAAGGTCGACATCGTCGTCGACTTCAGCAAGAACCACGACGCCCGCATCGACAACCAGGTCGACGAGCACCACGTGGTGGCCGACGTCGTCCACCTCCAGACCGTCGACGACTTCCCGCGCTGGAAGAAGGAAGGAGTGCTGCAGAAGTACAAGCCGGTCGGCTGGAACAAGGTCTTCGACCAGATCAAGGACAAGGACGGCTACTACACCGGCCTGTTCTTCTTCGCCTTCTCCAACGTCACGGCCACCGAGCTCGGCGACCACGCGCCCGTCGAGGCCGAGGACTTCCTCAAGCCCGAGTTCAAGAACAAGCTCGTCTTCACCTACCCGAACGACGACGACGCCGTCCTCTACTACTTCAAGCAGCTCACCGACAAGTACGGCTTCGACTACCTGAAGAAGCTGCTCGCCCAGAACCCGAAGTTCGTCCGCGGCACCCAGGACTCCGCCGACCTGGTCGGCTCCGGTGACTACGTGGCGAGCTTCGGCACATCCGGAGGCGTCCCGGGCGTCGCCGAGACCACCCTGCCGAAGAAGTCGCCGTGGGTCGCCTGGCCGCAGACCGGAGCCATCCTCAAGCAGGCCCCGCACAAGGCCGCCGCCAAGCTCTACCTGAGCTGGCTGCTGTCCAAGGACGCCCAGCGCGACTCCATCGGCACCTGGAGCGCCCGCACCGACGTCGCCGCGCCGGCGGGCCGCAAGGGCATCTTCGACTACGCGAACATGAACCCGCTCGGTCTCGGCGCGTTCATGAGCGACCGCACCGCCCTCGACCGCTACAAGGCCCGCATCAACCTCTATGTCGGCGACGTCAAGGGCGTGAACCCCTCCGACCCGCAGGGCGTGCTCGGCCTGCACCCCGTCGACCAGGACGGCACCCAGGGCTGACTCGGTGCCGGCCACGGTCCGCTGCGGCCGGAAGAGCCGGCCGCGGGCACGCCGTGGTGGAAGGGCCCGGTCAGAGCCACCGGACCGTCCGCGTCACCCGGGTCACGACCGCCGCGTAGCCGACCCCGACCACGAGAGAGGCGAGCAGGGCGGTGACGGGGAAGCGCTCCTGCAGGTAGGGGTAGACCTGGTAGTGCGTCAGGTAGATGTAGAGGGAGCTGCTCGCCAGGACGCCCGCGAGTGCGCTGAGCGGGCCGAGGCTGGGCAGGGCCGGTACCCAGATCAGCAGCCCCAGCCCGACGATCACGGTGGCCGTGCGCACGGGCTGGTCCTGGAACAGGCCGGGCACGGTGAGCACCAGCACCGCCGTCAGCAGTGCCCGTTGCCGCACGGTACCGGCCCGCGCGGCCGCCCACCCCAGCGTGAACAGCCAGAAGACCACGGTGGGGCTCAGCTGGGGGCGGGCGGACGCCAGGTGCAGCAGGTCGTAGCGCCCGACCAGGCCGACGGCCGTGAGGGCCAGCGGCACGCCGAACGCGTACCGCCGCTCCAGCCGGTCCAGCAGCGGTACGGCCAGGAGGGCGGCGAGCACGACGAGGAAGTAGACCAGGGCCTCCACGAACCAGTAGGCCCAGTCGAAGCGGTCGTTCCCCTGGTCGAGCAGACTGTTGAGCAGCACGGCGTTGGCCGGGTCGAGGAAGTCGGTCAGGAGTACGGCGCCGGTGATCCACACCATGCTCGGGACCGCGATGCGGGCGATGCTGCGCCACAGGCGCCGAACGCGCTCGCGGCGTCCGGCGCCGGTCAGCTGGAAGCGGGCGAAGTTGTAGCCCGCGACACCCATGAGGATGTGGGCGAAGCCCTTGATGTCGAACACCTGGACGTGCGAGCCGGCGATCAGGACGATCCCGACGGCGCGCAGGGCGATGCCGGTCTCCAGCGTGCGGCGGGTCCTCCAGAACTCCGGTGTGGTCCAGGAACGCAGCGCCCCCCGCGGCCCCGGGGCCGGCCGGGCCCGCCGCGGCTCCGGCCCCTCCTGTTCTCCCGGTCCCGCCGCCGCGGGCGCCGCCATGGCCCGCAGCTCGCGGATCGTCCTCGTGTGCCAGTCGGCGGGCAGGTGGCCCAGGGCCTCCTCCAGGCGCAGGGACATCTCGACGTAGCACAGTGAGTCGCCGCCCAGGCCGGTGAAGCTGCTGTCCTCGGTGACGTCGGCGCGGTCGAGGATCTCCGCGTAGACGCGGCGGAGGTCCTCCCCGGCGCCGGGTGCCGTTTCCTCCACGGGGCGAGTCGCCCGCCGCACGGCCTCGTAGTCGGGCTTGCCCGAGGCCAGGCGGGGGAGCCGGTCGAGGACCTGCACCCGCACGGCGCGGGACGGGAGCCCGCAGTCCTCCGCGACCAGCCGCCGGATCCCTGCCTGCTCACCGGCGCCCCCGAGCGCGGCCACCGCCAGGGCCTCCCCGTCCCCCGCGCAGTACGCGGTGACCCCGTGCTCCTCCAGCAGGGACTCGACGCGCTGCGGATCGATGCGCAGCCCGAGGATCTTCGCGAAGCGGCTGCGGCGGCCCACGATCTCGTACAGCCCGTCGGACGCGCGCCGGGCGAGGTCCCCGGTGTGCAGCTCCTCCACGGTCCGGCCGAGGGCGAGGTCGGCAGGGCTCCCGGCGTAACCGAGCATCACGTTCGGCCCCGAGTAGACCAGTTCACCGACGTCCGGACCGTGACCGTCGACCGGCCGCAGCCGGAAGGAGCCGCCCGGTATCGGCACCCCGACGGCCTCGGGGCGCCCGGCGGCGAGATGCGGCGGGAGGTAGGCCATGCGGGCCGTGGCCTCGGTCTGGCCGTACATCACGAACAGCTGCCAGCCGGAGCGGCGCCCCGACTCGGCGTACCGGGCGACGCGTTCCGGAGCGAGCCGGCCCCCGGCCTGGGTGACACGGCGCAGGTGCGGCAGTTCCATCCGCTCGAAACCGACCCGGTCGAGCAGGTCGAAGGTGTACGGCACCCCTGCCAGCGAGGTGCCGCGGGCGGCACGGAACTCCTCCCAGAAGGCCGGCTCGGACACCGACCGCTCGGTCAGGACCAGCCCGGCGCCGCGCAGCAGATGGCTGTGGACGACGGAGAGGCCGTAGCAGTAGTGCATGGGCAGCGTGGTGGCCGCCCGGTCGGTGTCGCCGAGGCCGAGGTACGCGGCGATGGACTCGGCGTTGGCCTGCAGGTTCTCGTGCGAGAGCCGCACCAGCTTGGGCGAGCCGGTCGAGCCGGAGGTGCTCAGCAGCAGGGCGAGGTCCGGGTGGAGGGTGTGGACGCTGCCGCGGTGCCTCTCCTCGAGAATCCACGTCCCACCGGCATCCGGGCGGGCCACGACGTCGGGGTCGTACGCCTGCGACAGCGAGCGGATCGTGCTCGCGCTGTCGCCGGGGACGAGCAGGACGGGGTGACCGGCGGACAGAGCGGCCAGATGCGTGACGAGCGCGTCGGTCCGATTGGCCCCGGCCAGCAGCACCAGCCGCCGTACCGGCCCGAGGCGCTCGGCGGTGGCGGCCACCCGCTCGGCCAGTTCGCGGTACGACAGCTCTCCCTCCGGCGTGATGAGCGCGACCCGGTCGCCGTGGGCGGCGAGCCCGCGCGCGAAGGGCACGCCGTTCGGCCGCACGGACCGCACGGGCTGCGCGGGCAGCAGACGCAGGGGGGACGGAGCCGGGAGGGGCTCGGAGGGGTGGAGCACGGGGCGCGCCCTTTCCGCGGCAACGTCCGCTTCAGCACGGAACCCTTGACGTTTAGGTAAGGATTACCTTATTCATAACAGGGTCATATTCAAGCCACAGAAGAGTCACAGGACCCGCTTCGCCGCCGCTTCCCGCCGACAGGACCGGCAGTGGCGCGAAGGCGAGCTCCGCAGGAAGGCACACACCATGCGACGCCCCTCGGTTCGCCGGACGACCGCGCTGGTAGCGGCCGCTCTGCTGCTCCCCGCCCTCGCGGCCTGCGGCTCCGGCGACAAGGACGGCGGGGGCGAGGGCGACGCCTCCTCCCTCGTCATCTACTCCGGCCGCAACGAGAAGCTGGTCAAGCCACTTCTGGACAAGCTGGAGAAAGCTGTCGGCGCCGAGGTCGAGGTGCGGTACGGCGACAGCGCGGAGCTCGCCGCCCAGATCCTGGAGGAGGGCGACCGTACCAAGGCCGGGCTGTTCTTCTCCCAGGACGCCGGCGCGCTGGGCGCCCTGTCCAAGGAGGGCATGCTCCAGAAGATGCCCGCGGCCACCCTCGACAAGGTCGACGAGGCGTACCGCGGCTCCGACGGCGACTGGGTCGGTCTCTCGGGACGCGTCCGGGTCATCGCGTACAACCCGGACAAGGTCGCCGAGGGCGACGTCCCGGACAGTGTCTTCGACGTGGTCGAGCCGGAGTGGAAGGGCAAGGTCGGCTTCGCGCCGACCAACGCCTCGTTCCAGGCCTTCGTCACCGGCATGCGCGTCCTCGAGGGCGAGGACGCCACCCGCGAGTGGCTTCAGGGCCTGAAGGCGAACGGCGCCAAGACGTACACCAACAACCTCGCCACCCTGGACGCCGTCGAGTCCGGCGAGGTCTCCCTCGGCCTGGTCAACCACTACTACTGGTACGAGCGGGTCGCCGAGAAGGGCGAGGACGGGGTCGACGCCGAGCTGCACTTCCTGCCGGGCGAGGACCCCGGCGCGCTGATCAACGTCGCCGGCGCGGGCATCCTCGCCGACAGCGGACAGCGCGAGACCGCGCAGAAGGCCGTGGACTACCTGCTGTCGGAGGAGGCGCAGACCTACTTCGCGGACGAGACCAAGGAGTACCCGCTGGCCGCGGGCGTCACCAGCACCGTGGAGGACCTGCCCGCGCTGGAGTCGCTGGAGTCCCCCGACATCGACCTCGGCAAGCTGGAGTCCCTCCAGGAGACGCTGGCCGTGCTGCGGGACGTGGGACTGGTCTGACCCGCCGTGCCCACCTCACCGCCCACCTCGCGCCGCCCGGCCGGAGCCCCCGCCCCGGACGGGCGTGAGCGCGGGGCGGACCGGGGCCGCCCGGTCCGCCCACCGGCGCCCCGCGCGCCCGGAAGGACGCGTACCGCCGGCCGCAGGCCACCTCTGGTCCTGCTCGTCCCCGCCTGCGTGGCCGCCCTCTTCGCCCTGCTGCCCCTCGGCTACCTCGCCGTCCGCGCCCTGGAACGCGGCCCCGCCTTCGCCTGGGACGTCGTCGCCGACGCACGCACCCTGCACCTCCTCGGCCGCAGCCTCGGCCTGACCGTCGTGGTCGTGGCGGCCTGCCTGGTGCTGGGAGTGTCGCTGGCCTGGCTGACCGTGCGCACCGCGCTGCCCGGAGCCCGCGCCTGGTCGGTGCTGGCCACGCTGCCGTTGGCCGTGCCCAGCTACGTCGCCGCGTTCGCCTGGCTGTCGGCCGAGCCGGGCCTCGCCGGGTTCGGCGGCGCCGCACTCGCCCTGACGCTGGTCAGCTTCCCGTACGTCCATCTGCCGGTCGCCGCCGCGCTGCGGGGCATCGACCCGGCACAGGAGGAGGCCGCACGCTCCCTCGGGCACGGGCCGCTGCGGACGTTCGCCAAGGTCACGCTCCCGCAGCTGCGACCGGCCGCCGCGGGCGGAGCGCTGCTCGTCGCCCTGTACGTGCTCTCCGACTTCGGCGCGGTGTCCCTCATGCGGTACGACACCTTCACCCTGACCATCCACACCTCGTACCGCGCCTCCTTCGACCGGACCCCGGCCGCCGCCCTCAGCGTGGTGCTGGTCGTGATGACGATCGCGCTGGTGGCCGCCGAGGCCCGTACGCGCGGACGCGCCGGGCACGCCAGGACCGGTACCGGCACCGCCCGCCCGGCTCTCCCGGTCGCTCTCGGCCGGTGGCGGCCGCTCGCCCTGCTGTGGTGCGGGGCGGTGGCGGCCACGGCCGTCGCCTTCCCGCTGGGCACCCTCGGGTACTGGCTGGCCGTCGGCAGCTCGGCCGGCCTGGACCTCGGCGGGCTCGCGGAGACGGCCTGGGCGACGTTCGGGGTCGCGGCGGCGGGCGCCGGCCTCACCACCGTCCTCGCCCTGCCGGTAGGAGTGATCGCCGCCCGGCACCGGGGCCGCGGTGCCCGTCTGCTGGAGCAGGCGGCGTACGCGGGGCACGCACTGCCCGGCATCACGGTCGCGCTCGCCCTGGTGTTCTTCGCCGTGCGCTACGCATACCCGCTGTACCAGCAGCTCCCGCTGCTGGTCTGTGCCTACGCCGTGCTGTTCCTGCCGGTCGCGGTGGCCGCCACCCGCGCGGCCGTGCTCCAGGCACCGCCCGTCCTGGAGGACGTGGCCCGCTCGCTCGGGCGGCGGCCGTGGCAGGTGCTGCGCGAGGTCACCGTGCCGCTGGCCGCGCCCGGCGTGGCCGCCGGGGCCGCGCTCACCTTCGTGGTCTGCATGAAGGAACTCCCCGCGACCCTGCTGCTGCGCCCCACCGGCATGGACACCCTGGCCACCCGTTTGTGGACCGAAACCGGCGCCGGCTCCTTCGCGGCCGCCGCCCCGTACGCGGCCGCGCTGATCCTGCTGTCCGCCGTCCCCTCGTACCTCCTAGGCAGGCACCGGACATGAACGAACTGCACGTCGAAGGGCTCACCAAGTCCTACGGAGACGGGGAGCCGATCCTGCGCGGGCTCGAACTCACCGTTCCCGCGGGCACCCTGGCCGCCGTCCTCGGCCCCTCCGGCTGCGGCAAGACCACCTTGCTGCGCATCGTCGCCGGGTTCCTGCGCGCCGACGCGGGCACCGTGCGACTCGGCGGCCGGCTCCTGAGCGGGCCCGGCGTCCACCTCCCGCCGGAGCGGCGCCGCATCGGCATCGTGCCCCAGGAGGGTGCCCTCTTCCCGCACCTGAGCGTGGCCCGCAACGTCGCCTTCGGCCTGACCGGCGCCGACCGCTCCCAACGGCGGCGCACGACGGACGAGATGCTCGAACTGGTCGGCCTCGCCGGATACGGCGACCGCATGCCGCACGAGCTGTCCGGCGGCCAGCAGCAGCGTGTCGCCCTCGCCCGCGCGCTCGCCCCGAGCCCCCAGCTCGTGCTGCTCGACGAGCCGTTCAACGCCCTCGACAGCGCGCTGCGGGCCGGAGTGCGGTCGGACGTACGGGCCGCTCTGCGGGCGGCCGGCGCCACGGCGGTCCTCGTCACCCACGACCAGCAGGAGGCCCTGTCCACCGCCGGCCTCGTCGCCGTCGTACGGGACGGCCGGGTTGCCCAGTGCGGCACCCCGCAGGACCTCTACCGGCGCCCCGCGAACCCCTGGATCGCCGGCTTCGTCGGCGATGCCGTGCTGCTCCCCGGCACCGTCGACGCCGACGGCACGGCCCTGACCGCACTGGGCGCCGTGCCCCTCGCCGCGCCGCCCGAGGGTGTACGGACCGGCACGGTCCTGCTCCGCCCGGAACAGCTCCTCCTGACCGGCGCGGACGCCGCCGACTCGGTCAGGGGCACGGTGACCGACGTCGCGTACTTCGGCCACGACGCCATGGTCACCGTGGCCGTCGACGGCCACGACACCCCGGTCGGCATCAGGGTCGCGGGTCCTCTGCCCGTCCGCCCGGGGGAGGAGACGGGGGTCCGGGTCGTGGGGGAGGCCGGCCTCCACCCGTAGTCACGGTCCTCGCAAGCCCTGCCCGTCCCTCCGGGAACCAGCGTCCCGGGCCGTCGCCTTCACAGGCCGCCGGAGGCGCGGTCATGGCTCGCGGTGCGCGGCGCTCGCGGGGGTCCTCGCCAGGTCCAGTGCGCGGATGATGCGGGTCAGATCGGCAGGAGCGGCCGCGAGGTGGACCGGCTCGCCCGCGTCGTCGAGTTCGGCGATGTGCCAGCTTCTGGGGACGGTGTCGCCGTCGCTGCCGCGCAGGCGCCGCACGCCCGTGACGGTGAGCCGCTCCACCGGGATCCGTCGTGCCGCGAACCGGCCCGGGCCGGGGTGGGGCGTGACGGCGGGCGGGCCGCCGCCGAGGACGATGTGGGTGCCGAAGTTGTTCGGGTTGTAGTCGGTGGGCTCCAGGAACCGGGCGGCCAGGAAGACCTCCTCCTCGGGGGGCTCCTGGACCGTTTCGGTCACCGCGCCGTCTCCGGGCGTACGGATGCGGGTCGCGCGCCAGGCCCAGGCGAAGAGGCCCAGCGTGGCCAGGGAACCCGAGGCCGCCCAGGTGAGCGCCACGGGAGAGGACGGCAGGGTCGTGGGGTGGAGGTAGCAGAGCGGCAGCAGCCACAGAGCCGTGGCGACGAGCACGCCCGCGAACGGCAGCGCCGACGGCAGGACCTCGTCGTCGGGCAGTCGGCGCCCGCGCCGGCGCAGCAGCACCCGGGCGCCGGGATAGCCCGCGCCGAGGGCGCACCCGGCCGCGATGACGGCCAGCTCTCCGGCACCGGTGAAGTGCTCGCGCCACACGTGGTGTTCTCCGGTGACCTCTCTCACCTGGCGGCGCCAGACGGTGACCTCGACGCGGTCGCCGGGCCGGAACCCCTGGGCTCCCTCCTGCGAGACGGAGAGCCGCTCCAGCGGCCGGCTGTCGGCGAAGTACAGCCAGCTGCGCTGTTTCCCCGTGCCTACCTCGGTCCGGGTGATCACGGCCGGCAGGGTGGTCAGGCACTGGCCGCGTTCCGCCGCGGGCGTCTCGGCCGTGCACGGGACAGCCGACGTCCACGCCTGCTTCTCCGATTCGACGACCGGCACGAACCAGGCGGCCAGGCCCGCGCCCGCGAGCAGCAGCGCGCACAGGCTCAGCGACACGGCCGAGCCGCGCCCGGCGGTGCGGTACGAGATGACGGCGACGTGGCTCGACTCCGGGGCTCCGTGACGGCGGTGCAGCGCGCGGAGAGCGTCGAGCTTCGCGTCGAAGGCCGGCCGGTCGTCGTAGGACCCGCTCAGCGGCAGCGGAAGACGCCGTGTACGTCCGTCGCGCAGCATCACGCTGATGCGGTGGATCTCCTGTCCGTGGCGCCCGTACTGCACGTATACGCGCAGGTCGGCGACGTCGCGCCACGGCACGTTCAGGCGGCGCAGCAGCGTCCGGGAGCGCAGGCCGTACGCGTCGGCGCTCACCTGGGCGGTGGCCCCGTAGAGGCACGCGAAGCCCACCAGCGCCACGAACAGGCCCAGGTACGCCCACCCGTCCACGAGCCCGCCCCAGTACGCCATGCGCACCACGGCAAGTCCCGCCCCGGCCGCCCCCAGTCCGACGAGGAACCACAGGAGGCGGGTCTGCAGGGGACGGCAGGTCACTTCTTGGCCGCTGGTCATGCGCGGAATCCTGCCATCGGCCGGGCCGCACCTGCTGGTGCGGTGCCCGGCAGCTTTCCGGCCCGTACGGCTGCCGGATCGCGTACGCGTATACGGAACCGTGACCGTCCCGCACGCCCCTCGCCCGCAACCTCTGAGCTGACCCGGGTGTCCAGTACCCCGACAGGCTCGCTCGAAGAAGGGACCCCCATGCCCGGTCGCAGAGGTACGTCGGTGATGGCGGTGCTGGGCGGGATCCTGGTGCTGGCAGGGTGCCAGACGTCAGGCTCCCACGCCGGCGCGGGCGCCCCCTCCTCGTCCCCACCCTCCGCGCGTGTCTCCGACCCGGCGGGCACCCCTTCGAACGGCGCTGCCACCACGCCCTCGGCATCCGACACCAACACGCCCACGGGTCCGGCCACCACCACGCCGTCGCCCGCCTCTGCCGCCCCGGTCAGGGCCACCTCCCCCACCCCCTCCGGAACCCCTCCCACGTCCGCGAACCCCGACTGCCGCAATCTGACCGTCAGCAGCGAAGTGAAGGCCGCCGTGACGAGGGCGTACCAGCGCGGCTTTCCCCGCTTCGTCCACGTGCGGCCGGTGCCGCACCAGTTCTTCTACGGCCGGTGCGGCGGCGTCCGCTACGCCGCCACCCGCTTCGAGGCCACCCCCGGTGCCACGCACGAGGAACTCGTGGGCATGCAGGACGAGGGCAGCGCCACCAAGTACTTCCGCAGCGCTGCCGGGGGCGGCTGGATCTACGTCACCAGCGACGGCTCCCCTCGTGGGCCGCACGGCTGCGGTGACGTCCCGCAGATTCCCGAAGCCCTGTCCGCGGCCTGGGGGAACTGCCCGGTCGCGCGGTGAGCGCAGTCCGGGCGCATCGCCATGCTCCGCGGCTGGGCACCGAGCAGGGCGCGCACTCGGTGGTCCCCGGCGCGGATCCGGGTGCAGGGGGTCGCCGCGCTCGTGCTGTACGTGGGTGGCCTGGTGCCCGCGGTGGCCGACCTGGCGGTCATGCCCCGTGAGGCCGCCGGCATCCTGCTGGCCGCGACCGCACCCCACCTGGTGTTCCTGAGCCTGGGGCTGCAGGGCGGCGCGGCCCTCTCCGACTGGTTCGGACGGCGGACCACGCCGTGGAAGGGCCCGCCCGCCCCGCCTCGGCGACTCGGCTGACCCACATCCGGGAGCCGAGGCCCCACGGTGCTGAGCCGGGTGACTCGGTGCTCGCGCTCGCCGCCTGAACCGGTCTCCTCGATCGTCGGCCGACCGGGTGCCGCGGGCCGCTGCCGGAGCCGGCCGTGCGTGTGCGGGAAGCCGGGGTTTCGCCGGTCACAGCCGGAGGGCGAACCAGGTGGTCTTCCCCTGCTCGTCGGGGCGGACACCCCAGGTGTCGGCGAGGGCGTCGACGAGGATGAGGCCGCGTCCGGATTCCTCGTCCTGGCCGGCCAGCCGTGGCTGGGGCAGGTGCGGGCTGAGATCGCTGATCTCGACGGCGAGTTCGGTGGCGGTGCGTCGCAGGTGGAGGACGACAGGGCCTTTCGCGTGCTGGACGGCGTTGGTGAGGACCTCGGAGACCAGCAGCCTCACGTCGTCGGCCTTGTGGGCGCAGTCCCAGGCCGTGAGGGTCTCGACCGCGAAGGAGCGGCCCGCGCAGACCGCGGAAGCGGTGGCCGGCAGTTCTGTACGGGCGATGTCCAGCGGAGCGGCGGGGAACTGGGCCAGAAGGAGGGTGACGTCGTCGTCGTGGCCCTCGGCGTCGGGCAGCAGCGCGGCGAGTACGTGGTCGGCGGCATCCTCGAGGCCGCTGGAGAGCGTGAAGGCGTCGTCAAGGGCCGTGGTGAGCTTGTCGATCTGGAACTCGATGTCGCTGCCGGGGGTTTCGACCAGGCCGTCGGTGTACAGCACGAGGGCGGCGCCGGGTGCGATGGCGGCGCTGGACTGCTGGTAGAGGATGTCGCCGACGCCGAGAGGGGCGTTCACCGGCGCGGGCAGCCGGCTGACGCCGCCGCCGGGGGTGGCGACGAGGGTGGGCAGGTGTCCGGCGGAGCACAGGGTGACGGATCCGGCGTCCGGGGCGATGACCAGGTAGCAGCAGGTGACCAACTGGTCGGGGACATCGAGGTCGGCGACGACCGCGTCCAGAGCCTGCATGAGCTGACGGGGCTGCATGCCGGTCTTGGCCAGGGCGTGGGCGGCGGAGCGCAGCTGGCCCATGACGGACGCCGCTTCCAGACCCCGGCCCATGACGTCGCCGATGAGGACACCGACCCGGCCGGCGCCGAGCGGGATCAGATCGAACCAGTCGCCGCCCACGCCGGCGCCCTGGGTCGCGGGTCGGTAGCGGCTGGCGGCGGCCAGTCCGGGGATGGCGGGCGGGGTGCCCATGAGGCTGCGCTGCAAGGTGAGGGCGATGTGCTTCTGCTGCCGGTACAACTCGGTGAGTTCGGCCTCGGCGCGCTTGCGGTCGCTGATGTCACGGACGATGGCGCAGGCGCCGACGACCGTTCCGGTGGCGTCCCGGGTCGGCCACAGGGTGACGTCGACGTCGAGCATGGCACCGGTACTGGTGACCCGCAGGGTTTCGAAATGCTCGATCTTCTCGTCCTGCCGCAGCCGCTCCAGCAGCTGGATGACCTCGTCCTTGCGCTCCGGCGTGGCCAGCATGGACACGTGCCGCCCGACGGCTTCCTCGGACGTGTAGCCGTACAGGCGCTGGGCGGCGGTGTTCCAGTACGTGATGCGGCCGTCGAGCGTCTTGGCGAGGATCGCGTCCTGAGAGGACTCGACCAGGGCGGCGAGCTCGGTGATGCGCGCCTCGGCGGCCTTGCGTTCGCTGACGTCGCGGACGGCCGCGGAGACGAGGAGCCCGTCCGCCGTCTCCAGGGGGCTGAGGCTGATCTCGACGGGGAACTCGCTGCCGTCCTTGCGCAGTCCGTGCAGTTCGAGCCCGGCCCCCATCGGCCGCACCTGCCGGGTGGCGGCATAGCCGTCCCGGTGGCGGGTGTGGTGGGCCTGGAACCGCTCGGGCACCAGCAACTCGACCGGACGGCCGAGGAGTTCGTCGCGCCGGTAGCCGAAGAGGGCTTCGGTCTGGGCGTTGACGAGTGTGATGGTGCCGGTGCCGTCCACGATGACCATCGCGTCCGGGGCCGCCTCCAGCAGGGCCCGGAACCTTTCCTCGGCGGCCTTGCGTTCGCTGACGTCGCGGACGGCGGCGGAGACGAGGAGCCCGTCGGCGGTTTCCATGGGGCTGAGGCTGATCTCGACGGGGAACTCGCTGCCGTCCTTGCGCAGTCCGTGCAGTTCGAGCCCGGCCCCCATGGGGCGCACCTGCCGGGTGGTGGCGTATCCGTCGCGGTGGGTGGCGTGGTGGGCGTGGAAGCGGCTGGGGATGAGGATCTCGACGGGGCGGCCGAGGAGTTCGTCGCGCCGGTAGCCGAAGAGGGCTTCGGTCTGGGCGTTGACGAGTGTGATGGTGCCGGTGCCGTCCACGATGACCATCGCGTCCGGGGCCGCCTCCAGCAGCCCCCGAAACCGGTCCTCGACCGTTCCGGGCGTGCTCGCACGGCTCGTGGTGCCGCGTCCGCGGCCGGCCTGCCCGGCAGCCCCTCCTCTGCCGGTCGACCCTGATGTGATCGTGTCGCGCATGGCGGCCCCAACTGACTGGCAGGTTGTGGTGAGTCGGGCCATCTCAGCGCTTTTCGGCCATGCCCGCCCCGGCCTGCCCCTTACTGGCCCCGAGACGGCCGTACCTGCCTGCTTGCGACCGGACGCTGTTCCTGTCTGGCGAAAACGAGAGGGGGAATGTCATACCGCTGGTCACAATCGTCCGGCCGCGACCGGCCCTTCCCGCACACCGCGCTGCACAAGGTCATCCGCGTGCGCATCGACACCCCGCTGGTCGGCACCCGCACGGCCCCTGCGCGCCGAGGGCAGCCGTCCGGCCGTGACCGCCGGACCGCTCCGGGCGCGCCCGCACGGGGTGCTCCGGCCGGCCGATGGGGTCGCGCCAGGTGCCGCGTGTGGTGGTGATCTGAGCGAGGGCGCCGTCGGAGAGGCCGAACCGCATTCCGTACGTGTGCCCACCGCCGCCCGGAGACATCGCGCACGGTGTGGCCCCTCTGAGGGCCTGGGTCGTCCCAGGCCGGATCGGCGCGTACTTCTCCCCGACCGCGGCGGCGTGCGCCGCGTCAGAAGCGTCGTATGGTGTTCTCGGCCAGGTCCCGCAACCGTTCGTCGGCCTCCGTGCACAACGTGCTGTCCCGGGAGAAGCGCGCCAGCCATCGGTAACCGTCTTCGCGTTGTCCGTCCAGCTGGGCCAGGCACCATGCCGTCCATACGCGCTCGGTGCCGCCGAAGGCGGTGTCCTCGACGAAGCGGGTCAGCAGAGCTGCCCCGGTCTTCTCGTACTCGTCCACTCGGGCCAGCTGCCAGGCCGCCCACAACCGTTCGTGGTCGTCGATCGCGGGGTCCTCGGCGAAGCGTACGAGCCAGGCCGCTCCGGCTGCCCGGTGCCCGGGGAGCGCGGCCAGCCCTCGTGCGGCCGTCATACGATCGCGCGCCGCGAGGCCGGTGTCCTCGGTGAAACGGACCAGCCACTTCGCACCTGCTTCGAGGTGCCCCTCGATCCGCGCCAACGCCTCGGCCACGGCCACACGTTCATCGTCCGCGAGCCAGTGGCTCCAGCCGGCCCAGTCGGTCAGCCAGGCGGCGGCGAACTCCTGCTGCCCGTCCAGCCGCCCGAGGAAGCCGACTGCTGTGATCCGGTCCCACACCCGGTTGCCGTCGTCCTCCGCGAACCGCTTCAGCAGCTCCGCACCGGTCTGCGCGTACTCGTCCAGCTGGGCCAGCCACCAGGCCGCGTAGACAGGTGCGTTCAAGGGGTCGTAAACACTCGGGTGCTCGATCAGGTGGTGCAGGCGGCGGATGACGGGCTCCATGGGAAGCCTGCTCATGAGGCCCGCCCCCAGCGCCATGAGCAGCCCCAAGGCCGACATCTCGCCGTGCTCCGCCAGGACGCGCAGACGCGTCGCCGTCTCGCTCGCGCCGAAGTCGTCGGCGCCGAGCAGGCCGTCGAGAAGGAACCCCAGGTAGGACAGGGGAACATTCGCCAGCCGCGGCGTGCCGTCCGTTGCCGGGTCGTACTCGGGAAGCAACGCGTCGAGCAGGTGGGCGCGTGCTGCCTCGTCACGTGTCGCGTAGCGCGCGGCGTGGTGCTCGAGAAACGTTCGATGGGGGAAGCCGAGACCGTCGGCGCGGTGCACGAGCAGCCCGGTGTGCAGGAGCAGATCCTCCAGGAACGCCGCCCAGCGGTCCGGCCGGACCTGGCGGGGACAGCGTACGGCCTCGTGCGAGGTCAGTGCCTCGGTCACCGAGGACTCCCGGCCCGTGAACCACCGGTGGGCCAGGTATTCGATCAGCTCGGGCAGCAGCACGTGGACCTGCCGCGCGGCGGCGTCCACCTCCTGACGGCCCCGCGCGCTCTGCACACTCTCGACCAGACGCCGGATCGATGCCTCGTGGCTGTCCGCGACGCGTTTGCTCTCGTTGTTCTCGTAGAGCAGCCGGGTGAACTCCTGGTACGCCGTCGTGCGGCCGTCGGGCAGGGGGTGTTCGGGGTCGATGACATGCAGCTGGCAGAGCATGAAGGCCATCAGCGGAGTGCGGGCCAGCTCTTCCAGGGAAGCGTTGCGCAGCGCCTGGGTGAACCGGCGGGCCCGGACAGCCGCCTCCTGCTCCGGCCACCGGCTGCGGAAGTACCGTTCGGCATAACGGTTCAGGTCGTCGGCGGTGAACGGCTGCAGCTCGTAGCGCGGTACGTGGCGGCCGAGGACGCCGAGTTCGTCCTCGGCCAGGGGGCGGGTCGCGATGACGCACCGGTAGATCGGTGGATCGCTCGCCACGGCGCTGGCCAGCTTCTCCAGCACCGTGCGGCGTTCCGCGGCGGTGGGGAGCTCGTCCAGGTCGTCGACGAGCAGGTGCCAGTGGGCCCCGGGCCACGGCCGTTCCCGCAGCCGGCTTTCCGGCAGCTCCGGGCACCGCCCGTACCGGCTGAGGTTCCTGGTGGCGGCGGCAAGTGCCTCCGCCACCCGGGTTTCCTCGCCGGTGAGCGTACGTGCGCTCACCCACACCGGAACTGCTTGCTCCGCTTCCCCGGCGGTTCGCGCGCCCACCAGCACGTCGGCCGCCGCGTCGTGCAACCGCATGCGCAACGTCGTGGATTTGCCGCCCCCGGGGCCGGCGAGGAGGACGCACAGCCGGTCGGCCCTGTGGAAGACCGTCTCGACGGGCTCCGCCGAAGCGGTGCCGCGGGCCGCACGGGGCGCGACGATGCCGCCGTCACCGTGGGACGAGGCCTGCCAGTCGCCGGAGACGCGGTTGCTCGCCTGGCGTACGAAGACGTCGATCAGGGACGGCGGCGCGCCCTGGACGAACAGACTCTGGTACGGATGCCGCTCGCCGGCCTTGCGGGCCGCCCGAAGGTAGTCGCGCACCGTGTCCTGCGGTGCCACCGCCACACCCTCGGCGGTCAGCTCGTCCACGTCGGTGCCGGTGCCGGGGTGGCCGTGCCGGCTCACCAGGCCGGCGAAGTCCGGGCAGCGCAGGGCCTCGTGCACCGGGGCGGCCTGCAGGCGGCGCCAGGCCATCGTCCGGTTGTCCTCGGCCACGACACCGACGAGCCTGCCGTGGCAGAAGACCGCCGAGCCGGACGCTCCGGCCCACGGGCGATCGCCGTCGGCGCGCAGCCCCGGCCACTCGTGGCAGTTCAGCACCCAGCCCACCGATGCGGTGGAGACCGCCGGCAGGTCTCCGCGCAGATACTCGAACCGGACGTCGGTTCCCCGGCTGTCATCGGCGAAAGCGGGGAAACCCGCCCCCTCGAAGGGGATGGGGGCAACGCCACCCGGCCGCCCCCACCGTACCGGGCCACCCTCGGTGAGCACCGGCTTCTCAAGCCACAGCAGCGCCACATCCGGCGCGTCGCCGGAGGGAGCACCGCGCTGGGGGTCCGGCCAGCACACCCTGGCCGGACCCTGGACCGGCCCAGCACCGTAGCGGGGGTGTCCCACCCGCGCCGACACCTTCCGGACCCAACGGCTCTCCTGCCGGACGACGTGCAGCGCGGTCAGGACGAGTTGCGGCCCCAACAGGTACCCGGAGCCGGAACCCTCCGGGCCACCGGTCTGCACCAGGACGAGTCGCTGTGGATCCACGTCACCCTTCCCACGGCCGCCGATGCCCGTCGGCCATGTCGGCTCGTATGTCGCCGTCGTCCGGGCGCCGGGCGCCGGGGGACGGTTGCGGCGGGTCGTCCTCCGGCAGGGCCGGTCCGCCGACGGGCCGCCGGACCCTGGCCCTCTCGCCGCCGACGGCCTCATCACGCACCTGGAGCGTCAGCGTCAGTGTCTGCCGACTCGTACGCCCCAGCGCGCCACCCGCCTCCGCACCGCCCTTGGCAGCCCACGCGTTCACTTCGACCTTCACTCCGCCGTTGTCCTCCTGGCGGAACTCCAGCTCCAGTGACAGCTCGGCCTTCTCCACCTCGAACCGGAACTGCTGCTGCGATGCGTCGGCCTGCGCCGCGTACAGCTCGCGCCGCAACTCCGCAAGCGCCTCGGAAAGGGAGATTCCCATGCCGTTCGCTTCCCCCCAACAAATATCCCGCTCTGAACGCCCCGGGTGAAGTCTGCCCGAACGCCGCCCGCTTCGGCAGCGGATCCGCTTCCTGCGGTCGGCCGAGCCCGGTGCGCCCCGCCGTCCACCCTCCTGCCGTGTCCGCTCCGCCCGGCGGCGGGCCCGGTCCGGTTACGCGGCTGCCGGAGCGGTCTCGGGCCGCGGTCACATCGACGGCGTACCGGCCGGTTCTTTGTGCACTTGTACCGGAACTCGGGCACACGCCGGATCCTACGGTTTCCCAAACCCGAGGGGCTCCGGGCGACTTCCCGGTGGTGAAGCCCCCAGTTCGGGGCCTGCCAGCCCCGTCACGGTCGACGGGTGGCCGGAGGAAAGGATCGCAATGCATCGGATTCAGGCGCTGCAGCCCGGGCTCGGGGGTGGCCGCTTCCAGGCACAGGGGGCGGAGGACGGCATCCTCGGGCAGACAGAAGACAAGATCAACTCGTTGTTCGATCCGCTCGCCAAGGGACTCGGTGACTTCGTCTTCGCCGACGTCACCCTCTTCGGGCTCACGTTTCCGTGGATCGTCGCCTGGCTGGTGGTCGCCGGTGCGGTCTTCACCCTCTACTTCGGTTTCATCCAGTTCCGTACCCTCAAGCTCTCCCTGAACCTCCTGCGCGGCCGGTACAGCAGGCACGACGACCCGGGCGAGATCACCCACTTCCAGGCGCTGTCCTCGGCGCTGTCGGGCACGGTCGGTCTCGGCAACATCGCGGGTGTGGGCGTGGCGGTCACCATCGGCGGTGCCGGTGCCACGTTCTGGATGGTGCTGTGCGGCCTGCTCGGCATGGCGTCCAAGTTCGTCGAGTGCACGCTGGGCGTGCGCTACCGCGACGAGCACCCGGACGGGTCGTTCTCGGGCGGCCCGATGAAGTACCTGAGCAAGGGGCTGGCCGAGCGGCTGCCGGGGGCCGGCGGCCGGGTCGTCGGCAAGGTGCTCGCCGCGCTCGCGGCCGTCATGATCCTGCTGTTCGGTATCGGCGGCGGCAACATGTTCCAGGCCAACCAGACCGTCACCCAGATCCGCAACATCACCGGCGGTGACGACGGCGCGCTCGGCGGCAGCGGCTCCGCACTGATCATGGGTATCGTGCTGGCCGTCGTCGTCGGCGCCGTGATCATCGGTGGCATCAAGTCGATCGGCAAGGTCGCCAGCCGCCTCGTGCCGGGCATGGCCGTCATCTACGTCGGCGCCTGCCTCATCGTCATCCTGACCAACGTCACGTCGGTCCCGTCGGCGTTCGGCTCGATCTTCCACGAGGCGTTCACCGGTGAGGGCGTGGTCGGCGGTGTCATCGGCGCCCTGATCGTCGGCTTCACCCGCGCCGCCTTCTCCAACGAGGCCGGCCTGGGCTCCGCACCCATCGCCCACTCCGCCGTGAAGACCCGCTACCCGGTGACCGAGGGCCTGGTCGCGCTGATCGGGCCGTTCATCGACACGGTCGTCATCTGCACCATGACCGCGCTGACGATCGTCATCGCCGACAGCCCGTTCTGGAACGAGGCCAAGGCCCAGTACGCGGCCGACGGCACCACGGCGGACGGCGTGACGGTCACCTCCACGGCCTTCGAGACCGTCCTGCCGTGGTTCCCGAACGTCCTCACCGTGGCCGTCCTGCTCTTCGCGATCTCGACGATGATCACCTGGTCGTACTACGGCCAGAAGGCGTGGACCCACCTGTTCGGCAAGACGAAGACCAGCGAGCGCGTCTACCAGCTGGTCTTCTGCCTGTTCATCGTGATCGGCGCGGTGCTCACCTTCGGCAGCGTGCTGGACTTCACCGACGCGGTGCTGTTCCTGCTGGCCCTGGTCAACATCGTGGGCCTCTATCTCCTCGCCCCGTTCGTCAAGCAGGAGCTGGCCCGGTTCCGGGAGGCGCTGCGCGCGGGTGACGTCGGTGCGCGAGGCGCCGCGGAAGCACGGGTGCAGGCCACGGAGGAGCCCACCGCGTAGCTCCCGGCCGGCCCCGGCCCGGCGCCTGCCGGATCCCGGACCCCCGGTTACCTGGATCCCCGGCTACCCGGATCCCCGGCTCAGTGCCCGTACGACGACGTGTGCGACGCGTCCCGTACGGGCACTGTCTCCGTCTCCAGCAGCAGCTGAAGGTGCGCGAACAGGCACTGGTGCGGGTCGGCCAGGTCGATGCCGCTGATCGCCTCGGCTCGCTTCAGCCGGTAGCGCAGGGTGTTGGTGTGCAGGTGCAGGAGTCGGGCCGCCGCCCGCATGTTGAACTGCGACGCGAGATAGGCCAGCACGGACGGCACCAGCCCGCCTTCGTGCTCGCGGTCGTGGGCCAGCAGCGCGGAGATCCGCGGGTCGCGCAGCCGCGGGTGCTGCTCCAGCAGGGCGAGCGTCTCGCCGACGAGGACCTCGGAGCGTACGTCGGCAATGGTGGCCACGCGCGGATCGCCCTGGCGCGTGATGATGCCGAGCACTTGGTCCGCTTCCGTTTTCGACGCGGCGATCGAGTCCAGCCCGCCGACCACCGAGCCCACGGCCGCGCGCACATCGAGATGCAGGCGCTGCCCGGCCGACCGCACGATGTCGCCCGCCAGCCCGGCGACGATGCCCTCGCCCGCCCCTTCCGGCAACCCGGGCAACAGCATGTACACCCGGCTCCCACCGGCCGCCACCAGGGCCCGGCGCCGGAACGCGCCGGCGTGCACGGTGACCAGGCTGGTCATCTCCGCCCGGCGCAGTTCGAAGGCCGGGCGATCGGCGGAGGCGGAGTCGTCAGCCGGGACGGAGTCCGACGGGGAGGAGTCCGTCGAGGCGGGAGCCGTCGGAGCGCATCCGGCCGGAACGGAGTCCGGCCGAGCGAGGTCCGTCAGGGCGAAAGCCACGACCGCCGCCGGTTTCGTCAGCTCGGCCCCGATGCGGGCGGCGAAGGTGCGCGGGTCGATGTGCCCGTCGAGCATCCGCCCGAGCAGCGCCTCCTCCACCTGAAGGTCCGACGGAGTCCCGGTCCGATGCCGTACGAGGAGCAGCGCCGCGGCACGGGCGGCGCCGACCAGGGCCTGCTCGGCCGTGTCGGCCAACGGACCGCTGCCCTCCTGCACCCAGATCGAGCCCAGCCACTGATCCTGGACCCGGATACCGATCGCCAGCCGCCGCCGGATCCCCAGCTCGGCCCGTTCCTCGACCCGCACGACCTCTCCGCCGGACCGCAGCCGCTCGAACACACCCCACTCGCGCAGCAGCGACAGGTAGTAGGCGGGGCCCTCCCAGCCGAGGATGGAACGCCGCCGCAGCTCGTCCACCCCGTCGTCGGAGCGGGAATAGGCCACCACGCGATTGGTGGCATCCTCGATGCTGATGTTGCCCCCGGTGAGGGCGGCTACGGTCTCGGCCAGCGCGAAGAGGTCGGCGGGCTGCTCGGCGGACTCCAGCTCACCGGCCCGGCGTGTGTCGGCGATCACGCCTCTGACCAAGGAGTCCAGGTGCGCCCAGCGGACCTCCGGACGGATGCCGAGCACCACGGCCCCGGTGTCCTCGGCGAGCTCCTTCAACGTCTCCCGGTCGTCGTCCGCGTCCATCTTGACGATGACCGCGGCGGCCCCGCGCCGGGCGGCGGCCCGCGCCACACGCAGCGCCCGGCGCCCACGCGCGCCGATGATCAGCACCAGATGCGCCTGGTACGGCTCCGGCTCCTCGTCGGCGTCGAGGATGGCCACGTCCCCGACTTCGACGTCCTCCAGCCCGGGGGGCGCTGCGACCAGGTCGATGACCGGCTCACCGAGCGCGAGCAGCAACTGCCGTATGCCCGCGCCGGCCGGAGGTGTCGCCGTCTCGTCCACGATGAGTAACCGTCCTACCCGCCCCCGTTGGAAACAGGACAAACATACAAAGAGGCGGCGAAGACGGGAAGCCCCCCGGCGGCACGGCCCCGCCGCCGACTCCAGGGCGGAGAAGCGCAGCCGGTGATCCACTTGCTCGACACCTCTGGCCTGGTCCGGCTGCTCCGGGAGCCAGAACGACGACGAGTCCGCCGAGGACCCCGATCGCGATGCCGATCACGATGCCGATGACGATCGCGCTGCTGATGCCACGTGCCGGAGCGCAGGCAGGAAACTCCTGTGCGCCGGCTCGCACACCTCTGCGATCATCCCCGAATGGAGCACAGTCTCGAGTCGCTGGTCATCCGGCACACCCTCCGCCTTTCCTGCCCCAAGGGCTCTCCCGGCGAAGGAACCACCGTCGCACGGCAGTTCGATGCGGCGCTGGCAACCGTGGGCTTCAAGCTCTCGGCCGAGCTGCTGGAGCGGTTGTCGGGGCTGTCCGAGGCCGCAGTCGTGCACACCGCCCGGCGAACGCTGCGCACCGTGCGCGAGATGGTGGGCGACCACGTCCGGCACAACTCGTACTTCATCGACTTTCCGGCGAACGTGCCGGACACCGAAGAGTTCTGGATGCGGTGTGTGACGAAGGCGCTCGGCGACGACACGTCGCGCGAGAACGTTCTGACCCAACTGGCGCACGGGGTGCTGGATCTGCTCAGCCTCCCCGTGTACGGCCGCTACCAGCACACCTACGAGGAGATGCTCGCGGCGCAGGACGAGCTGATCGCCTCGGCGGGCGACCGGGTGACCGTCCTGCACCTCGGGCGGGACCTGGACGACGAACTCACGGACCTGTACCTGGCCTTGGCGGGCAGCACGACGCCACTGGGCGAGGACCACCTGCGCGACCTGAGGACCCTCGCCGGGCGATGCGCGCTCGGCCCCCAGCCGGAGTCGATCCCCGTCCGGGAGAACCGGGCGGTCGTCAACGAGGCCCGCCTCGCCGCCGGGGCCGAGCTCCTGCTGGACACCGTCACCGATGTGCTGCGGCTGGCCTGCGCGCTGTCGGACGGTGACGTGACGCTCCAGGAGCCGACCCGGTTCCGGGCGCTGTCGCGGCCGGTGCGCCGGGGGCTGCTCGCGGGTCTCGACGCGGTGGTCGCGGCGAACCCGGCCAAGCTCGCCGACGTGCACGCGCACCGCGAGCCCTTCAAGCGGCTCGGTGAGCGCCTCCATCCACACGAGTACCCGCGCTGGCCGCACGCCGCCGATGTGTTCGCCGTCGCGCGGGGCGAGAAGGAGGCCCGGTCCTTCGGCAGCCGCGTCGAGGAGCTGCTCGACGAGTTCGACGTCACCGGTGCGGTGAAGCTGCTGAAGTCCGCTCCCGGCAAGCTGTTCCGCGCCCTGGACCTCCTGCTGCGCATCGCCGCGGACCAGGAGGAGCGGGACGTGGTGGTGGCCGCCGCGGTGGAGGTCGCTCCGGAGGTCTCCGGCCGGGTCGTCCTCTCGGTCCGTGAGCACCTCCACAACCGGGAGCGGGAGAGCGGCGAACCCCGCATCTTCGTCAACCGCCGGGGCCGCGCCTGGGTGGCCGCCGACGTGCGGCCCGCGGTACCGGCCGCCGACCGCGACCGGCTGATCGCCGCCCTCGACGCCGAGATGCGCCGCCGGCTCCCGGCGCCGGGCCGGCTGTTGATCGACCCCGACGTCCTCGACGTGGCGCTCCCGCTCAGCGGCAGGGCGACCGCGTCCGGGTTCGGTGTACTGCCACGGGGCTCGGTCTCGGAGGTCGACGGCGAACTGCTGCGCTTCTTCGTGTACTGGAAGGAGACCGAGCACCGGACCGACTACGACCTGTCGGCCCTGCTTCTGCACAGCGACTACAGCAGCGACTCCTGGCTCTCCTACACGGCCCTCACCGCCGTCGGGGGCGAGCACTCGGGAGATGTCACCGAGGCGCCCGACGGGGCCTCGGAGTTCATCAACCTGTCCCTGGACCGGGTGCGCGGCACGTTCATCGTTCCGCAGGTCAACATCTACGCGGGCGAAGGCTTCGAGGAGGTCGAGGAGTCCCTCTTCGGTTTCATGCTGCGCGACGGTGAGCAGAAGGGCCGTCCCTTCGAGCCGCGCACGGTGCGGATGAAGTCGGAGCTGCGCGGAGTGGGCCGGGTGGCGCTGCCGCTGGTGTTCCTGCGCGGGGAGGACGGCCGGTGGCGCGCCAAGTGGCTGCACCTGTATCTGAAGGGCATCTCGGAGGCCAACCGGGTCGAGGAGAACCAGGTGTCGGTGTCCAAGGTGGTGCGTGCCCTCGTGGAGCGCGAGCAGCTGACGGTGGGGTATCTGATCGACCTGATGTCCCGTGAGACCACGGCCATGGACCTGTGGGAGGGCGAGCAGGTCCCGGACGAGCCCGTGATGTACATCGGCCTCGAACGTCCCGAGGGGCTCCACCCGGACTCCCGGGTCATCACACTCGAAAATCTGCGCGACTTGATCCCGGGCTGAGTGCTAGCGTTGCCCACGGCGAGGCCATGAAGGGGCTTCCTTCTCATTCACTCCTAATGAACCCAAGTCCTTTCGCTCTCCTCGCCCTCGACTTCGGCCGGGAGGCGCCCCCGTGGGCGCCTCCCGGTTTTCATGCGCACCGACGGCTCATCGCCTCGGAAAATCGCCCAGGCGTCGGATGGCCGTGCAGACCAGGTGGTGCGACAGGCCGGTCGAACGCCGCGGCGCGGGGCCCGGCCGGGAGGCGTCGACGGTGCTCAGGTCCGCGTTGCCGGCGGCTCGGGCGACGAAGACGACGGATGGCACCGCCCCGGCATGAGGGGAGGCGGGAGGAGACGCCTCAGAAGAGGGTCTCGCAGTTCACCCGCGTCTCGATCCGGATGTCGCACCGGTCCGCCGCGCCCGCGCCGCCGTCGCCGAAGTCGTCCGCGCCGGCGGGATCGGTCAGCAGGTCGTTGCCGCCGCCGCCGTAGAGCAGGTCGTTGCCCATGCCGCCGTCGAGGTCGTCGGCGCCCGCCTGGCCACGCAGGGTGTCCGCTCCGGCGTCGCCGTTCAGGGTGTCGGGCCCGGCCCCGCCATGGAGAGTGTCCGGGCCCGCGTCGCCGGTGATCCGGTCGACTCCGGCACCGCCGTAGAGCGTGTCGCCGCCCGCGCCGCCGGAGATCCGGTCGGCCCCTCCCAGGCCGTCGATCCAGTCGGCTCCGGCGTCGCCGTCCAGGGTGTCGGCGCCGGCGTTCCCGGTGAGACGGTCGTTGCCCGTGCCGCCGAGCAGGGTGTCGGCGCCTTCTCCGCCGAAGGCGGTGTCATCGCCGTTGCGGCCCTCGACGTGGTCCCGGCCTTGCTCGCCGGTCATCCAGTCGTCGCCGCTGCCCCCGATGACCGTGTCCGCACCGGCTCCGGCGCAGATGACGTGGTTGCCGGCGCCGCTGAGGATGATGGTGTCGTCACCGGCTCCGGTGGAGATCACCAGGCGGGTGTCGGAGCTGAGCACGATCCGGTCGTCGCCGTCCGTGCCGACGATGTCGGCAGGCATGTCGTTGCATGTCGCCGGTGGCGCGGCGTGCGCTGCCGTCGGCAGGGCGAAGGCCATGACGCCAGTTAGCATGGCCACGACAACTGCCTGTCTGGCAGTGCTCATATGGTTTCCTCCCGGTTGATGGCACGGGGTTCGCGTGTGAACCGCCGGGGCTCTCCACCCCGTCCGCCCCGGCCGTCCTCTCCGTTGCCGGAGGGACTGATCAGGGCCGTGTGCCGCAGCGGCACTTATCGTGCCGTCGAGCGCACGCCCTGTGACGGCGTGATCGCGCCAGCTTTGGGGCCCCGCGATTCCGTTTGCGGTTCCGCCGCCGTGACCGCCGTTCGACGGCGCCGCCTCCCCGACTCCGGGGACGGGTCCGTACCTGCGGCTGGTCTCTGCGAGTGGGTTTCGCGAGGAGGCCGACTGCCGAATACTCCCCTCCTCCCCATCGAGCGCCGGCTCGTGCCGCCGTGCGGTCAGGCGCTCAGCTCGGCCACGGTCTGGTGGTTCTTCGGGAACAAGGGGCCGACCAGCAGCCGGTCGAGGCCGGGCAGGCGCATGGCGCGGAACCCCCAGCGCCGCAACAGGAGTCTGGCCGACGAGGTCGGCAGGAACCATTCGGTCACGCGATCCCGGGCCGCCTGCTGGACTTCGGTCGCCACCGGACGCCAGCGCCGCTCGTAGCCGGCGAGCGCTTCGGGAACCGAGGGCGCCGCGTGCAGCCGTTCGGCCAGCACATAGGCCCCCGCGACGCCGAGGGACGCGCCTTGTCCGGCGACGAGCGAGACCGCGTGAGCGGCGTCGCCGACGAGCGCCACCCGCCCGTCGGTCCAGCGCGGCATGCCGATCTGTGCGACCTGGTCGTAGTAGATCTCGTCGGGCGGCGGGCACCGCTCCAGGGCGCGCTGTGTCAGGTCGCCCATGCCGGCGTATGCGCGACGCAGTTCTTCGCGGGGGTCCTCGGGCAGCTTCGGGTCGGTGCTGCGGCGCACGGCGAAGACCGCGACGCGGCCTTCCCCGAGCCCGTAGAAGCCCATCTGGCGGTTGAGGGTTTCGGTGAGTACGAACCGGCCACGGATCTGCTCGAAGACCTCTGGATCCGTGAAGACGAAGGCGCCGGTCTGCAAGCCGAGGTATCGGAGGTATCCGCGTTCGGGGCCGAAGGCCAGTGAGCGGACGCGGGAGTGCACGCCGTCCGCGCCCACGATCAGATCGGCGTCGAGCGTGGTGCCGTCGGAGAGCCAGGCCCTGCCGTCGTCGATCCGGTCGACGGTGGTGCCGTAGCGAAGGTCGATCTCATCGGTGACGGACTCACGGAGCAGGCGTTCGAGCTCTGGGCGCATGATGCTGACGATCTCGCCGTTCAGCGCCTTCGAGAAGAGGGCGTAGTCGACGCTGACGGTCACGCGGCCACGGCCGTCGATGTAGCGGAGCTCTTCGACCGGGCTGGCGAGTTCCCGTAGCCGCGCTTGCAGGCCCATCGCGGTCAGGGCCTCGTATCCGGGGCCGAAGAAGTCGATCATGTATCCCTGGGTGCGCGGCCCGGGTGCGCGGTCGACGACGTGGACCTCCCACCCGTGCTGACGCAGGCGGTTGGCCAGGGCCAGGCCGGCGATGCCGGCACCGCAGATGACGGCTCTCATCAGTCTGCTCCGTTCCGGTCGGTGCTGGTGAGTCGGCGCAGGAGAGGGGCGACGCGAGCGGCCGACAGCTCCGGATCAAGACCTTTGTGGAGTACGAAGCCGTCGAAGACAGCCATGATCACGCTCGCCGCGTCCTCCGGCGCGTGGTGCCCCGAACGGGCCAGTGCCGCGGCGAGGGAGGTGCGGAAGCCGGTCATGAGTTCGCTCATGCGCTCGTGCAGCAGGGCGTCGCGTGTGGCGGCGAGGTACGCCTCGGTGAACAGCAGGGATGCGGGGTCGGCGCCGTTGTACCGGTCGAGTTCGTACAGCATCGCCTCGACGCCGTCGGCGGGGCTCGCCGTCTCGGCGAGGAGCGAGGCGGTGGCGTCGAGCATCTGGCTCATCTCTTCCAGTGCGGCCTGGCGCAGCAGCGCCTGGAGCGACTCGAAGTGGTAGTGCACGAGTCCGGAACGCACGCCGGCCCGCTCGGCCAGGACTCGTGTGCTCACGCCGTTCCAGCCGACTTCGCCGATGAGCTCCCTGGCGGCCGCCAGCAGCTGCACGCGTACGTTCCGGCCGCGTTCGGCGTTGGTCCGACCGGGCATCCCTCTCCTTGGCCGATCGTATTGGACGACTGTCCAATCGTAGGGTGCGCGGCTGCCCTGTGCCAAGTGGCTCGGCTGGAAGTCGCCCTTCGGCGGAGTCGCGACGGGCGCTGCCCGGCTGTGAGCCTCTTCGAGCCGGTCCGTGATCTGCTCGACGCCGACGCCGACGCCGACGCCGACGCCGACGGCGTCAAGGCCCTTCTGCCGTCCCGCCACGGCAGCCACGTCGCCGCTGCGGCAGGTCGGCCGGAGCGGGTGGCCGGGCCCGGCGGGTCAGTCTCCGCACACCCGGCGGTACGGCACGTCGGGCACGTACGTCCGCCACTGCGCCCGCGTCAGGCCCGCCGCTCCCGCCCGCGCGCACACCGACTCCACCGCCTTCGACGGCTCGATCGGGTAGCGCTGGAGTGGCGCGTGCGCGCTTCCCGCGTACACCGCGGAGCCGCCCGCGGCGAAGGCCACCGTGTCGATCGCCTCGCCCGGTGTGGTGAGCGGGCCGCCGAGCGGCTGCTGGGTGGCGACGTCCCACAGCTGGATGCTTCCCGCCTCGCCGCCCACCGCCAGCGTGCGGCGTACGTGGTGGCGGGCCGGTCCCCGGGGGTCAGTACCCGAAGCACCGCCGGGCGGCCCCGGACCGCGACCTTCTCCCGCAGGCGAGGGATCAGCCCGGCCCGCAGCAGCGAGGACTTCCCGCTGCCGGACGCGCCGAACACCGCGGCGAACCGGTGCCCGCACACCAGCTCCAGCAGTTCCTCCACCAGCCGGTCCCGGCCGAAGAACAGCGCTTGGTCGGCCGGCTCGAACCGGGCGAGGCCCCGGTACGGCGGCGGCGCGTCCTGGTCCTCCTCGCGGGCCGCACCCGCCGCCACCGCCTCGGCGTCCTTCCAGCGGCTCTCCCACGCACCGGGGTCACCACCACAGGCGAGCACATAACCCCGGACGACGGCGAGGGACGGCAGCCGCTCGCCGGCCGCCGCCAGCGACAGCGTGGACGCGGAGAAGCCCGCGGTCCCGGCCATGGTCCGGTACGACGGGGTCCCGGCGCTCCGGCGCAGCTCCCGGAGCTCATGAGCCAGCCGCTGAACGGGACCGGCCTCGGGGTCCAGAGGTCTTTCGGGACGCCCCACGGTTGCGTACCTCCGCACACGTACTGAAAGCGACATCGGGTGATATGAGGAGAGACGACCATATGGGGCATGTCGTTGCTCCCGGATGAACCCGAGGCGACAGACAGGCGACATCGCACATGGCGTCAATCAATCCCTTCCGGCCCGCGGAATTGATTGCCGTGACAAAAGGGACGTGCCAAACAACGCGTCGGTTGCGAACGTCGGGTTCTGGCAGGCCGGGACACCGGCACCCCGAGTCACTTGGAGAACAGAGCGATGTCCCAGTCAGAGGTCTTGGCGATCCCCGAACGGGAACCGCGCCGCCGGACGACGAGAGCGCCACGGCGGCGAACGCGTGGGGCCACCGTCGGATCGATCGTGACCACGGTCGTACTGGCGGTGTGCGCCACCCTGCTCGGTCCCCTCGGCATGGTGTCGACCGCGAGCGCGGTGAACGACGGCGAGCCCATCGTCACCTGGAAGATCGGCGACACCACCAGCTACGCCGCCTTCATCAGAGAGATCCGCCGGCACGTGGGCCAAGGCCATGGCAGCTCCGATGTCCCAGGGACCTCGTACAACGTCGACCACACCTCGGGCGCCGGGCACCCCGAGAGCTACCTCACCGTCAGGGTCGTGGCGCCGCACAACGACCGGTCGGTGCGATTGCGGCTGCGCGCCAGCAACTTGTACCTCGTGGGCTGGTGGCGCAACTCCGGCGGGCGCGACCAGTACGTCTCGGTGGACCGGGGACAGAGGCAACCGCCGGTCAACGGCCGGGACAACGAGCGGGACGGGGTGTCGGCAACCTTCGGGGAGAGCTACGGGGAGATCGAAGCCGCGACAGGGGTGAGCGGTGACCGCGGCCACATCCAGTACGGCCTGGAGGCCTGGAACAACGCGGTGGAGACACTGATCCGGGCCGACCGCAGGAGCCGTCCGGAGCAGGCCCGCGCGTTCCTGATGATGACCCAGGGCATATCGGAGGCCACTCGCTTCCGGCCCATCGCCGACCTCATCGCCCGCAGCCAGGCGAGCCACGCCGGGGGTAACATGCCCGGCCACTACGTGTCGATGCAGAACCGGTGGAGTGAGCTCAGTGGCCGCTTCAACAAGGTGCTGGGCGAGACCCGCAAGAAGTCGAACTACACCGACCCGGAGCCGCTGAGACAGTACGTCTCCGTCCCCCGCAACGGCGGCAGGGAGTGGGAGGACATCGCCTTCACCACCGCTGCCATCTACGCGAAGTACCTCCTCATGGCCGCGCTCGGCCCGGTCAAGACGCCCAAGTAGGCGGACGGGCGGCCCGAGGTCGGCATCGACGGCCCCCGGCGGAACTCTTCCCCCGTTCCCGCCGGGGGCTCTCCGTCCGCCGGGGGCTCCCGCCATCCCTGCGACTGATCCGCACCTCCGCCACAGGCCGACCGGGTTCCACTCCGGCGCCGTCGGCGTACACGTTTCTGGCAGAGGGGCTGCGCGTCGCGCGCGTACACCGCCCGCTGGTGGTCGCAGGGGCCGGCAGCCTGAAGGCCTCCTCGGGCCGGGAGCGGGCCGACACCCCGGTCCCCACTCTGTGGGGAGCGTCTGGGAGGCCCGCCGCCGCGGCGGCATGGGGATCGGGAAACGGGGATCGGGAGACACGACGGCGGGCCGGTCAGCGGGACGGGGAGAACGGGGCCACCTTCCGGCGCAGCACCTTCGGGCGGACGTGGCGGAAGGCGTGTGAGACCGCCGGCCTGCCCGAGGACGTCCGGTTCTACCACTTCCGGCACCGGGCACACGCACTCCACGCGGTCCGGTGCCACCCTGAGGACTTGGGTCTTCACCATGGAGCGGGTGACGAGAATCGAACTCGCGCTCTCAGTTTCGGAAGCTGCGATCATTTGTGCCCGGTCTCACCATGACCTGGGCAAACAGTCGCAGTACGGCCTCGTCGGCGGCATCTGCTTTCACCGTGACTCCTCCGCTGTTCCCCGTCCGATCTGGTGCGCTCGTGGTGCGTGCGTCGTCGTCGAGTGCTCGGCGGGAACTATCGCTTCTGTGCTCTGTAGCGCTTCATCAGCGCGGTGATCCGGGCCTGGTCCGCCTGGCCATTGAGTTCGGCCAGGAGCTCGTCGGGGCACAACTCGTAGAGATCGCCCCACCATCGGCGTCCTCGGTTGTCCCAGATTCGGTAGCCACCTGGCACGCCCCTGGCAACGTAGCGTCTCCTGCTCAACGTCCCATGCTCCCCACCCAGCCGGCGCCGTCATCCAACTCGTCCCCGACGCAGACCATATGCAGACTGTGGTCGCCCGGCGAGGCAGTACGCGCAGCTGGCGGCCACCACCCCATCCTGGGGCCGGCGGGTGGCAAGCTGTGCCGATGAGCGACTACCGCCTGTGGCTCGCCGCGATTCCAGAGCCCCTGCCCGAGGCCGATGCGCGGGTCTACTGGAACCTCAAGGACCCGACCTCTGCCCTCGTCGAAGCGCTGGCCGGTGCGGCCTGCTTTTACGTCGGCTCCTGGCAGGAGGCGCATGTGTCCGAGCGCCCCCAGTCGGGGCGTAGCCCAGCGGTGCGACTGTTCGACTGGCTGTTTCTGCGAGGCACCATCGACGGCTGCCAGGCTCCCGTGCTGGACCCACAGCTGCGGGACGAACTGAACGCTCTCCACCGACCTCGCCCAGACGACCTGCCGTCCGAGTCCGCGGCCGCCCAGGAGCTGGATGGCTTTCTGGTTGGGCACACGTCCTGGTACCTGCTCCCTGAGGAGAAGGCCCCGGCCGGCCCGTGAGACAGCGAGCACCGCTTCAGGAGTTCGATCCGGCGGTTCTCCTACGGCCTCGCACACCTGCCGGTGTGGCGTGTGTGATCGCTCAAGGCCGCCTGCGTCCACAGTCGTTGATGTCACCTGGTGATGTCAGGTTGGATGGTCCGATGGAGCGTCCCATGACGGCGGCGCTGTGGTGATGTCCGCCCTCAAGCCACCTCCGCTGCAGCGCAGCAGTCCGATGGCGCCACCGAGTCGGATGAGTAACTCTGGACGTGTGAGCGAACACCGAGCCACGCTCGGGTCGGCCTCCGTCGCTTCCGCAGCGGTCGCCTTGGCGCTGCATGGCCTGATCCTGCGGCCGAGGATGCTGACCTGGGGCGCGACTCGCGAAGAGGCTGCCCGTTCCTATCCCGGGGATGAGCTCATCCCCGGTGCCGACAGCAGCTCGACGATGGCCACGACCCTGCCCGCGCCGCCTTCGACGGTCTGGCTGTGGCTGGCGCAGATGGGCTGCGACCGCGGCGGCTGGTACAGCTGGGACCGGCTGGACAACGGTGGACGACCGAGCGCAGATCGCCTCGTCCCCCAGTGGCAGGGCCTGGAGCCGGGACAGCGGCTTGCCTCGGTGCCCAGCGGCCGTGCCTGGTTCACGGTCGCGGCACTCGCACCGGAACGGACTCTGGTGCTGCGGGCCGACACGCGGCTGCCGTCCGGTCGCCCGTTCGACCCCTTCCATGGATCCGTGCCGCTGGTGTTCGTCAGCTCGGTCTGGGGCTTCCACCTCGAACCGGCCGGGGCGGACACCCGCCTTGTCGTCCGCACGCACGGTCGAAGCCGCCCGCGCGTGCTCACGAGGCCGATGGACTTGTTGTTCTGGGAACCCGCCCACTTCATCATGCAGACCCGCCAGTTCCACAACCTGCGTACGCGGCTCGCCCGGGCTGCGTGACCGCGTGCTCCCGGGAGGCTTTGATGAGTGCCGACTCGACCGTCGATCCCGCCGGTGAACCGCTGCTGCTGGACGGCGCGCTGCCCGAGTTCGGGTTCTCTCGCCTCGAATGCGTGGCGCTCGCCGCGGCACCGCCTGTCGCCTACGAGGCAGCGCGCGGGCTGGACCTGCTCACCATCGACTCCCCGCTCGTCAACGCGGCCATGTCGGCGCGCGGACTGCCTGAACGGCTCCGCGGCCGGTCCATGCCGACCCCGCCGTCCCTGCGGGTGGCCGACCTGTTCGATGCCACCGGTGAAGCCTGGGAGGGCCAGCCCTGGGTGGCGCTGGGCGAGAATCCGGGACGTGAGCTTGTCTTCGGGGCGGTCGGGAAGCCGTGGCGGGCCTCCATCGAGTGGCGGCGGGTCGAACCGGAGCACTTCACGTCGTTCGACGAGGCCGGCTGGGCGAAGATGGCGGCCGCCTTCGTGGTCCATCCCTACGGCACCCGGCGGTCCCTGCTCACCTACGAGGCGCGCACCGCCTGCACCGACCCAGCATCCACGGCCCGCTTCGGCCGCTATTGGACGCTCGTCTCCCCCGGCGTCGGTGTCGTTCTGCGCGGGGCGCTCCGTGCGGTCAGGGCGGCTGCGGAACAGGGTTCTCGGCCCGCAGGGGCCCGGGGCGGTGACGTGTGACGGTAGACCGCTGGCCGGGCTACGGCTCCGGGAGGTGGCGACGGAACCGACTGCAAGGAGCCGTTCGATGCGCAAGCACAGCATGACACCTGACGGCAGCCGCCGGGCGACGTCCCCCGCTGCTGCGTACCGGCCACGCGGGGTCGACGTCGGGCCCTTCCCGCCGAGTCGGCGGCTGGTGATCGCGGCCGTGCGGGCCGGCCGGCACCTGGCGGCCATGCACAGCCTCGTCGATCTCGACGTCACGAGGGCGCGGAACCTGCTCGCGCGGTCCGCGGAACCGGTGTCGTTCACCGCATTCGTCGTGGCGTCCGTCGCGCGGGCAGCAGCGGCGCACCCGCAGGTGCATGCTTACCGGAACTGGCGCGGCCGGCTGGTCCGGCACCGCCATGTCGACGTGAACACGCTCGTGGAGGTCACGACACGGCAAGGCCTCTTCACCCTCCCGCATGTGCTGCATAATGCCGACATCCGCGATGTACAGGACCTCACGGCAGAACTGCGGGCCGCCAAGCGCGACTACGCCACGACGGGCACGGGGCGCCTCCTTGATCGTTTCGGCACCACCATGACCCGCCTCCCCGGCCTCGTTCCGACGATGTACGCGGTGCTGGCCAGGTCCGTCCGGCTCCGCCAGCTGACCGGCACGGTCGCGGTCACAGCGGTGGGAATGTTCGGCGCCGGCGGCGGGTTCGGCATTGCCCCGCCGAGTCTGATGCCTCTCCAGGTGGTCATCGGCGGTGCGACGCAGCGGCCCCGCGCTGTGGACGGACGGATCGAGGTCCGTGACGTGCTCGACCTGACGATCACTTTCGACCACAACGTGATCGACGGGGCACCCGCCGCCCGGTTCGTCGCGGAGCTGCGCCACCTCGTCGAGGACGCCGAGGCGGTACGCGCACCCGCCGTCGGCACGAGTGATGGAGACACGACCGGTACGACTGAGTAGGGCCAAACGGAGCCACGGAACCACGCGGGGCCCCGCCTCCTGCGTGATTGCCCCGATGCCAGCCCGCCCCATGATCCTCGGCCTAGCCGCGATCGTGCGTTCAGCCTCTGACATCCCACGATCCCACATGATGAGTTGAAGCTCGCCACGAACCTGGGACAGCCCGAGTATCAGCATCAATGTCAGTGCCTTGCCACACCTCTCTGGTCTAGCCGCCACGCGACTCAGCAGGTCTCCGACAAACAGAGCCTTCGACTGCGGATGCGCGCGTGCGCCGGCCTCCCGCTGTCATTCGACGTCGGCTCCGTGGGCATGGGCGAGGCCGCCGAGGCCGTCCGCCCAGCCCCGGCTCAGGCGTCGCGGATCACGCGTCGGATCCGGGCGTGTTCGTTCGGCGCCCACGACGGCGGAGCAGGAGCAGACCTCCGAGGAGGGCCGAGGCCCCGGCGGCGGACCAGGCCAGGACGCCGTCCGCCCCCGTGGCGGCCAGATCGTGGGGGGCGCCGCCCTGCGGGCGCGTCCCGCCGCCTGCCGCGCTGCCCGAGGCGTCGTTCGCCGTCCCGGTTTCGCGTCCGGCGCCAGGCGCGGACGCGCCGAGGTCCTCCGGGTCCCGGGTGTAGGTCAGCGTGCCGTAGCCGAGGTGGTCGTAGCTCCAGCCGGCCCCGCCGCGGAGCCCGCCGCCGTCCTCGGGCGCGAGCTTGTCCTTGTAGGCCGTGATGTTCGGTACGTCCAGCCCCCGGCGCACCGCGTAGTGGTTGTGGATCATGGCCCAGATGGGACGGGCGCTGCCCCGGCCCTGCTCGCTGATCTCCGGTTCGGTGTGCAGTCCTGCGGCCCGGCCCGCCACGCGCCGGCCGATGCGGCGCGAGTATGTGGTGTACGGAACGTCCTTGCCGAGGTTGTAGCGGGCGACGTACTCGGCGCCCTTCATGAACCGGTTGTCGTCGTACCCGTACAGGTCCTCGCCCAGGTTCCAGGCCATCTCGCAGAGCGCGCCCATCCAGCCGACACCGGCCATGGTGTGCTCCTGGTCCCGGCCGCTCTCCTCCCACTGCCCGAGGACGACGCCGTCCGCCTCCTCGTGCAGGACGGGGACGGCCCGTTCGACACAGCCGTTGCCGTCGCCGTTCTTGAAGTACTCCACCGCCCGGTCGATCTTGGCCTGGTCCTCGGTGAGCCCGCCGATGGCGATGATGGACGCCAGGGTGCACAGTTCCCAGTTGGCCCGGTAGTTGCTGGGGACGGCGTCGTTGTGGTTGACCAGGAAGGAGTCGTTCATCGGGTAGAAGATGTCGACCAGCATGGACTGGAACCGGCCGAGGTCGAATCCGTCGTAGTCCCGCATGATCTCGCCGGCGTTGGCCAGCTGGTACCCCTGGATGCCCGCCATCAGGTACCGGTCGGCGTTCCCGCCGAGCTGCTTGAGGGTCCCCGACCAGGCGTTGAGGATGTCCCGTGCCTTGTCCCCGTGCCCGGCGTCCCCGGTGATCTTCCAGCGCAGGGCGTTCTGGTAGGCCGCGGCGGCGTCCCGGAACAGCAGGTGGACGTTCGCACCCTCGCCTCCGCGGATGACGGTCGCGACGGGCCGTGGCTGGTAGTCGGTCGCCGAGTCCCGGCTGCTCAGCAGCCGCTTCCAGCCGTCCGTCCAGGGCTGCGCACCCGCCTTGACCTTCTCGGCCATCCGGTCGAAGTCGGCCTGCGTGTGCAGCAGCGCCGGGTGGGCGAACCCGCTTTTCGGGGCCGTCGGCACGGCTGACGCGGTCCCCGTGGCCGCCCCGGTCGCACCGGCGCCGGCACCGGCCGCGCCGGCGAGCTTGAGTATCCGGCGACGGCTGAGCGAACGGTCTGTGGTGGCCTGCTCCATCGAACTGTCTCCTGGTTCTTCTCCGGTCCTGTCCCAAGGAGACGCGCGCCGCACCGGTGCATAACAAAAACCTGTCCGGCGGCCCGGTGGGCGAGCAGTGTCGTAGGTGCGGGTGTGCGGGTGTGCGGGTGTGCGGGTGTGCGGGTGTGCGGGTGTGCGGGTGCGGTGCGGTCGCGGTCGTTGTCCGCCGAGCCCTGCGGACGGCGACACGCGCCCGCACAAGGGGCCGTACCGGAGGAATCCGATACGGCCCCTTGATCATTCACGGCGGACGCGCGGGGCCCGAAGGCCCAGGGCAGGGCACCTACCGGGCGGCGGTGCCGTCCTTGCGCACCAGCCGGTCGTGAGCCTCTTCGAGCCGGTCCGTGATCTGCTCGACGCCGATGGCGTCAAGGCCCTTCTGCCGTCCCGTCACGGCAGCCCTCGCCGCCGACGACGCGGAGGCGAACAGGGCCCAGGAGCCGGCCGTGTGGTCCGCCCGCTCCGGACGTCCGATCTTCTTCAGGGCGGCCCGGATCGGTGTCGTGTCCACGGTGCGGTCCACGTCCCCGGAGATGGCGTTGAACGCGTCGAGAACGATCTTCCCGGACTTGAGGACGAACCTCGCCGTGTGCGCGCCGTCGGGCAGACCGCGGAGCGCGTACGTCGCGAGGCGCTTGTCGGTCGCGGCCGTCTTCGCGTCCCGCGCGATCAGCCTTCCGTCTACGTAGACGTCGAGGACGGCGGTGCCGTCGTTGCCGCCGATGACGTCGATGCCCGTGCCGGTGAACGGGACGGTGAACGACGAGCCGGCGGTCGTGCCGGTCGACGTCGACCGGTACCAGTCCATCGGGTCGCCGAAGGCGGCTTTCCGGCTCCACGTGCCGTCGTAGGTGACCGAGCTGTCCATGTTGTCGAGCTGCGCGCGGGCGTAGGGCGTGTACCCGTCGATCTTCTCGACCTTCAGGTTGTCGAACGCCGTCTTGTGGAAGTCGGATCCGAGCTTGACGCGTCCCTCGGTCTGCGGAGTCGGGTCCTGGTACGTGGAGACGGCCTTGCCGTCGATGTAGGTCGTGATCGTCGCGCCCTTCGCCTCGATGGCGAGGCGGTAGCCGTCGGACGCGGGGACCGTTCCCGACGTGACGGCCGTGCCGTATTCGTAGAACGTCCAGGCGCCGGTCGGTGCGATGCGCACGTTGTAGGCGGCGTCGCTGACCGCCATGCCCTTCTGCTGACGGACGCCCAGGGTGGCGAGTCCGCCGTCCGGGTCGGGGAACGCGACGTCGACCGTGGCCCGGTAGTTCTCCCAGCGGAAGTCGCCGACCGTCGTGTTCGGGGTGTGGCGGTTCCAGGCGCCGGTGTCCTTCATGGACTGGTCCATGTACTGGTACAGGACGTTGTCGCCGCTCGCGTCCTGACCGACCTCCCAGGCGCCGGTCTGGTCGACCATGTAGCGAGGCTGATTGCCGCGCGACCTCAGGTAGGGCTGGGACGTCCTGTGCGCACCGTTGCCGGTGCCGACCTGGACCCTGCCCTCCTCCTCGTACCCGAAGTCGTCGGCGTACAGGACGTTGTCGCGGGTGTTGTGCCTCTTGCCGGTCGCGTCGGTGTCCAGCACCGTGCGGTTCCGGGACTCGGGCAGGCGTTGCCTCGTCGCCTTGTCGTGGCTCTTGTCGAGCGTCGTCAAGGTCACGATCGACCTCGGCTTGACCGTGTAGGTGTAGTACGCGTCGCCGCCGGGCCGGATCTCGTCGACGAGGTGCTTGAAGTTCGCGGCGTAGGGCTCGCCCGCGTCCGGCCCGCGGGTTTCCCAGATCTCCATGGTCCGGTCGGAACCGAGTCGCATGTTCTCGGCCTTGATCCGGTAGGTCTTGGGCTGGTCGCTGTCGTTGACGACGATCGTGGAGAAGTCCTTCTTACGGGGGTCCGCGAGCGTCATGTAACTCGGGGCCCCGTTCGAGCCGTCGACGTTCTCGGTGCCGCTCACCCCGCTGTAACTGGCCTCCGGCACGGTGCGCCAGATGCCCGCCGTGTTCGTGTCGTTCTCCCAGCCGGTCTTCGCGAACTGGGTGAAGTGCTGCATCACGTAGAGGGCCGCGTCGTAGTGGAGGTGCCCCGACCACGGGTCACGCGCGCTGACGAGTTCCTTGTGGCTGTACTGCGCGCCTTCGTAGAAGGAGCCGATCGCCGGCTGGAAGACGTAGTGCGTCCGCTTCGAGTTGGCGTAGCTCTTGACGGAGCGGTTCGCGAGATCGAGAGCGCTCTGGACGCCGCCGATACCGGTGCTCGTTCCGTTCGGGCCCTCGGTGTTGTTGACGCGGTAGTCGGTGTAGCCGAAGGAGGCGACTCCCTCGCTGTACCAGACTTCCTTGTCCTCGCCGTACTTGTTCTCCCCGGTCGCCAGCCGGGTGTACGGCAGGTTGGTGTCGCTGCCGACGGGCCCGTCGCGCCGGTCATCGGTGTTGTAGTGGTAGCCGACCGCGTCGACCATGCCGAAGAGTTCCGCGTCGCCGAGCATCGACGGCCCGATATTGTGGGTGGTGTTCTCGTCGGCGGCGATGATCTTTATGCCGCGGTAGGCCTTCTCGGCCTTCTTCCGCTTCTTCGCCGGTATGCCGTAGCGGGGGTCGGCGAAGTCCGTGTCGGCCAGAATCGCCTTCTTGTACCACTTGATGAAGGCCTCGTCCGGATCCCGTGTCTCGTTCGTGTCCGGGTTCACGTAGTCGACCATGTACCCGTATTTCTCGTACGCGTCGAGAATCGTCTCCTTGTACCACTTGTACATCTCGTCGGATCCGGTGCCCTTGTTCCATTCGCTCTGGACCCATCGGGGCATGACCCAGCGGAGAATCGAGACCTTGAGCTTCGGGTTGACCGTCTTGGCGTCCGCCGCCAGTTGGAAGCCCGGGGAGCGCGACGCGTCGGCGAGTTCGTCCGCCGTGCGCATGGTCGCCGGGTCGGAACCGGTCGACGTGTTCGTGTCCGAACCCATCTCGACCTTGACATGGTTGATCAGGGGGTTCTTTCCACCGAACAGCACGCGGATGAGCTGCCAGTACCGGCCGGGGTGCTCCGCCTTGTAGTCCATCAGCAGGTTGCTCGTGCTGTTGCAACTGAGGACGCCGAGGCCCTTGTAGGTCAGACCGTTCACGTTGTCGGCGCGAACGTCGTCCCCGTTGACCACGACCTCCACGGGGTCGTCCGCGGTGTGGGCGGCGGGGGCGGTGATCACTCCGGCCGCGAGTGCCATGGTGGTTGCCGCGGCAAGCGACATCCAGCCGAGTCTTCGCTGTGGGCCCATTCCGCTTCGACTCCCTGTTCCCGTAGGGCGTACCGACGCCAGATGTTCGAGATTCCGAAAGGTGTCCGCGATTCCGGGAGGACCGTAGATGGTAAGCGATTTCTACGTCAATCCCTGTGCGCCTCAAGCCAATTGAGGCCCCCTGGGGCTCTCACCGGCTGGAAAACGTCTCCACGTCGGGCCTGCTTGCGAGTACACAGCCCGGCCGGTGCCGGAATCGCCGATCACACGGCGCCTCGTCGCGCGTTTGACGCCCCGTCCCTCTCGACGTCGCGAACCGTCCGGCCGCAAGTTCCTATCAAGCCGTAGGGAAAACCCCACAGTTCACGGCAGTCGACCTATGAGCATGAACTCTCAAGTAACGTCTCCGGGCACTCCGCTCCAACGGCCTCCCCACCCCCCTTTCGACGGAGACCACCCCATGTCCGCTGTGACGAACGCATCCGGGTCCGGTTCGGCGGACGCCCGATGCGGCTCGGCCGGTTGTTCGGCAACCGGCCGTACCATCCCCCCTCCTCCAACCGTCCTGATGGACGACAAGGCACTCGCGGACTTCCTCGCCGTGGCTGCCGCCGAGTATCAACTCATCACCCCTGACGCCCCGTTACCCTGCTTCGCGCTCTTACTCGGCAGCGCCGAAGCGACGACCTACCACGTGCGGCGTGTCGCCTTCGGCCGTAATGCCCGCACCAGTGATCCGGCGGCTCGACGGGAGTTCCGCGAGACGATCGTGCCGACGTTCGGGCCGGCCTACGAGAACGAGCACCGCGGCTGGTGGATGGACTCCCACGACCTCCTCCGGGCGTCCCGAGAGGCCGAGGCCCTGGGAATGGACCTGCTCGGCTCCATCCACATGCACCCGGACTGGCACCGCCTGGGCCCGCCGTCGGAACGGGACCAGATGCTCAGCGAGCGCCCGACTCCCATGGACCGTCATCTCTTCGGCCGGACCGGCTGGCCCCTCAACATCATCTGCTACCTGGAGCGCCGGGACGGCGAGTTCTACCACGCCCTGGGCGCCTGGGCCCCGCCTCCCCAGCATCCAGCCGAAGGTTCCCACGGCGCCGACTGCCCCGAGATCGACCTGCGGATCCGTACGAGTTCACTGATGAAGGCGTGAGAACAATGCAGCAGCCCGAAGGAACGAACGCCCCCGCCCAGCACGGCACCGAGGGCGGCAACCGTGACGATGCCCGGGCGATCCGCGCCCTGTGGGCCGAGATGGCCCGCGGCTGGGCGGCAGGTGACGCCGCGCTCTTCGCCGCGAGCTTCGCGGAGGACTGCGACTTCACGACCGTACGAGGCGACAAGCCACCCGGCCGGACCGGCATCGCGGCCGGTCACGACGCCCTCTTCCACGGGCCGTACGCCGGAACCGTCCTCGACGCACGCGTCGTGGCCGTCCGGTTCCTCCGGCCCGACCTGGCCACGGTGGAGGCGGAGTCGACCGTCACCGCCCCGGACGGGCGGCCGCTGACCACCACGCACGCGTTGGCCGTCGTCGAACGGACAGCGGAGGGCCACTGGCTGATCAGCGCCTTCCACAACATGATCCCCGCGCCCCGCCCGGCGCGGCAGGACCCCGACTCGAAGGATTCCACCGTGGACGAACCCACCGCCGCACGGCCGAGGCTCCGCCATCTGGCCATCGTGGCCCGCGACCCGGAGAAGCTGGCCGAGTTCTACTCCTCGGTCTTCGCGATGGAACTGTTCCACCGCGATCCGGACGGCAGTTGCTTCCTCTCCGACGGCTATCTCTCCCTTGCCCTGATCAAGCATCAGCTCGACGGTGATACCCCGGTCGGCTTCAACCACTTCGGGTTCCACATCGAGGACACGGCCGCCACCACCGAGGCTTTGGTGGCGGCCGGCACTCCGAAACCGGCCGAACGCTTCACCAACCGCCCCTTCGCCGAGTACCGGGCCATGGATCCGGAGGGCAACTGGTTCGACCTCTCGGAACACGGCTTCGGCGGCCCGCGCCCGCCGTCCGGCTCCACCGGGTCCTGAACTCCGGCCGGACGCTCCGCAGGGTCGCGCGACAACGCGACAGCTGTAGCGGCGGACCGAGTGGCGGACGCGCTACGCGTGCCGCCCGTGATCGCCCCGACCCTGGTGAACGATCAGGGGTCCCATCCGTGTCCCCGGTTCTCCTGGCCCCTGCCGTTCCGGCGTTCGTTCTCGGCGCGCGACTCGACAACGAAAACGGCCGCCCGCGCGGTCGGCACCACGCTCGCAGCACCGGCGTGATCACCGTTCGCGTAGCTCGGAGCGAGTACGCAGAGGCCGCCACTCGACGTCACACGCACCACCGGATGAGAGGACATGCACAGCATGCGATCGATCAACCGGCTGATGACATCAGTCGTCGGAGCGGCCGTACTCCTGGGCTGCGTCTCGGGACCGGCCGTGTCACAGGCGAAGCAGGACGGCACGCGGGTGCTGGTCTTCTCCAAGACGGCCGGCTTCCGCCACGGCTCGATCTCCGCCGGCGTCGCGGCGGTGAAACAGCTCGGCGAGACGGGCGGCTTCACGGCCGACGCGACGGAGGACGCCGGAGCTTTCACTGCCGACAACCTCGGGCGCTACGACGCGGTCGTGTTCCTGTCGACGACCGGTGACGTCCTGAACGCCGCCCAGGAGACGGCCTTCGAGGGTTACATCCGCAGTGGCGGGGGCTACGTCGGCATCCACGCGGCCGCCGACACCGAGTACGACTGGGCGTTCTACGGCGGGCTCGTCGGTGCCTACTTCAAGTCGCATCCGTGGTGGCCGATGCGTGCCACGGTGCACGTCGAGGACCGCGCCCACCCGGCGACCGCTGACCTGCCCACCACCTGGAACCGCACCGACGAGTGGTACGACTTCCGCTCGAATCCCCGGGAACGGGTCCGCGTCCTGGCCTCCCTCGACGAGTCCTCGTACTGGGGCGGCTCCATGAACGGCGACCATCCGATCGCCTGGTGCCAGAACTACCAGGGCGGCCGCTCCTTCTACACCGGCATCGGCCACAGCAAGGAGTCCTTCGCCGAACCCGCCGTCCGCCAGCACCTGTTGGGCGGCATCCAGTGGGCCACCGGCGCCGTCGAGGCGGACTGCCGGCCGGAGAACGGTTAGCGGCCGGTCTCCGACGGCACGGCCGCGTCGCCGTCGGCATGGCGGCAAGCGGGACCGGGCGCCTTCGAACCGAGCGACGACGGAACACCGACGTCGGCCGGCGGCCTCGGGATGCTCTGCCACGCCGCGGAAGCAGCTCGTCTCCGTCGCCGCAACGGGGGCAGGGATCGGAGGGACATTGCCCTCAGGGCGGCCGCCGTCGACTACGCGACGCAACGCCTCGTGACCGCGCTCGGCCAGGCAAGACGCCAAGGAGGCGGTGGGGCGGCCTGAGGCCGGCATCGACAGCCCCCGGAGGGACTCTTCCCCCGGTTCCCGCCGGGAGCTCCCGCCATCCCCGCGACTGATCCGCACCTCCGCCACAGGCCGACCGGGCTCCGCTCCGGCGCGAGACTGCCGGCGCCCCTCCCGCGGCGAAAACCGCCGTGAGCGCCGACCATCGCTGCCACCGCGACTCACCATGGCCTGACTGTCCTCCACGACGATGCCGACTACCGTGCCGTCGCTCGGCACGCATCCGACCTGACCGAGCACAACGTCCACGACATCGCCTGAGAGGTTTCCGCCGAGCGTGCGTCAGGTGAGGATGGCGGCCCGCGTCGTCATACCGGAGATGGCCGAGCATCACCTCGGTGCCGCAGGGTCCGTCCGTGTCCACCGCGGCGCACTCGTCGAAGTCCTGTCTTGCAGAGCGGCGCCGACCAGGAGGTGATCAGCTGGGTACCTGCCATTCATCGAGGCGAATCTTCACCTGACGGTTGTGGTTCGTGTGCCAGATCACCTCACCGGCGACGATGGCGCCCAAGGCGGGCAGCTGCATGTGGTGAGGCATGGCGGTGATCTCGGCAAGCCCGACTGCATCGGGCACGCCATCGATGAGGAGGAAGACACCGAATGGCTGCCGGCCGATGACCCGTCCGCTGACGTGAGATCCGAGGGGCAATGCGGAAACTGTCGCTGGCCAGCTCCGGTCTACGGCATCTGAGGCCGGCACCAGGGAGCGGTCCGGCCAACTGAACTCGGGCATCGGCCAATCATGGCCAGAGCCGTGGGTGTTGTCGACAGCGGGACGCAACGCCGCACTGTTCGGCCGCGAGAGACCAACACGATTTCCCACTGTGCTGCTCCGTGTCTCGCCCGAACGGCCGTGAACGGCGCTGAATGAGACGGAAACCGAGACGGGCGGGGACCGCTCGCCATGACGTTCGAAAACCGTCTGGTGCTGCCCGGGGAGGGACTGGCCGCTGCGCCCGGGAGCCGACAGGGTCAAGGGGTGGAAGGGCCGGGGAGTTCCACTGCCACCGATTCCGGAGACCCCCATGGTTCTTCCAGTGCGGCCCGAAGTGCGGTGACGGTATCCGCACCGATGCGCCCGGCGAGCGTGGCTTCGATCCCGGCCAGGATCTGCATCGTCTCCTCGCGGCGCCGGACGCCTGACGCCGAGAGCAGCACGAGCTTCGACCGGGCAGACCGAGGATCGCTCTCCACGGTCAGCACGCCCGCGGCGACAAGTTCGTGGACCCACTGGTGCGCTGTCGGGGCGCTGACGCCCAGACGCCGGGCCAGCTCGGCAATGCTCGCCCCCTCTGACGGGAGCTGACTCAGCAGAGTCACGTGTGCCGCACTGATGGCCGACCCGTCTTCCTGGGTCTCGAACGCAGTGGTCAGGGCAGCTCGGAACCAGTTGTGTGCGCGCCACAGCAGCCGGATGAGCGGCTCGGATTCAGACGGGGAGGAGGTCATGTGGTTCTGCTTTCACGCTGGGGCGGTCGGTTCGGCGCGGACTGCCGATCGTAAGCCGGTCAGATCTGGTGCCCGACATCGCCGGGGCTTCCGAGATCCCCTTTCATTAGGTAGCCTATGATTAGGTTACCTAATGTTGGCTGGATCGATCCCCAGCCCCGACCCCATGCCCCGATTCGCCTGACATCGATGGAAAGGCAGGATGATGACGACAGGATCGTCTGTATCCCCCCTCGCCGCGGACACCTCGCGGCGGCGCCTGCTGGCCGCCGCAGCCGGTGCCGCCGCCGGCACGGCAGCCCTCGCGGCCCCGCCCGCCGCCGCCCAGGCCGCCACCTCCACGTCGGCCGGGACCGCCGCCGGCCGCCCGGGGCGCGGTATGAAGGTGATCGCGGTCGAAGAGGCGTTCTCCGTTCCGGAGTTGATCCCGTGGCCGGGCGAAGCCCGGATGCCCCCCGGCTGGGGGGAAGAGTGGGGGCGCCGGCTCGCCGACTTCACGGAGTTGCGGCTGGCTGACATGGATGAGCATGGCGTGGACATGCAGATCCTGTCGCTCACCTCACCCGGCGTCGAGGCCATCAAGGACCCCGCCGAGGCCGTGGCCACGGCCCGCCGGGTCAACGACCACCTGGCCGACGTGGTCGCCGCCCACCCGACACGGTTCGCCGGTTTCGCCGCCCTGCCGTTGCAGGACCCGAAGGCCGCCGTGGCCGAGCTGCGCCGGGCGGTGGAGCAACTGGGCCTCAAGGGGGTCCTGCACAACGACCACGTTCAGGGCCACTACCTCGACGAGCCGCAGTTCCGGCCGGTGTGGGCCGAGCTTGAGCGGCTCGGCGTGACGCTCTACCTCCATCCCGCGCTCTTCCCCGCCGATCAGTGGCGGGTGTTCCAGGGGCATCCCGTGCTGAGCGGGCCGTCCTGGGGATGGACGGCGCAGGTCGGCGCCCACGCACTTCGGATCATCTACGGTGGAGTGTTCGACGAGTTCCCCGGGGCCTCGGCGACGCTGGGGCACATGGGAGAACTCCTGCCTTTCCAGCTGGCCCGACTCGACAGTCGCTACCAGCAGGCCGACCCCAAGAGCAGGCCACGACACCTGCCCTCCCACTACCTGCGGCACAACCTCTACGCGACCACCAGCGGCGTCTTCTCCCACGCGGCCCTCCTCGGAGCCGTCCAGGCCATCGGCGCCGACCGGCTGCTGTTCGCCGTCGACTACCCCTACGAATCAACCGCCGAGGCAGCCGAGTTCCTCCGCACAGCGCCGTTCTCCCGCGCCGACCTCACACGCATCGCACACCGCAACGCGGCACACCTGCTGAACCTCTGATCAAGACAGCAGCAGGTGAGGAGTGTGGTCGGGCCGACGGTGCGTACATGTGCCGTCGGCCCGGCCCCGCGAGCACCGGCACCGCATGCTCGGTCCTGAGCCCACGGGATCCGCCCGTACGTCGATGGCGTTGGTACGCCACTTGAGCAGACCTTCAAACGGGATCCTCGCCAGGCTGGGCGCGACTTCCGTCAGGCAGGGCCTGGCCCACCACGCCGACAGCAGCAACGAATCCTCCGCACCTTGGGAAGACAGGCTCACGCCATGGCAGACGCACTCCTGACCGACACCACCACGGGAACCGTTCGCGGACGCGCACTCCCCGACGGAGGCCGACTCTTCGCCGGTATCCCCTTCGCCGCACCCCCGGTGGGTGAGCTGCGGTTCCGCCCGCCTCAGCCACCCCGGCCGTGGCGGGGTGTCCGCCGGGCCGACAGCTTCGCACCGGCGCCCGCGCAGGGCGCGTCTTCCCTGGTGCCGGGGGCGAGCCAGAAGTCCTCCTTTCCCACCTTCCCCACGGCGGAGATCCGGGAGACGTCCGAGGACTGCCTGTATCTCAACGTCTGGACGTCCACGACGACGGCCGAGGACGCCCTCCGCCCCGTCATCGTGTGGATCTACGGCGGCGGATACGACGCCGGCTCCGCCGCACCCCCCTACAGCGACGGGGCCGCTCTCGCCCGGCAGACCGGCGCGGTTGTCGTCACCGCCAACTACCGTCTGGGAGCCCTCGGTTTCCTGCACCTGGCCGACCTCGGCAGCCAGTGGGCCGGGTCCACCAATCTCGCCCTGCAGGACCAGACGGCCGCGCTGCGCTGGGTACGGAACAACATCGCCTCCTTCGGCGGCGACCCCGGCAACATCACCGTGGCGGGGCAGTCCGCCGGTGCCTTCTCCATCGGAGCCCTGCTGGCCGCACCAGCGGCCGCCGGCCTCTTCCACAAGGCGATCCTCCAGAGCGGCAGCACGTCCCGGATCTTCGACCGGGCCACCGCCACCACCATGGCCGAGGACCTGATCACCGCACTCCGCCTCGATGGCCCAGAGGACCTGCTCACCGTCACCTGCCGGCGGATCCTGGACGCGCAGAGCACGGTCGTCACCGGCGACATCGGACAGCGCAACCTGCCCGGCGGCCGGTCCTGGGGTGCCGTACTCGACGGCAGCGTGCTGCCCGTCGCCCCGCAGCAGGCCGTCGCCGACGGCGCCGCCGCCGACATCCCCCTGCTCGTCGGTGCCACCCGCGACGAAGTCCGCGTCTTCCAGATGATCGGCGGTGAGTCCTTTCGCCCCGAGGGCGAAACAGCCCTGTACACCGAAATGCGGCGCGCCGGTGTCACAGAGCCGGAGAAGCTCCTCGACGCCTACCGGAGCCGTATCGCCGACTCCGAGGACCTCTCAGCCCTGCGCGGTGCCTTCCTCACCGACGCCCTCTACCGGATCCCGGCCACGCGTCTGGCCCAGGCCCAGGCAGGGGCTGGAGGCCGCGCCTACCACTACCTCCTCGTCGACGAACCGTGCGGACCGGCCATGGGCGCCTTCCACGGCGCCGACCTGCTCCACGTCTTCGACAAACTGTCCGACGTCGGCGCCGACACCCCCGAACACCTCGCCGCCCGCGACACCCTCGTCGGCGCCTGGGCCGCCTTCGCCGCCACCGGCTCCCCGGGCTGGCCGCCGTATGCCCCGGAAGCCACGGGCAACTCCCGGGCCATCGGCGGCTCCCCGGCCGCAGCCGACCGCATGATCACCGAACCCCCGGCCGACGACGTCACCGCCTGCCACTAGAACACCTGCCTTTCGACACCGACCGCTCAAACCGGCGTGCAAACGCTGCTGCTTGAAGTGGACGGAGCCACGGCGGGCGCGGTCCGGGCGGGCGGTCCAGAACCGGTTGCGGAGCTGATCGGGCTGGGCTCGTCGTCCGGTGCGGTGAGGGCGAGGCGGGCGAGGCTCCTCCCGCGCGGCCTCCTTGCCCTGCCGCTCGGCTTTGTGCCGCTCGGTGCTGGTGGTGCGCTTGGCGGCGGTGCCGTCCCCAGGGGCGACCTGGTGGAAGCCGAGTTCCTTTTCGACGAGGTGGCACTCGGCTTGGGCGCGCTTGCCGGAGCGGTGCCGGACGTGGCGGTGGGGATGCGGTGGCGGCTCATGGTCTACCCCGGTGCCTATGGTCCGCTCCGGCCGGAAGAGCTGGCCGGACTCCGGCGTCGGGACGTCGACCTCGACAACCTGCGCCTCCACGTCCGCTTCGCCGAGCCGGAGCGGACGAACGGTCGCCGCGTCCAGAAGGCCGCCGGGAAGCGTTCTGGCACGGATCTGGCAAGCGGCGACTGATCACAACGGACAACAAAACGGCCCAGGTCTCTGACCTGGGCCTTCTTCATGGAGCGGGTGACGAGAATCGAACTCGCGCTCTCAGCTTGGGAAGCTGCGGGCACTTGAGGGCGGTCCGGGCGCTGAGCTGGCGGAACGCCCCAGTTGCCGCCTGCTCAGGCTGAACGGCTTTCACCGTGATTCCCCGCTGTTCCCCGCCTGATCTGGTGCGCTTGTGGTGCGGCCCGCCCGGAGCACGGCTTTGACGGACTGACCGTTCGTAGACGCGTCGGCAGGCGCATCAGAGATGGCGCTTGGACGCTCTGACCAATCGACTGATGTCGTCGCGGGTCTTGACCCTGCGCTGGTCCAGTTCGCCCCTGCTGTCCGTCTTGGGCAGGGCCGTGACGTCTGCAAGTAAGAGCCTCTTGGGCGTTGGAACGCAGATCGTACGCGCGGACTCGCACCGCCCCGGGGTCCTCGTGTGGTGGTTGTTCGTGTTCGCAGAACCAGAGATGTACAAGGCAGCGGCGGTAGTTGATGAGTGCGTCGGCGTAGGCGGAGTAAGCATCGAGTCGCTCCTGCCGGAGCCTCTCATGGCGGGTGAACTCATGCCCCTTGTCGGTGGTGCGCTGCTGAAACGCCAGGGTGAGCCCCGAGCCGAGCAGGGCCCCCAGAACGGCTATGGCACTGGCGATGATGGTCTCCACGCCCCAAGCTGATCACGTATGACCGACCGGGCGCAGTACCCGCCCTGCTCTCGCGCCAACACAATTTCCAACTGTGGTGGTGTCCGGCAGGGCCACGAGCAGGGCCGTTCACTTGCGTTCACGGGCGGCCGGTTGCCTGAGCGGCTACTGGCTTGCGTCCTGGCTGAACGGCCGTGAACGGCGCTGAATGAGACGGAAACTGAGACGGGGTCGAGCCGGGCGAACGCTGAGATCCGTTCAGCGGATCCTCCAAAAGGCCTCCATACTGCAGGTGCTGTAGGTCACACTGGGCGCCAGGCGGAGCCAAGGGGGAACCATGAGCAGCCCGCACATCAATGCGCCCATCCGAGCACGCATGTACGCGAACACACTGCACAAGGTGATCTGGCTCGTTGCGGTCGTAGCGTCGGCCGGCCTCCTGGCCCCGCCCCTCTTCTTCATCGCCGCCAAGAAGCGTGTAGTCAGCATGGCCGTGCCAGCTGTGTACGCGGTGATCACCTACGGCTCCGCTGTCCTGGGATCGGTTCTCGGCAACCCGAATAACTGGGTGGGTGGCGTCCTTGCCCTCACGATGATCGTCGCCGCTGTGCATGCTGCCATCCTCGATGCGGACTGGAAGCCGGGCCGGTAGCAGCCGAGACAGCAGTGTCCGCCCTCATGCCACAGAGAAGTGGAGCGCCTGAGAGCAGAAGACCGTCAGGCGAGAGTCGGACGGCCCACTTGCTGTGCCCTTCTGATCCGTAGCTCTACAGAGATCGGTCGGGGACGGTCATAGAGGTCGCGCGCCGGTCTCAGCGGGCCGCTACGAGGTGGGACCGGTTGCTGTATCCGGCTGCTGTACAACAGGATTCTGGTGGGGTGACGGTTTGGAGCGGGAACTACTCGAACGGCTGTTGGTCGGCAGTGACGCTGCGGCCTTAGCCGCGCTGGCTGCGCTTCGTGGCGGTGGCTCCCATGTTGGTTGGGACGGGATCACACCCGCTGAGTCACTCGCCCATATTTGCGGACGTCGGCTTCGGCGCACTCGCCGGCAGGGCATCGAGACCGCGAACCTCGAACGCACCGTGCAACTCCTCGGGCATCAGTAGCCTATTCGCCATACCCACGCTTGAACCCAAGCCGACGAAAGTCAGCCACGTCGGCGGGTGCGTCGACCGGTCACGCGCGCGTGTGCCTCGCTGCACCCCCACCGGCCCCAGCCACGTTGCTACTACCGTCGACCAGAGCAAGGTACGACTACGGAAGCGCATGGGCGACGACCTTGCGTGATGACTCCTACATCCCGAAACAACTCTGGCAGGGCTATGCCTTGGGCTAGCGCACCATTCACCTGCCCTGATGATCCGTACGCATGCGTGCTGTCTGCTGCTATTCATCGGTGTTGTCACGCAGTTGTAAATTCAACCTGGACGCGACCAACCAGGCGCTTATGTAGGAGGCCGAGTTGCAAACCTCTGACACTTGTGCGGTCATAAATAGTGAAGACGCGATAGGCATGCGGTGACCCAAAAGGAGGCGCACCATGCAGTACTACCGCTCGCAGAAGCCAATCGACATCTCCGGCGCAACATGGCAAGGGATCAAGGTAGACGTGTCAAACCCGAATACTTTGGTGACCTTTGGGTTCCAGAGTGAGGGATGGGCTGAACAGCTCTGGGCGTCTCAGATCTTCGTGCAAGACTCCCATACAGGTATTGTTCAGCTCGTCAATGGAAGTCTGACCAACACCAGGGTGTGGATTTGGTGCGCGGTTGAGTCGCCGAAGGCACTTACCGCGGACGAGCTTCGAGGTCAGGTGAAAATCGAGGCGGTGGAGCAGGGAGAGATGGAGCAGCTCGCCCACCACTAGCATCGCTCACTGGCCTGTACCCAGAACGCTCCGGCGTCTGGGTGCGGGCTTTGCGATCGAGTGGCCCAGCCACGACATGGGCCTTCTCGCGTCAAAACGGCACGCTAGCCAGCGCGCGGCACGGGCGCCGGCCGGGCTGGAGCGGGGCGGAGACTGGAGCGCAGGACCGGCCGGGGGCCGGGCCGCGCGCGGGGAGCGGAGCGAGCCGCACTTGAACCCGCAAAGAAGGTTGTTACTCAGTAGTGGCTGCGATGCGCCACAAGGGAGCGTCGTACTGCTTTGGACGGCTGCTGATGAGCAGCTGGCGTAGGTCCTCGCGCAAGGAGCCGTTGAGGTTCAGGGCCTCGGTGATGCGGCGGAACGTCGTGTGGGTAACCCCGCGGCCCCCGGCCTCGGCTTCGAACTGGTCGAGCTGGGACAGTACGGCCTCCGGGACGAGCTGTGCCGGTTGCTGATCCTTGAGCCACGCGGCCTTGTTGCGCTCGTAGTCGATCTCCGAGTAGCCGCAGATTTCGCGGCTGTGTGCCTCGACCTCGTCCAGGGTGGCGGTCGTCAGGATGGCGCGGGCCAGCTGGTTGCGGGTCAACGCGTCGTCCAGGTCGACCTCGTGGACCGACGGTCCTTCGTTGGTTAGGGGAACAGGAAGGCCGGCGTCTCGCATCTCGCAGGTGCCGCGTACGCCTCGGGCTGTCGCAGCGAGCATCCCGGTTGCCTCGGAGGGGTGCCACTCCAGTACCGAGCTGATCGGCTCGACGTCCTTCGCGGTGAGGGTGTGGAGGAGCGCGCCGAGCATGCCGCGCAGTTCGTCGAGAGGGAGTTCGCCATCGAGGCCGGGGCCCGTCACCAAGAGGCGGACGGGAGCGTTCACCTGGCAGCACGCGGCCAGCGTGACGGCATCGGCAAGCGGGCTCTTCAACGTCGGCTCATCGCCGCGGGCGAGGATGTCGCCGCCCACGTCCAGGAGGTCGATCGACTCCGGTGACAAGTGGTCGACCAGCTCTTCGAGTTGGCGGGTGACGCCCTCGACCCCAGAGCGCGGATCGATCAGCGCGAACGTGTGCCGGAGCTCTGCTGCGAGTCGGGGGAGAGTCGAACCCGCCGGAGCGATCGGGCGGGCCTCGGCCGGCACTGCCCAGACTGCTGGAGTGAGGGGGTGGAGGCCGGTGAAGTTGTCCGGTCCTCGGGGACCCGGAACCGGGTCGATCAGGAGGCGGTCCCACGCGTACGTGAGGATCACCGCCTGGTCCTCGTCGCCGTAGAGGGCGGCGTGAATCATTGCGGCGGCGACTGCGTCGCCCCCTCCTCCTGCTGCGACGATCAACCGCGTCATGCGTCTCAGCCTACGGGGTGGGGGGTTGACCACTCACCCTATAGTGGCTAGAGGCCATAGCCACTTGTATCGAGAAGCAGGCCTCAGCTCGGTAGCGGGGTGCCCGACTACTCGCCTGGGGCTCGCCTTGGGTGAGGAGGACTGATGCCGCAGATCGAGGAGGCTCAGCCGAAGTATCTCCAGATCGCGCACTACATCCGTGATCAGATTCTTCGGGGTGACCTGCGACCGGGTGATGAGGTGCCGTCTGAACGGCAGTTGGCGGCGGACTGGAAGGTGTCCCGGCCCACGGCCGCACGGTCGTTGGAAGCGCTGAGTCATCAAGGGCTCGTCGAGAAGCGTCAGGGGTCGGGCACGTACGTGCGCAGCCTCGAAGTCAACCGGCGGGCTCGTGAGTTGTACGGGCGCGCTCGGCAGACCGGGAAGATCTACACGCCTGGTGAGTACGCCGTGATCACCTCTGCCGGTTGGATGGAGGCGCCGGATCACGTGGTTGGGGCGCTGGGCCTGGTCAAGGACCGTCGGGCGGTGCACCGGCGGCGTGTGACGAACAACCAGGCCGGGCCGATCACGCTGTCCACCTCGTGGTTCGCTCCGGATGTCGGTCAGCGTGCGCCGAAGCTTCTGGGGCCGGAGCGGATTCAAGAGGGGACGCTGCAGTACGTCGAGAACATGACCGGACGGCAGGGGAGTTACGCGGAAGACCGCATGTGCGCGCGTGGGGCCACGGAGGAAGAGGCCGAGGACCTTCAACTTGAGGCTGGCTCCGCCGTGCTGATCGTGCACCACGTCGTCTTCGACCTCCAGGACCGGCCGTTGGAGTTTGCTGAGGCCACCTACCCGCCGCATCGCTGGGCGTTCGAGCAGGGCTACCCCCTCACCTGAGGGTGTCAGTTGCAGCGAATCGCTTGCGTCCGCCAAGTGGCTAATGCCACTATCCAGGAAGTGGCTAAGGCCACTTCACTGGGAGGAGGCGCGGTGTGACGAGTCAGCGGCCGGATCAGGGCACGCACTTACCTTGCCGGGGTTGCCGGGGGCGCGGCTGGAAGCGCGTCGGCTCACGCACGACCCTGGCGCTTGCCACCGTCGCCGACCGCACCCGCGCCACATCGAAGCGGCGCTGCCTCGACTGCGACGGTAGCGGCAGGAAGTGAGCACTTGATGGCCTACATGATCGACCGCTACCCGTCTGAGGAATCACCGCGCCTCGGTGCGATGACCTTGCACCCTGTCGCTGAGTCCGTACCGCGGGCTCGGCGTTGGTTCCGCAAGTTCATCGCGCCGTACAACCCGGCCTGCTCCGTCGACGACTGTGCGCTGATGATCTCGGAGCTGGTGACCAACGCCATCGCTTACGGCCGGTCGGACGAACCCTGGCTCGTACGGGTCGAGTGGTTCCGTGAGGGGACCTCGCTCCGGGTCGACGTGCACAACCCCGGCTTTCCGGCGAACGTGCGGCTGAGGCATCCCGACGCCAACGACTCCCACGGGCGTGGGCTGCTCCTGGTCGATTCCCTGGCCGAGTCGTGGCACGCCGCACCGAGCCGCTTCGGCGGAACCGTCGTCTCCTTCGTGGTGGCCGATGCCTGGCCCGGAAGGTAAGAGTTCGCTCCGCTTCTACTTTGACAATCGAAGATTCGCTAGTCTGGTTGACCAGTTGACTTGGCCAATCCCGACAGGCGGCGTTCATGGCGTATGAAGTGGAGCCACCGAAGTACGTGCGCCTCGCACAGACGATCCAGCACCGCATCGAGGACGGCACGTACCCGCCTGGCACTCGGGTGCCCAGCGAGAACCAGCTGGTGCAGTCCTTCGGGATGTCCCGCCCCACCGTCGTGCGGGCGCTGGAACTGCTGAAGCGTGACGGCTGGCTGGAGTCCCGACAGGGGTACGGCACGATCGTTCGGGACCGGCCGGAAGTGGTCGAGCAGAAGGACAGGCGGGGGCGAGAGGCTCTGCAGCGCGACGAGTCCCAGACTTCGGGACGGCTCGTGGAAGTCGCCGAAGTCGTTGTCCCGGCGCGAGTCGCCTCAGCGCTCGGCTTGCCGAAGAAGGCCAAAGTGCTCATGCGTCGCTTCCTCGTTCAGGAGGAAGGCGAAGCAGTTGAGCTGGTCTCGTCGTACTTCCCCGTCGGCCTGGTGGAGGACACTGAGCTGGCGAGCGCTGAACTCCTTGCCGGCAGTGTGCGCGAGCACCTGGAAGCGAGGAAGAAGATCCGCTTCGACCATGTCACGGAACGGGTCTCAGCTCGGCTCCCCGAGACAGGCGAAGCCGACCTCTTGGGCCTGCTGGACGGCGTGCCCGTGCTGAGCGTCCTGGTCATCGCGTGCGATGCGTCAGGGCAGGCGTTGCAGGTCTCTGACGTGCTGCTTCCTGCTGACCGGCAGGAACTTGAAGACACTTACCGCCTCAGCTGACGGGTGAACGGGCCTCAGCTCCGAGGCTGGCGGCTGGCAAGCCGGTAGATCACGTATGTCAGGGCCAGGATGAAGTCCGCGGCCACCCAGAGCCCGATCATCAGGCCCACCCCAATCGTGGTGCCGACGTCGTTCGCGTCGTTGCACAGGTCTAGGTCGTCTCCCGTCAGGCCGCGGCACTCTTCGGGCGTGCCGCTGGCGCCAGTGGCGCCCGCTATGACCCAGGCCAGGAACAAGAGCTGCACTGCGAGGAAGACCCACAGGAAGACACGGTGCCGCTTCCTAGGTGGGGGTGCCGTACTGCCCTGGTATGGGGGCTGACTTGGGGGTGATCCTTGAGGCGGTCCCGGCCAGGTGCCCGGCGGCGGTGCTGCTCCTTGTGGAGTACGAGGGCCCCATGACTCGGGTTCTGGAGCGCGGTTCTTCTTACTCATTTCGCGCCCTCCCTTGCTGCTGAACTCCATGGTGCGCTCGGGGGTCCAGGGCCGCTCGCCGACCACCGCGAAGTCACTTGACAAGTCAACCTGCCATCCGTAGCTTCGAGCTTGCTAAGTCAACTTGTCAGGTGGCGAGTTGGTTGATCGACAAGGAGAAATCTCTGTGCGTGTGATCCGTATTGACGCCTCGGCCGCCACGATCCTGCTCACCGAAGCGCCGGCGCCGAAGGTGCGCGACCGGCAGACCGGTGAGATCGCCAAGGACGCCGTGAGCGGTGAGGCGCTGATGACCGTCGGCGTCGTCTACATCGACGAGGGCGAGTCGTCGCTGCTCCAGGTCACCGTCCCCGAGAGCGGTGTGACGGACGGACTGACCGTCGGGGCCCCGGTCTCGCTGCCGGGGCTCATCGCCCGGCCGTGGGAGAGCGTCTTCAACGGGCAGCAGCGGCACGGCATCGCCTACCGGGCGACCGCCGTTGCTCCCGGCGCCTTCCCGATGGAGCAGGCGGGCTGATCGTCGTGACCGACCTGGTGACGTGGGCCGAGCTGTGCGGGTCGCTCGCTGCGATAGGCGGCGCGGCCTACGCCCGGCACGCCCATCCGGCGGCGTACTGGTCCACGGTCGGGCTGCCCGTTTCGGTGGCCCGGCTGCTGGCCTCGTACACCTCCACCATGGACGCGTGCGGCCTGACGGTCGAGCCGCCTCGGTGGCGGGCCCTGGCCGTCAAGGCCACGACGCGCCGCGAGGTCCGGCCCATGCCTCCTCGCCGGGGCATGATCCGGCCCACCTCGACCGGTCTGCGGCTCCGGCTGCGGCTGGCTCCGGGCCAGGAACCGGCGGACGTGGCGGCCTCGGCCGAACGACTGCGGCACGCCTGGGGTGTTCACTCCGTGTACGTGCGGGACGTCAAGCCCGGTGTCGTGGAACTGCGGCTCGTCGGCTTCGACGTCCTGCGGAAGGTGCGGATGCCCCGCCGGACCGACGCCGGCCCGCTCCGCGTGCCAGTGGCTCTGCGGGAGGACGCAACCGCCTTCGTACGGGACTACCGGGCCGTCGACGTACGCACCATCCGCTCCGCCGACTTCGACGGCGGCCAGGAACTGACCGACCGGGCCGTCGCCGCGTACATCGCCAAGTACGCCACCAAGGGCGCCGAGACAGCGACCGGCACCCTGGACCGGCCGATCCGCTTCCTCGCCGAACTGGCACAGGCCCGGATCACCGACCACGCCCGCCGCATGATCCGGACCGCCTGGACCCTCGGTGCACGCAAGGACCTCGAACACCTCCGCCTGCGCGCCTGGGCCCACATGCTCGGCTTCCGCGGCCACTTCTCCACCAAGTCCCGCCGCTACTCCACCACCCTCGGCGCTCTCCGTAACGCCCGCGCCGCATGGCGCCGCGCCCAAGCCGCCACGGCCGCTCCCCAGGACGGCGAAACCATGCTCGTCCTCGCCCACTGGGTCTTCGCCGGAACCGGCCTCAGCACCGGTGAAGCCTGGCTTGCCGCTTCCCTCGAACCTGCCCCCGGAACGGAAGGAGAGCCCACCACATGAACGACCGCTACCTGTCCGTCGACCAGGTCGCCGAGCTGCTCGGCACGACTCCCCGCTTCCCCCGGCGGCTCATCGAGGAACGGCGCATCCGGTACGTAAAGGTCGGCCGGCACGTCCGCATCCCTGAGAGCGCCATCGAGGAGTTCATTCGGTCCAGGAGCGTCGAGCCGGTCAAGCCCCGTCGCGCCACACTTCGGAGGGCTGCCTGATGGCGAACAAGAAGGGCAGGCGTCGCCGCTTCGGTGCGGTGCGGCAGTACAGGTCCGGACGCTGGACCGCGTCATACCTCGGGCCCAACGGTGAGCGCATTCGCGCGGAGGAGACCTTCGACACCAAGAAGGACGCCGAGATCTGGCTCTCCCAGGTAGAGGCCGACCTCAGCCGCGGGGACTGGCGCGCCCCTGATGCCGGAGCCGTCAACTTCCGCGTGTACGCCGAGAAGTGGGTCGAAGAGCGGGAGCTGTCCGTTCGGACCGACGACCTGTACAAGCATCTCCTGCGCCTGTACATCCTCCCGACCTTCGGCCCGCTCGACCTGGACGAGATCACCGCTCCCCGTGTCCGCGAGTGGCGAGCGGAGCGACTCCGCACCACCGGGGCCAAGACGGCCGTAGCCAAGGCGTATCGCCTCTTCAAGGCCATCCTGGAGACGGCCGTAGACGACGACCTGATCAGCCGCAACCCGTGCCGGATCAAGGGTGCTGGCAAGGAGTCCGCCGCCGAAAGACGCATCGCCACCGTCGCCCAGGTCGACGCCCTCGCCGACGCGATCGGTATCCGCTGGCGCCTCATGGTCTACCTGGGTGCGTACGGCCCGATGCGGCCCGAGGAGTTAGCCGGCCTTCGCCGCAGGGACGTCGACCTTGACAACCTGGTCATCCGCGTCCGCGTCGCCGAGCCAGAGCGAACGAACGGCAGGCGCGCTCCCGGTGGGACCAAGTCGGAGGCAGGCGTCCGTGTAGTCGTCCTCCCGGCCTTCCTGCACAAGGAGGTGAAGCGGCACCTCGCTTGGTACGCCGAGAAGGGGCCGGATGGTCTGGTCTTCGTAGGGGAGAAGGGGGCGCCTTTCCGGCGTACCTCCTTCGGTCGGAAGTGGCGCCGTGCTCGCGCGGTCGCTGGCTTCCCGGACGGCTTCCGCTTCTACGACCTCCGCCATACCGGGCACACCCTGTCGACCCGGTCCGGCGCCACCCTCAAGGACACGATGGTCCGTGCCGGGCAGTCCTCCGAGAAGGCCGCGCTGATCTACCAGCACTCCGACGAGGAGCGGCAGCGGGAGGTGGCCGCCGGGCTCGACGACCTGGTGCGCGCCGAGCGTGCGAAGTGCCACAAGGACGAGCCCCCGCACCACAGTGAGGAGGCTGCCGAGAGCTAATGGTGCGGTTATGGTGCGCGACCGGGTTACCGGTCTAGACAACAAAGAACCCCCGGGTCTCTGACCTGGGGGTTTCACATGGAGCGGGTGACGAGAATCGAACTCGCGCTCTCAGCTTGGGAAGCTGATGTTCTACCATTAAACTACACCCGCGTAAGACGCCGACCGAGTCGGTGTCCGAACGGTCGCCACTTTACCTCATGTCAGGCCCCCGGCGTTGATGCCGCGGGGCCTGAGGCCGTTTCAGGGGTGGGGTGCGGCTGCGGGGGAACGGAGTTGGGGCGTACGGTGGAGGGCGTGAGCGGGTCCGGGCGGGGCCGGAGTGCCGCCTGGAGGGCCGTCCCTTTGATCCCGTACTGTGGCTTTTGTCGTCAGGCAAGCAGCAGTCAGACGCGGCTCTTGGGGAAGGGACTCTTGGACTTGATGGAGCGCACCGTCGTCCGTTGTGCCGATGGGCACGTGTTCACCACCGCTTCGTTCCCGATGCAGCAGGCCGAGCGGCTCGGCCCCGGGCGGCTGCTTCGGTGCCCGCGCTGTGCGCGGCTCCGGAGCGTGGTGCCCGTCAGCTATCAGAGGCGGTAGCAGCGGCGGTAACGGCAGTAGCCGTAGCAGCCGCAGCGCCGTGGAGCGGTAACGGACAAAGCAATAGGCAACAGGCATAAGGCGCGCGGAGTCGTCCGGTTGTGGTCGCTCCGCGCGCCTTGCGTATCCTCGGGGCGTGCTTCTCTCAGACAAGGACATCCGGGCCGAGATCGACGCCGGACGGGTACGCATCGATCCGTATGACGCATCGATGGTGCAACCGTCGAGCATCGACGTGCGCCTCGACCGCTACTTCCGGGTGTTCGAGAATCACCGGTACCCCCACATCGATCCCGCCATCGAGCAGTCCGACCTGACCCGGCTCGTGGAGCCGGAGGGGGACGAGCCGTTCATCCTGCACCCCGGGGAGTTCGTCCTCGCCAGCACGTACGAGGTCATCAGCCTGCCCGACGATCTCGCTTCCCGGCTGGAGGGCAAGAGCTCGCTGGGGCGCCTGGGACTGGTGACGCACTCCACCGCCGGGTTCATCGACCCGGGGTTCAGCGGGCACGTGACCCTCGAACTGTCCAACCTCGCCACCCTGCCCATCAAGCTCTGGCCGGGGATGAAGATCGGGCAGCTGTGCATGTTCAAGCTCAGCTCGCCCGCCGACTTCCCGTACGGGAGCGAGCGGTACGGGTCCCGGTACCAGGGGCAGCGCGGGCCGACCGCCTCCCGGTCCTTCCTCAACTTCCATCGGACCCAGGTGTGAGTGACCTGGACATGAGTGACGCGGGCCCGGACATGAGTGACGTACGGGAGAACCTGACCTACGAGAAGTTCGGCGTCGCCGTGCGTGAGCTCGCGCAGGCCATCGCCGACGACGGCTACGAGCCCGACGTAATCCTCAGCATCGCCCGCGGCGGCGTCTTCGTGGCCGGCGGGCTCGCCTACGCCCTGGACTGCAAGAACATCCACCTGGTGAACGTGGAGTTCTACACCGGTGTGGGGACGACCCTCGAGATGCCCGTCATGCTCGCCCCCGTCCCCAACGTGATCGACTTCTCGCAGAAGAAGGTGCTGATCACCGACGACGTCGCCGACACCGGCAAGACGCTCAAGCTGGTGCGCGACTTCTGCCTCGACACCGTCGCCGAGGTGCGCAGCGCCGTCGTCTACGAGAAGTCGCAGTCGCTGGTGAAGTGCGAGTACGTGTGGAAGCGGACCGACGAGTGGATCAACTTCCCGTGGAGTGTCTTGCCTCCAGTACATAAGTCTGGTGAAGCTGCTAAGCCCAACAGGGAGGCTCTCTGAAGCAGTTCGATGTCGGTCCTCCCCCGGAGACCCCGGGAGTGTCAGTGCCGACAGATATGCTTAGTGCCGTCCACTTCCGGTCCATCCCGAGCTTCGGACCCAAGGGCCGAAGACCCCAGTACGCCAGGGGTTAGCACGACCGGACTGGAAGTGTGACATGGCAGAACTGCGGAAGCCGGAAGAGCCGAGCGGTGACCAGGGGAGGGGCCCCACGAGGGCCGAGATACTGATCGCCGTACTCATGGCCATTACGGCGATCGCAGGCTGTGTGGAGCAGCTGGCGCGCTAGCGTGCCGACGTTGAGTGGTGCACCGGACGAAGGCAGGGCAAAGCAAAGCGAGCCCGGCCGTTGCTTACTCGGCCGGACCCGCTTAACGACTCCGCGCATGAGCCCGGACCTGGCGGCAACCAGGGCCGGGCTCCTCTGCATGGAGCCAAACTCTGTGTGACCTTCTGTAACGGCATCCTCGCGGACGTGGTGTACATAAAGCCTTAGTGGACACCTCGACTATAGCTCGCTGGTCTCAGCCGTTCCTAGCTAGGGCGCAGTGGACCTTTACAAGGATCACTCCCCATGGATCTGCCTGAGCAGGCACGTTCGGTAGGGACCTGCGAAGCTTCGGCGAGTGCCTGCCCCGTCTCCTCGCCCACCACTCTCCCCAGCTCCCATCCCGTACGCCGTCGACCCACACACCGTGGAGCAGGCGTGGTTCATGGCGTCCAGGTGGAGCGCGCCACTGTACGAACGACCTGGACGCCATGGGCCGCGTCTGCTCGGCTCTGCCTGGGTCGATGGCGTACGGGATGGGAGCCTCTCGCGCACGCCACTACGGACCCGCAGTCGGGGACGGCGCCCCCTCCATCCCGGTGCCGGCCGATCCCCCGCCGGAGGCACTGTTCTAACCCGCGGGCAATGTGTGCGGTGATCGACTCAAGGCTACCGGCCTTATCCACGCGTGGGCGCGCGTCGGCGCAGCCCGCCGGAGCGGGCCGAAGGCAGGAGCGGCGGCGGAGCGGAGCCGGGAAGCGCGCCCGGCGGAGCGGAGCGCAGCCGGGGCTTGATGAGGTAGAGAAACCTGTAACAGCTTCGCTGTCGCCTGGTCAGGACGAAGATGCGTCGGTGGTCAGGAGTCGGCTCGTGAATCCGGCCTGGCAAAGGCGCTCGTACGCCTTGAGCACGTCGGCAGGTAGTGGCTGGCTGATCATGAATCCCTGCTCCGGGTAGATCATCAGCCGCTGGAGCGCACCGACCAGCATGTCGATCACCAAGCGGGCATCACCGATGGAGTCGACGTACTCGTCCAGCGTCATCGGGCTGGAGGCACTGACGACCTCGACTCCGGGCCAGAGCTTCCGCGCGGTGGCGTACGCCCGCCGCTCCTCGTACGGCTTGCTGATCAGGAGCACCGAGGACACCTCCACCCCGGCCTCCTCCAACAACTCTCGTGAGAAGCGGATGTTCTCGCCCGTGTTGCGGGCGCGAGGCTCGACCAGAACGTCACTGCTCGGGACCCCGAGTTCCACTGCCCGCTCCCGATAGTGGACGGCCTCGCCGCGGGGCATGCGTTCCCGTGTCGTGGGGCTCGTGGCACCGGTGAAGAGGAGCAGGGGGGCCATGCCGCGCTTGTACAGGGCCACTGCTCTATCGGCTACGCCCAGGTCGTGGCTGCCAAGTCCGATGGCCACCGAGCACGGCCGGGGAGAGTGGCCCATCTGGTGGTAGTCCCACACGCGTCGGGCGTCTGCCCAATTCTGCGTCGAGATCACCGCAGTCCCTCCCTGTCGTTCGCCGAGTCGGGCACCTTGAAGTCGTACTCCCACGCGAAGCGCGACGCCGCGTGTACCCCAATGGCGAATTCCACGACGGTGCCTTCGGCCGTATACGTCGTTCGGTGCAGCTCGACGACCGGTTCGCCGGGCGGTAGCTGGAGCTGTTTCACCTCGTTCGGTGTAGCGGCACGGGCAAACAATCGCTCCTGCATGTGATCGATCTCGTAACCCGCGTCGTACAGCACGCGAAATCCGCCGCCTCGGCCGGCGGGCCCCGGCGTGGGATCCACGAGGCGTGTTCCCTCCACATGCTCGGGACGGTAGTAGCTGGTCAGCGTGTGTGTCGGCTGGTCGCCTTCCTTGACCAGTCGCGCGCGGGCGTAGACCTCGGCGCCTTCCGGCAGCCCATGTGCGGCTGCTACTTCCGGTGGCGCCACGACGCGAGTGACCGTCTGGGTCTGCTCGTTCCGGCGGTACCCCCGTCCGGAAGCCACACGGTCCGCAATGAAGGCGACCTCGTCGCCGTCCCGCCACTTCGCCTTGTCGTACCTGGCGATGCCGAGACGCTTCAGAGGCACTCGCTCCCGCACGACGGTTCCGTGACCGCGAGAAGACGTCACCAGGCCCTCGGCCTCAAGAGCCTTGTACGCCTGGTGAACGGTGGACTTGGAGCCCTCACCCGCTGCGACCTGCTCCCTGATCTGCGGGAGCTGCTGGCCGGGCGCGTACTCACCCCTCTTGATCTGTTCAGCCAGCTTGTCCGCCAGCTCCCGCCACTTGGGCGCCATTGCATGACTCCTCTCGACACCACCAGTCAAGCACAGTCCCAGGACTGTTGACAGTCCCAGGACTGCATGCCACAGTCTTGCCAAGCCCACCGCAGTCCTAGGACAGCGGGAAGGAAAGGCCTTCTTTGGGCTGCTTCAAAGCTGTGAGACATGAGGAGTACCCATGCCGTCGTTCAAGATCGACACGTCGACCGCTGTGGTGTTCGTAGCGACCGCGCCGGAACCGAAAATGGTCAACAAGAAGACCGGTGAGCGGGCCGTGGACCGGGAGACCAATGCAAGCCTCTCGACCGTGGGTCTGCTGGTCTCGGACGAGGGGGAGGGCAACCTCTACCAGGTGACCATCCCGGAGACCGGCCTCCCGGAGGGCCTCCAGCCGGGCATGCCGGTCAAGGTCATCGGCCTGAAGGCCCGTGACTGGGAGAACGAGTTCAACGGCCAGAAGCGTCACGGCATCTCGTTCCGCGCGGTCGCGATCACCCCGGCGGCCTGACCATGACCGACCTGACGATGTGGCTGGAGGCCACGGGAGCCTTAGCGGGCGCCGGTGGTCTCGGCTACGCGAAGGTACGCGCCCCGCGGGTGTACTGGTCGTTGGTCGGGATGCCGGTCACCTGGGGCCGGTTCATCCTCTCGTACCGCTCGACGATGGACGTGTGTGGGCTGACGGTGCATCCGTCGGGTCTGCGGGCGTTCATGACCCGCAACGTCGCTCGCCGTGAGGTGCAGCCTGTCCCGCCGAAGATCCGCCGGGTACGCGGCACCTCGACCGGGCTCCGTGTGACCCTGCGGCTTCCCGCCGGACTGGAGCCCGCTGATGTGATGGCCTCCTCGGAGCGGCTCCGGCACGCCTGGGGCGTCCACTCGGTGACCGTGGTCGAGACGAAGCCCGGTTTCGTCGAGCTGCGGATGACCGGCTATGACGTGCTGCGCCGGGTGCGGATGCCCCGCAAGGCCCGCCCGCACGACATGGCCGTGCCGGTCGCGGTGCGCGAGGACGGGACCGCGTTCGAGCGGGACTACCGCAAGGCCCCGATGGCGCTCACCCTGGGCGCGAACCACTCCGGCAAGTCCATGTATCAGCGCAACCTGATCAAGGGGCTGGCGCAACTGCCGGTGGCCCTGGTCGGCATCGACTGCAAGCGCGGGGTGGAACAGTCCGCCTTCGCGCCCCGCCTGTCGGCGCTGGTCACCACTCCCGACGACGCTGCCTCACTGCTCGGCGCGCTGGTTTCGGAGATGGAAGAACGCTTCGACCTGCTGAGCCGTCACGGTGTCTCGGAGCTGTGGGAGCTGCCCGACGAGGTGCGGCCGGTGCCGGTGGTCGTCCTGGTCGACGAGGTGGCGGAACTGTTCCTGATCTCCTCCAAGAAGGATGAGGAGCGCCGGGAACGGATCGTGACCGCGTTGATCCGGCTGGCTCAGATGGCCCGCGCGATCGGCATCTACCTGGAGATCTGCGGGCAGCGCTTCGGCTCCGACCTGGGCAAGGGCGCCACCATGCTCCGTGCTCAGCTCACCGGCCGCGTGGTGCACCGCGTCAACGACAAGCAGACCGCCGAAATGGGCCTGGCGGACGTGGCCCCGGACGCAGTCCCGGCCGCAAGCCTGATCCAGATGAACCGCCCCGGGACCGCTGTCGCGGCGGACGCCTCCGGCGGCTGGTCGAAGATCCGCACCCCGGACACCTCGCGAGACGAAGTGGTCGCCGTCTGCCGGGAGTTCGCCCACCTGGTCCCGGCCCTGCCGTTCCTCGACCCCTTCCGCCCCTACGTGCCCGCTCCCGCGTCGGCGGCCGGTCCGTCGCTGGTCAAGCCCCGCCCGGTCACCGAGTAACACCCGTCTCCGCCACGGTCGGCGCGACCGCTTCGCGCCAGGTCCCTACCCCTGCCATGCCGAAACCGGAAGGAGTGATCCTCGTGAGTGTCGTTCTGTTCCCGGAGCTCGATGACCGGAGCCCGGAGCCGTATGACCCGCTGGAGTCCGCCCTGTTGTCCGCGTGGAACAACGCGCCGGAAGCCATGGACGCCTACCACGACGAGCCCGCCGAGAACCCCGACTCCGACTCTCCCTGGGCCTGGTGATCTCCGTGGCCACTCGGAAGACCCCCGCGCCCGCCGCCGCCGAACCGGAGCCCGCGACGTGCCCGACCTGCAAGGGCTCCGGAGAGGTCTCCCGCACCGTCCGCGTCGGCCGCAAGCGCCGCACCGTCGGCCGGCAGACCGGCCTGTGCCTGACCTGCCTCGGTTCCGGCGAAGCCCCCACCAACTGAAGCCCGCCGGGGCCGGGCGGCCGGACACCGCTCCCCGCCCGCCCCTGGCCCGCCCCCTGAAGGGAGGTGCCCCGTGTCCCGCTCGATCCGCTTCGATGCCGTACTCGTCCAGGCCGTCATTGCTGGCGCACTGTCATTCGCCCACCTGCACGACCTGGCCGAAGCCGCCGGACAGACTGGCTGGAAGGCCTGGGCCTACCCGGTTTCGGTTGATCTGCTGCTGGTCGCCGCTTGGCGTCGGCTGCGCACGGCCCGCCGTGACCGCTCCGCCTGGACCTGGTTCGTCATCGCCCTGACTGCCTCGCTCGGCGCGAACATCGCCACCGCGGGCCTGCTCGACCTGGCCAACGTTCCCGACTGGCTGCGCATCCTCGTCGCCGGTTGGCCCGCTCTGGCCTTCCTCGGCGGAACCCTCCTGGTCCACACGCCGACCGAGTCGCCCGCTCCTCCTGCACAGCCTGTGGACGAATCGGCGGCGCCGGAAGTCGAGATGCACCGCACCGACGAACCTGCCCCCGACCCGGACTCCGCCGCGGCCGTGCCGGAGCTGGCACCCGCCCCACCAACGCCCGCGCCCAGTGCCCCTGCCGTTCCGGTGGCGCTGCTCGACCACGCCCGGAAGATCGCCGACGCCCACAAGGCCTCCACGGGCTCCCCGATGCCCGCCGATGCCCTGTCCGCCCGGCTCCAACTGCCCGCCCCGATGGCCGACGCCATTGCCGCCGAACTCCAGCTCACCTGACCCGAGAGGAGAAACCGCCCGTGACCGCCTACCGCCGCTTCCGCAACGTGATCCGCATCGGCCCCGTGCAGGTCGCCACCGCCTACGACAGCCGTGGCCGCGACAAGCACACCGCCGCCTGCACCGCCCCCGGCTGCGGCTTCGCCGCCGACTACGACACCCGCGCCGGTGCCGAACTCGCCGCCCGCACCCACCGCTGCAAGGCCTGAGAGGAGATCGCGCCATGGACGTACCGCTCTGGCTCGCCCTGCTCGTCGTCGGATGGCTCGGCGTCAAGCTCGCCCGCCCGCCGTGGTGGCTGGTCGCCGTGCTCCTGGTCGGCGGCTACCTCGTCGCCGGAAGCTTCCTCGCCCCCGCCCTCGGCACTGTCCTCAAGTAGAGAAGGGAACCGCCTCGTGTTCACGCCGAAGTACCCGCCCCAGGACACCGCACCGCCGCCCACGGTCAGCGCCCCCACCACCCAGAACCCGGCGCCCGTCCAGTCGACGGCCCCGGCCCCGGCCCCGGTCGCCCTGGCCTCGAACCGGCCCACGATCCAGCTCACCCCCGGCAGCGCGGTCGCCCTCGCCGCCGGTGGCGGTGCCGTGGTCCTCGTCGTCGGCGCGGTCCTGGTCTCCATGTTGCTCGCGGTCGCCATCACCGGCGTCTCTGTCGCCGTGGTCGCGGTCGTCCTGCGTCTGCTGGTCAAGGACCTCAACAACCACCGCTGAACGGCCCCCGGAGCGGCCTCGGTCGCCAAACTTCCGCCGCTCCGGGCGCCTGCACCCATTCCAGATCCAACGGACCCGAAAGGGAAACCTCATCATGCCCCAGCACGCCCAGGACACGCGCGTCTGCCGCGCCTGCGACGGCTTCCCCACCGTGGCCATCACCACCGGCGGACGCCACAACGACGGCTCTCGGATCCTCCTCCGTGTCGAATGCCGCACCTGCCAGGGCACCGGCCGCACCGCACCCGCCGCCCTCGCGCAGTCCGGGCGGTGACCGTCGTGGCTCTCCTCAACTGGCGCTCACCCGAGCACTTCGACCACAGCGGCGACAAGCCCTGCGTGATCTGCACCAAGCCCACCCCCCTGCGCTCGGACCGCGGCAAGCCCGTCCACAAGGTCTGCGCAGAGGAGTGGATCGACACCCACACCGTCCAGGAGGACGACGCGTGACCGACACCGCCACCGCGGCGGGCCTGGACCCGGCCACCCTCGCCGACGTGCTGAGGGTGGCCGGGTCCCCCGGCTTCGACCGCATCCAAGACCAGATCCGCCGCACCGGCGGCTGCTCCGACCCCATCCACTTGATGGGTTCGACCGTCACCCGTGACGCTGCCACAGGACAGGTGCTGCACTCCTACTCGACCGACACTGAGCCTGGAGGACGGCTCCGCATCGCTTGCGGTAACCGCCGGGCCTCCCGCTGCCCGGCCTGCGCCTGGACCTACGCAGGCGATACCTACCACCTCATCCGCGCCGGACTCGTCGGCGACCCCGCCAAAGGCACCCCGCACACCATCCGCGATCACCCACGGGTCTTCGCCACGCTCACCGCACCGTCCTTCGGGGCAGTCCACAACCGCCCCGGAAACCGGCCCTGCCGCTGCGGCCAGCACCACGGCGAGGACGCACCCGAACTCGGCACCCCGCTCGACCCCACCACGTACGACTACGCGGGCGCCGTGCTGTGGAACAACCACGCCTCCGAACTGTGGCGCTACTTCACGATCTACCTTCGCCGCGAGATCGCCAAGCGAGCCGGGCTGACACAGAAGGACGCCAAGCAACAATCCCGCGTCTCCTTCGGCAAGGTCGCCGAATACCAGAAGCGCGGGGCCGTCCACTTCCATGCCGTGATCCGCTTCGACGGCCCCGACGGGCCGGACGACCCGCCGCCGGCATGGGCCACCCTCGATCTGCTCACCGACTCCATCCATGCCGCCGCCGCCCGCGTCGCGGTCGACGTGCCCGCCGCAGGGGACCAGCCCGCCCGGACGCTGCGCTGGGGCACGCAGCTCGACGTGCAGCCGATCGGCGCCTTCGGCCACGGCGAGGAGATCACCGAACAGGCCGTCGCCTCCTACGTCGCGAAGTACGCCACCAAAGCCGCCGAGACCACCGGCACCGTCGACCGCCGCATCGGCAACAAGGAAGCTCTGGTCCTGCTCGGCGTGCCCGACCACCCTGCCCGGCTCATTGAGGCCTGCCTCGACCTGCACGCGCTCTACCCAGACCGCAAGCTCCGCGACTGGGCTCACATGCTCGGCTTCCGCGGCCACTTCTCCACCAAATCCCGCCGATACTCCACCACCCTCGGGGCCCTCCGCCAGACCCGCGCCGACTACCGCGCCACCCAGCAACGCGAAGCCCTCGGACTGCCCGGCCCCGACGACGAGGAAGCAACCACCCTCACCCTCGCCCACTGGTCCTACGCCGGACACGGCCACACCCCCGGCGAATCCTGGCTCGCCGCCAACATCCGCCGCGACATCCAGCACAACCGCGAGATCGCTCGCGAAGAACTGGCAGGAGGTGCCCTTGATGAGTCAGACCGCTAGCCCGCAGTCCCGTAAGGCCACGTCCAAGCGTGAGGTGATGACCACGGATGAGTGGCTTCGGATGCACCTTCGCCGTGCTCCCGAGCGGGACGAGGAGTGGGTTCGTCGCGCCCTCGTTTTACACGGGCGGGCCTGATAGTCAGTGCCAGACAGGTTCGATCAGACTTGGGTCGAACTTCCGTCGACCACGCCCCGCAGGATGGATGATCACGGCTGAGAGGCTGTGCAACACGATCTCCTGTTGGCGCTCGACAGGCAGCGCGAAGAACTCCTCGACGGACAGCTCGGCCGCATCGTTCTTGGCCTCGGCCTGCTTCTGCTCCTTGTAGAAGCGGGCCCGCTCCAGTTTCAGTTCGTCGCGCAGCCGTTCCTTGGCGGGCAGGAGCTGCAAGAGAGTAGCCACCGTGATCTGCTTGGAGCGCTCGGCCTCGATGAGTTGGGCGATGTCCTGGGTGACCTCCTCCAACTCGGCCTCCCTAGGCCAGCGTTGCTCGCCCTGGATCGCGGTGACCGATGCTCGGGCACGCTGTTCCTCCAGCACAAGCTGGGCGATCAAGGCGTCGACAGGTTCGCCAGTCCGGCCAACCCTTCCGCAACCGCCGTTCACCACCGAGCACTGATAGCTGAATTTCGCGGCCTTCGAGCCCGGCTTCCACTGCTGGTTGATCTGCCCTCGGATCTTGGTCTTGCACAGGCCGCAGCGAGCGATGCCGGAGAGCAGGTACTTGCGCGCCAGGGACTTGCCGGGGCGCTTCTGCTTTCGCTCAGCGATCGCGGCGCAGACGGCCTCCCACTCTTCAAGGGTGTTGATCGGCTCCCAGTCGCCCTTGATCGGTCGGCCGTCGTCGCCGTGAAGGATCTCACCGTGGTACGTCCGGTAGCCCACCAGCCTCGGGTTGGTCAGGATGTGTTCGACGTGGTGGTGGGCCATACGCTTCGTGCCTGCGCGGGGGTTGCCCAAGCCCTGTTCCTGCCATCGCGTTCGGATGGTGCCGATGCGGACACCGGCCAGGATTTCGCGCTGAGCCTCGCGGATGGCCTCGGCGGCATTGGAGTCGACCTTGGTGCGGTTCTCCCTCTGCCAGCCGTACGGCGCCGGTCCGCCGCTGTCCTTGCCCTGTTGCGCCAGCTCCAGGTGCTTGCGCTTGATCCGGCGTGAGGCGTCGTGCGACGACTTGTTGGCGAACGCCACCATGATGCGGGCCATGGTTCGGCCGTCCGGTGTCCCGAGGTTGATGTCGTTCGTGACGGTGGCGAACTCCAGGCGGGGGCGCTCGTCGAAGATCTCGATGAGTCGTTCCAGGTCCCGCGGCTGTCGTGCGAGGCGGTCCAGGTCGTAAGCCACGATGCCGTCGATCAAGCCAGCGCGGAGATCCTTCAGCATCAGCTCGAACTCGTCGCGGACGACGTTGCGCTTGAAGGCGGACACGTCGTTGTCCTCGTAGGCCTTCACGACCTGCCACGACCGGAGATCCGCGAGACGCTCGCAGTCCCGTTGCTGCCGGGCGACTCCTAACGCCTCACCCTCGTCGTCCCGCGAGATCCGGGTGTAGACCCCCACCTTGCGTGCCACGATCAGCCCCCTGCCTCTGAGCAGGTCAGACTACTACCGTCATTGAGTCAAGTCAGCCTGGTCCGTTCAGCCGCCCGTGGTGCGCCGTGCGGGGCAGGTGCTCGACGCCTGACCGTCGGGTGGGCAGGCTCAGGCCGGCAGCCGGCAGTCGGCAGGCAAAACGGAGAAGGGGCTCCCCGTGGGGAGCCCCTTCTCCGTGGTCACGCGGCCGGTCAGACCGTGCCCAGCTTCACGATCGACAGCAGTGCGATCAACTGGATCGCCGACGCACCCAGGGCCTTCGGCCAGGGCAGGTCGTGGGAGCGGCTGACCATGAGGGTCAGCAGGGCGCCGCCCGCGATCCAGGTGGCCCAGCCCAGCAGCTGGACGAACATCGCGTCGCCGCCCGCGAACATCGCGAAGACCAGGCGGGGCGCGTCCGTGAGGGACATGATCAGCATGGACAGGCCGACCGTGGGCTGCCAGGCTCCGTCGCCGCCGAGCTGGCGGGCCAGGGTGTGAGTGACCACGCCCAGGATGAACGCGCTGAGCACCATCGCGACGGCCGTCGTCAGGACGATCGGGACCGCGTTCGACAGTGTGGCGCTGATCGCGTCCTCGCGGGCGCCGTCGAAGCCGAAGACGGCGAGCAGGCCGTAGAAGAACGTGACGATGAGGGCCGGGCCCCACATCGAGTAGTCCCGCATCTGGAGGAACGTCTGGCTGGGGGCGAGGACGATCCCCCGGAGCAGGGGCTTCCAGCGCAGGCGCGGGCCGACGGGGCCGGGCGCCGGGGCCGCCGAGCCGGCGCGGTAGGTGTCGCCCTGGGTGTAGGGGTCCTCGCCGACCGAGAAGGCCTGAGTGTGGCCCGGGTTGTTCGCCGCGTACGGGTCGGGCGGGCCCTGCGGGCCGGGCGGGTACGCACCGTCGCCGAAGTACTCCGGCTCGCCCTGGCCGCCGTAGCCCCCGCCGTGCGCGGCGTGCGGCTGCGGCCACGTGGGGCCGCCGCCCCTGCCGTACGGCTGCGGCGCCTGCGGGTACGGCTGCGGCGCCTGCGGGGAGCCGTACGACGGCCCCTGCGGCGTCTGCTGCCCGCTCGGAGGGTTGTGCGGTCGCGTCTGAGGAGCGCCGTTGCTACGGCCGCGTCCGATCCTGAATCCAGCCACGTCTTCGAACGTACCTGGTCCCCGGCGGTGGCGTGCCGGGCCCGGGCTTCCGGGCCCGGCTTTGCGGCCGAGCTGTGACATCCCTTAAGGGGCAGGGGCCTTGGGCCTCCGTGAGCCGTCAGGGTTGGGCCGTACGGGGGCCGGCGGGGCCCTGCGCCGGGGTGTCGGCTAGAGCATGTCCTGGCCGAGCCTGAGGTAGCCGGTCGTCGACATGCCGAGCGAGCCGGGGCCGAAGCTGATCGCGTTCTTGGTGGTCACGCCCGAGGCCGAGCCGCGCAGGCTGAAGACGGCGCCCGAGGGGTGGTTCTCGCCGTCGGCGCCGACGGACAGGTCCGCCTTGCCGTCGCCGGTGAGGTCGGACAGGCGGACGGACGCGCCGAAGCGGTCGGCGGACTCGGCGGTGCCGGGGACGCCCGCGGTGTTCTGGGTGAACGTCTGGGCGCCGGTGGCGGTCAGGCCGGCGGCGGAGCCGCGCAGCACGGTGACGCTGCCGGCGATCTCGGCGGTGCCGATGGTCTCGTGGAGCGTGCCGACGGCCAGGTCGCCGTAGCCGTCGCCGTTGACGTCCGCGAGGGAGAGGTCGTTGCCGAACCAGTCGCCCTCCTCGTCCGCGCCCGGCACCCCGGCGGTGTCCTGGTTGATCGTGGTCTGGGGCTGGGTGCGGACGCCGTTCGCGCTGCCGAGGTAGGCGCTGACGGAGCCGCCGAGGCTCTTGCCGTCGCCGCCGTACGCCGCCGAGACGACGTCGTCGTAGCCGTCGCCGTTCAGGTCGCCGACGGTCGCCAGCTCCCAGCCGCCGCTCCTCAGGAACGTCTGGAACGTGAGGCCGGAGGCGGAACCGAGGTAGACCATGTTGCCGTCGTCGTACGTCGACGCCTCGCTGCCGGTGACCACCAGGTCGTCGGTGCCGTCGCCGTCGAGGTCGCCGGCGGAGAGGTGCTGGGCGCCGTAGATGCTGCTGCCGGTCTGCAGGCCGGTGGCGAGCTCGTAGCGGGACGCCGCGCCGGAGGTCTTGGTGAAGGTCCGGTGGATCCAGACGTCGCTGCCCGTGCTGCCGACGGCGAGGTCGGGGCGGCCGTCGCCGTCGAAGTCGCCGACGGTGAGGGACATGCCGTACTCGTCGTGGGCCGACACGGCCGGGTCGGAGACGCCCCGGCCGCCGGAGAGGCCGTTCTTGCCGCCCCAGACGACGGTGACGGAGCCGCCGTCCACGTCGGATCCGATGTCCTCGCCGACGCTGCCGATCACGAGGTCGGCGTAGCCGTCGGCGTTCAGGTCGCCGGAGGCGAGGGACTTGCCGAACCGGTCGCCCTTCTCGGCGGTGCCGGGGATGCCGGCGGTGTCCTGGGTGAGGATGGTGCGGCGGGAGGCGCTGATGCCGTTCGCGGAGCCGTAGGTGACGACGACGGCGCCCGCGTCGGTCCTGCCGCCGACGGGGGTGTAGGGCGCGGCGGTGGCGAGGTCGCGGTAGCCGTCGCCGTTGAAGTCGTCGGCGTACGTGGCGGGGGCGGCGGAGGCGGGGGTGGCCAGCGTGAGCGGGGTGAGTCCGGCGGTCAGCAGGGCGGCCGTGAGCGTGGCCGCGGTGTGCCTGCGCATGGGGTGTTCCTCCTGTAGGGGGTGGGTCGATACGTCCGGGGGTCAGCCCGCGAGCACGTCGCCGAAGTACGCGTCGCCCGTCGGGCCGCCCACGGTCGCGGCGCCGAAGGACTTGGACCCGGTGGCCGTGATGCCGGAGGCGGTGGCCTTCAGCAGCCAGACCGCGCCGTCACCGGTGTTCTCGCCGGAGGCGCTCGCCACCAGCTCCGCGCGGCCGTCGCCGCTCGCGTCGGTGAGCTGTACGGCGGAGCCGAAGGAGTCGTACGCCTCGACGGCGCCGGGGACGCCCGTGGTGCCCTGGGAGAAGGCCTTGGCACCGCTGCCGGTCAGGCCTGACGCCGAGCCGCGCAGGATCGTGACCATGCCGGCCTGCTTCACCGAGCCGATGGCCTCGTACGGGGCGCCGACCGCGATGTCGGCGTAACCGTCGCCGTTGGTGTCGCCGGCGGACAGGCTCCAGCCGAAGCGGTCGTTCTTCTCGGCGGCGCCCGGCACGCCGGTGGTGTCCTGGGTGATGCGGACGGGGGTGCGGGTGCTCAGGCCGCCGGCCGCGCCGTAGGTCACGGTGACCGCGCCGCCGGGGCCGCCGTTCGGCTCGTCCGTCGACTTCTCCATGAAGTTGCCGGTGACGATGTCGCCGTAGCCGTCCTTGTTCACGTCGGCGATCACGGCCGCGTAGCCGCCCGCGAGTTTGCTGCCGGAGGTCAGGCCGGTCGCCGAGCCCTTGTACAGCACGCTGCGGGTGCGGTAGCCGTCGCCGGCCTCCTCCTGGCCCATGACCAGCAGGTCCGTCCTGCCGTCGCCGGTGACGTCGCCCGCGACGAGGCGGTCGGTGTTGATGCCGGTCCGGGCGGAGGTGTCGATGCCGGTGAGTTCGGTGGCCTTGCCGGTGCGGGTGATCGGGCCCTCGAAGACGTTCAGCTCGGGATAGGCGATGTTGGCGGCGGCCAGGTCGGTGTCGCCGTCGCCGTCGAAGTCGCCGGTGGCGACGGACCAGCCCAGCTCGTTGCGGTTCTCGGGGAGCGGGGCGGACAGGTCGGTCGCGGTCTTCAGGCCGCTCGCACCGCCCCAGACGACGGTGAGCACGCCCGAGTCGTCGGTGGAGCCGATCCGCTCGGCGTGCACGCCCACGATCAGGTCCGTGTAGCCGTCGTCGTCCAGGTCGCCGGTGGTCATGCGGTCGCCGAAGTAGTCGGACGACTCCGGGACGCCCGGGATGCCGTCGGTGGCCTGGCTGATGATCTGCCGCTTGGAGCTGTCGAGGCCGTTCGCCGTGCCGTACACGACGGCGACGTAGCCGGCTGCGGTCTTGCCGCCGATCTTGCCGAGCGGGGCGGCGATCGCGAGGTCGCGGTGGCCGTCGCCGTTGAAGTCGCCGGAGAGGCCGGAGGGCGCGGAGGTGGCCGCCGTCGTGGGCAGGGCGGTGAGCAGGCCGGTGGTGAGGGCCGTGGCCAGGAGAAGAGTGCGCTTGGGCATGGGGTCCCCGTTCTTGTCAGGAGCTGTGGATCGGAGTTGTCGATCAGGAGTTGTCGATCAGGGGCTGTTGATCAGGAGTTGAGGGCCGTGCCGTATGCCGGTGCGCCGGCCTTCGAGACGCCCGTCGTGCCCGGGCCGAAGCTCGTCGAGCCGGTGGCCGTCGGGCCGGTCGTCGTGCCGCGCAGGGACCAGACCGCGCCGTCGCCGGCGTTCTCGCCCGGCGCGGAGACGGACAGGTCGGCGCGGCGGTCGCCGGTGTGGTCGGTGAGGGTGACGCGGGCGCCGAAGCGGTCGCCCTTCTCCGAACTCCCCGGCACGCCCGCGGTGTTCTGGGAGTACCACGTCGCGCCCTTGGTGGTCAGTCCGGACGCCGAGCCGTACAGCACGGTGACGGCACCGGCGGAGCTGTTCTCGCCCGCGGCGCCGATCGCCAGGTCGGCGAAGCCGTCGCCGTTGACGTCGCCGAGCGCGACGCCGCTGCCGAAGCGGTCGCCCTTCTCGGAGGCGCCGGGCACACCGGCGGTGTCCTGGGTGAGGACGAGCGGGGCGCGGTCGGTGTCGCGGCCGGCGGGTCCGCCGTAGACGACGGTGACCTTGCCGCCGAGGGCGCCGGCCGGGTCGGCGGCGGTCTCCCGGTCGTTGCCGACGGCGATGTCGGCGTAGCCGTCCTTGTCGATGTCGCCCACGGCCGAGACGTGGCCGGCGGGCAGGTCCTGGAGCCAGTCGTCGTAGTTGCCGATCTCCAGGTCGGCCAGGGCGGTGACGGCGTCGTCGGTGCCTTGGGCGCGGCCGTGCAGGATCACGCGGGGGCGGCCGTCGCCGGTGATGTCGCCGGAGGAGAGGTGGGTGATGCCGTGCGAGGTGGACCAGCCGTTGTTGCGCGAGCCCGAACCGCCGTTGTTCGCACCGGTCTTGGTGATCGGCCCGGCGACGAGGGAGAGGGTGACCGGTCCCGTGGAGCCGACCGCCACGTCGGGGTCGCCGTCGTGGTCGAAGTCGCCCGCGGCCAGGGTCTGGCCGTAGCGGTCGTAGTCGGTACTGAAGAAGCTGAACAGCGAACGGGCGCCGGACAGACCCGACTTGGAGCCCCAGACGATGGTGACGGTGCCGTCGTTGGTGTCGCTGCCGTCCTCGCCGGGCGTGCCGATCAGCAGGTCGGCGTAGCCGTCGGTGTTCAGGTCGGCGGAGGCGAGCGCGGAGCCGAAGGCGTCGTCGGCCTCGGCGGCGCCGGGCATGCCGGCCGTGTCCTGGGTGAGCAGCGTGCGCGTGGAGCTCTTCGGCCCGCTGGTGCTGCCGTAGACGACGGACACGGCGCCCGCCTTCGCCTTCCCCGAGACCGTGGCGCCCGGCGCGCCGATCGCGAGGTCGGTGCGGCCGTCGCCGTTGAAGTCGTAGGGGGCGGCGGCCGTCGCGGCGTGCGCGGCGGGGACGGAGAGAGTGAGGGCGAGCGGGGTCAGGGTCGCCACGAGGAGGGCGGTGGTGGCCGCGGTGCGCCGGCGCATGGGTTTCCTTGTCCGGGAGAAGGGCTGACGGAGCGTCACTGGGCGATGGCCCAGGCGAAGTCGGCGCTGCCCTTGAGGGAGACGCCGCGGGCGGAGAGGAACGTGGACCCGGAGGTGGTCAGGCCGGTGGCGGTGCCGCGCAGGACGGTGACCGCGCCGTAGCCGTTCTCGTAGCCGGCGCCGCTGACCAGGTCGGCCTTGCCGTTCTTGTCGAGGTCGACCAGGCGCACGGTCATGCCGAAGGCGTCCATCGTCTCGTTGCTGCCGGGCACGCCCGCGGTGCTCTGCGTGTAGGACTTGGCACCCTTGCCGCTCAGGCCGGAGGCCGAGCCGAACAGGATGGTCACCGAGCCGGCGTCCTCGACCGTGCCGATGTCCTCGGCCCAGGCGCCCACCGCGATGTCGGCGTAGCCGTCGCCGTTGACGTCGCCGGCGCCGACCGCCGAGCCGAACAGGTCGCCGTGCTCGCCGGAGCCGGGCACGCCCGTGGTGTCCTGGTGGATCACGGTCGGCGTCTGTGCCGGGTCGGGGCCGGTGGGACCGCCGTACCAGACGGTGATCTGGCCGCCCTTGTGGCCGGTGGGCTTGGCGGGGTACGGGTCCTGGTAGTCGCCCAGAACGAGGTCGCCGTAGCCGTCGCCGTTGACGTCGGCGATGGTGCCCTTCTCTCCGTCGGCCTGGGGCAGGTAGGTGCGGGCGTACTTGGTGCCGGTCCAGCGGTGGTAGCTGATCTCGCCGCCCTCGTCGCCGGTGACGAGGAACGGGTAGACGCGCTCGGCCGCGCCGTCGCCGCTCAGGTCACCCGCGAACACCTCGTACGTCGAGCCGAACTCACCGATGCTGGTGTGGCTCGCGGGGCCGTTCGCGCGGGTGAAGGGGCCCTTGTAGAGGCGGGTGCGGCTCTGGCCGGTGACGGTCACGTCGGTCGCGCCGTCCCCGTCGAAGTCGCCGGTCGCGATGCCGGAGGAGAAGCCGCCCCACTCGGAGAGATCGGACGGCTGGGGCAGCCCCTTGCCGCCGGACAGGCCGGACTTGCCGCCCCAGATGACGGTGGCCGAGCCGACGCCGTCCCGGTCGCCGATGTCCTCGAACGGGGCGCCGACGACCAGGTCGGAGTAGCCGTCGCGGTCCAGGTCGCCGACGGCGAGGCTGCTGCCGAAGCGGTCACCGGACTCCGATGCGCCCGGGACGCCGGTGGAGTTCTGGGTGATGACGGTCTTCCTCGTGGCCGATACGCCGGACGACGAGCCGTACAGCACGACGACGGCGCCGGCGCTCTGCACGGAGCCGACGTCGGCACTCATGGCGCCGATGGCGACGTCCCGGTATCCGTCCCCGTTGAAGTCACCGGCCAGTCCGGAGGGGGCGGCGGTGGCCGGCGTGGCGGGGAGAACCGCGGTGGTGAGGAGGCCGGTGGTGAGGGTGGCGGCGACGAGGAGGGTGCGGGTGCGCAAGGGGGCTCCGGGTGGAGAGGGGCGGATTGGCCGGCCGGGTCCGAGGCCGGGGCCGGTTCCCGCGGGGGAGGCGGAGAGGTGGAGAGGGGGCGGGGCGTGGAGAGGGTGGAGGGGCGTGTGATGGCTCAGGGGGTGGGTGTGGTGCTCCGGGGCGTCACGGTTGCTGTGGTGGGTGTGGTGCTCCGGGGCGTCACGGTCGCTGCGGCCGGTGTGGTGACCCTGCGGGTGGTCGCTGTGCCGGGGGGCGTAGCCCTTCCGGCCCTCGCCGGCAGGGGCGCCCCGGCTGCTGCCGCAGACATGAGCGACCTGCCCGTCGCGGGCATGAGGGGCCCGCACGGTGGCGTGGCCGGGCCGGTGGCCGTCGCGAGGGCGGGGCGCGGGTGCGGTCGCCCGTGGGGGCGTCGCTGGTGCGGGCGTTCGTCGGGGCGTCGCCGGTGCTGATGCATGCGGTTGGTCTCCTGCGGCATGCGGGATGCCTGGCGGGCATCCACAGTCGATGAGGCGCCGGGACCGTCCGTGTTCGCCGGTAGTTGTCCGGGCGTTCACGGGTGGTCGGCGATCAGGAGACCTGTGTGGGGACGCAAGGGTTGTACGTGAGTTCGGTTCATTCTTGAGGCGGTTGGGGAAGCGCGGGGTGGCGGACCGGCCGTCCGGAACGGCCGGGGGCCTGGAGCCGGCAGCCGACTGGGCACGGGCGGCCGTGGGGGCCGCGATCAGCCGGTCGGCCGCAGCCGGCCCGGTCGCGAGACGGGCCGGCTGCGCCTGCGCGAGTACGTGGTCACCGAGGAGACCCAGAAGACCGTCCCCGTACGCAGGGAGGGGTTCCGGGGGTGTCGTCTCCCGGGACGACATTTAGATGCGGACACTTGGCTCCCGCCGCGCAGCATGCGTCAGCGGCATCCGGGTGGAGCCGTCCGGGGGGCGTGGCCACCAGCCGAAGCCGAACGGAGCTGATGACGTGCTCGACCTTGGCAGTGCTGCTCCAGCCCCGCTGCGGCTGCCCGTGCCATCAGTACGGCGGCAGCAGCCGTGGAACGCCGGCGCCCCCCGCCCGATGACTCGGACAGGGGGCGTCGAGAACAACCCGCGGGTACCGCCTACTTCACCGGCTCCGGCTCCGGCGCGCTCGTAGAGTCCGCCGTGCCCGCCGGCGGCTCGCCGTCGTCGCCGTCGTCCTCGCCCTCCGCCACGACCGGCGTCTTCACCGAGTCCAGCAGCAGCTGGGCGACGTCCACCACCTGGATGGACTCCTTGGCCTTGCCGTCGTTCTTCTTGCCGTTGACGGAGTCGGTGAGCATCACGAGGCAGAACGGGCAGGCCGTCGAGACGATGTCGGGGTTCACCGACAGGGCCTCGTCGACGCGCTCGTTGTTGATGCGCTTGCCGATCCGCTCCTCCATCCACATCCGCGCACCGCCGGCGCCGCAGCAGAAGCCGCGCTCCTTGTGGCGGTGCATCTCCTCGTTGCGGATGCCGGGGACGCTGGCGATGATCTCGCGCGGCGGCGTGTAGATCTTGTTGTGGCGGCCCAGGTAGCACGGGTCGTGGTACGTGATGATGCCCTCGACCGGCGTGACCGGGATCAGCTTGCCCTCGTCGACGAGGTGCTGGAGCAGCTGCGTGTGGTGGATGACCTCGTAGTCGCCGCCGAGCTGCGGGTACTCGTTGCCGAGCGTGTTGAGGCAGTGCGGGCAGGTGGCGACGATCTTCTTGGCCGACTTGGGCTTCGCCGACTCGGCGACGACCTTGCCCTCGTCGTCCATCTCCTCGCCGAACGCCATGTTCAGCGCCATGACGTTCTCCATGCCGAGCTCCTGGAACAGGGGCTCGTTGCCGAGGCGGCGGGCGGAGTCACCGGTGCACTTCTCGTCGCCGCCCATGATGGCGAACTTGACGCCCGCGATGTGCAGGAGCTCCGCGAAGGCCTTCGTGGTCTTCTTGGCGCGGTCCTCCAGGGCGCCGGCGCAGCCGACCCAGTAGAGGTACTCGACCTCGGACAGGTCCTCGATGTCCTTGCCGACGACCGGGACCTCGAAGTCGACCTCCTTGAGCCACTCCAGGCGCTGCTTCTTCGCCAGGCCCCAGGGGTTGCCCTTCTTCTCCAGGTTCTTGAGCATCGTGCCCGCCTCGGACGGGAACGAGGACTCGATCATCACCTGGTAGCGGCGCATGTCGACGATGTGGTCGACGTGCTCGATGTCCACCGGGCACTGCTCGACGCAGGCGCCGCAGGTGGTGCAGGACCACAGGACGTCCGGGTCGATGACGCCGTTCTCCCCCAGCGTGCCGACCAGCGGGCGCTCGGCCTCCGCCAGGGCGGACGCCGGGACATCCTTGAGAGCCTCGGGAGACGCCTTCTCCTCGCCCTCCATCGTCTTGCCGCCGCCGGCCAGCAGGTACGGCGCCTTGGCGTGCGCGTGGTCCCGCAGGGACATGATCAGCAGCTTGGGGGAGAGGGGCTTGCCCGTGTTCCAGGCGGGGCACTGCGACTGGCAGCGGCCGCACTCGGTGCAGGTGGAGAAGTCCAGCAGGCCCTTCCAGGAGTATTGCTCGACCTGGGAGACGCCGAAGACGTCGTCGTCGCCGGGGTCGGTGAAGTCGATCGGCTTGCCGCCCGACGTCATGGGCTGGAGCGCCCCGAGGGCCGTCCCACCCGACGCCTCGCGCTTGAACCAGATGTTCGGGAAGGCGAGGAAGCGGTGCCAGGCGACACCCATGTTGGTGTTGAGCGACACCACGATCATCCAGATGAACGAGGTGCCGATCTTGATCGTCGCGACCAGGTAGACGAGGTTCTGCAGCGCGGGGACGCTCAGCCCCTTGAACGCGAGCACCAGCGGGTACGACGCGAAGTACGACGCCTCGTAGTGGTCGACGTGGTGGAGCGCGCCCTCCAGGCCCCGCAGCACGTAGATCGCCAGGCCGATGGTGAGGATGACGTACTCGACGAAGTACGCCTGACCGGCCTTGGAGCCGGCGAAGCGGGACTTGCGGCCCGGACGGCTGGGCAGGTTCAGCAGGCGGATCGCGATGAGCACCGCGATGCCCAGGACCGTCATCACGCCGATGAACTCGATGTACAGCTCGAACGGCAGGAACCCGCCGATGACCGGCAGCACCCAGTCGGCCTGGAACAGCTGGCCGAAGGCCTGGGCGAGGGTCGGCGGGAGCGTCAGGAAGCCGACGGCGACGAACCAGTGGGCGACACCGACGATGCCCCACCGGTTCATGCGCGTGTGGCCGAGGAACTCCTTCACCAGGGTCACGCTGCGCTGGTAGGGGTTGTCGGTCCGGGTACCGGCGGGGACCGGCTGGCCCAGCTTGAAGTACCGGACGAACTGGCCGATCGCGCGTGCGAGCAGCGCGACGCCGACCACGGTCAGTACCAGCGACACGATGATCGCGGCGAGTTGCATGGGGGCTCCTCGGGCCTGCGAGGGGTTTCGTCGGGGTGACCTGCCGTGATGGAGGGTTCCCCGAAATTACTAAGCGGTAACTTATGCAGTCCGTCTGAGACTACCCTCATCCTCCGCCGCACTGTAGCCGGGTGGGCAGTGATCTGAATCGCTGAGGGTTGCCTCAGAAACCGACCGGATCCGGTCGGGATCGCGCCGGTATCGCGTCGGGATCGCGTCGTGTTATTCATACCGAATTGTCATAATCCCGCCTACCTTATATCCGTGCTCTACGGGATCAGCGCCGCCGCCACCGCCCTCCTCCTCACCGCCCTGCTCGCGGCCGCCCTGCGGGCCCCCGCCCTGCGGCTGCGGCTGGTCGAGCGGCGGCGGCAGCGGGACGTGCCGCTGTCCGGGGGTGTGGCCGTCGTCCTCGTCACGGGGCTGGTCGTCGGCGCCGGGGAGTGGCTGGGGATCGCGCCGCCCGCCGACGGGGCGCGGGGGGTGCTCGCCGCGGCGGCTGCCGTCGCCCTGCTCGGGCTCGCCGACGACGTGTGGCGGCTGCGGCGGCGGGTGCTGGTCGCCGGTACGGGCGTGGCGGCCGCGTGTGTCGTGCCGTACGGGGAGACGGGGGTGGGGACCGGGCTGCTGGCCGTCGTGTGGGTCGTGGCGGTGGTGTGCGGGCTCCGGGGGCTCGATCACGCCGACGGGCTGGCCGGTACGGTCGGAGTCGTCGCCGCCTTCGGGGTGGCGGCCTGTGCGGCCGTCGAGGTGATGGACGGCATCGCGGGGCTGATGAGCGTGCTGGCCGCCGCGCTGACCGGGTTTCTGCTGCACAACTGGCATCCCGCGCGCGTGGCGCTGGGCAGTTGCGGGTCCATGTCCGCGGGGTTCGTGATCGCCGTGGGAGCCGTGTGTGCCCGGGCCGGGTCCGGGGTCGGGGAGAGCGCGGGGGTCCTGTTCGCGCTGACCGCCGTGGTGGGTGCCGATGCCGTGCTCGTGCTGGTGGCCCGGCGGCTGGGCGGGCGGGGTGTGTTCCGCAGTGGGCCCGATCATCTCGCGCACCGGCTGCGGCGGCTCGGGCTGACCGCGCCGGGGGCGAGTCTGCTGCTGGGAATCGGGGCGTTGTCCGGGATGCTCGTCGGGGTACTCGCGCACGCCGGCCGGGTCGGGGCCGACGCCCTGTGGTGGGTGGCGGGAGGGGCCCTCGTGGTCGTGTTCGCCCTCTCACGGGTGGCTGTGTACGGTCCTCGACGCAGCGTATCGCCGCAGGTCACAGCCCCATTGCGTGTAAGGAACGGATAAGAGTTGAGCCTGCCCGACTCAGCTCTGTTGACCGGTTGGGGGCCGTCGTGCACACTTGAGTCCGTTCCACTCAAGTCAGCTGGAGGAATCAACCATGGCACGTGCGGTCGGCATCGACCTGGGCACGACTAACTCCGTCGTCAGCGTTCTGGAGGGCGGCGAGCCCACCGTCATCACCAACGCCGAGGGCGCCAGGACCACGCCGTCCGTCGTCGCCTTCGCCAAGAACGGTGAGGTGCTCGTCGGAGAGGTGGCCAAGCGCCAGGCGGTCACGAACGTGGACCGGACCATCCGCTCCGTGAAGCGTCACATGGGCACCGACTGGAAGATCGACCTCGACGGGAAGCCCTTCAACCCGCAGCAGATCAGCGCCTTCGTGCTCCAGAAGCTCAAGCGGGACGCCGAGTCCTACCTCGGCGAGAAGGTGACCGACGCGGTCATCACCGTCCCGGCGTACTTCAACGACTCCGAGCGTCAGGCCACGAAGGAGGCCGGCGAGATCGCCGGTCTGAACGTGCTGCGCATCGTCAACGAGCCCACCGCGGCCGCTCTGGCGTACGGCCTCGACAAGGACGACCAGACCATCCTGGTCTTCGACCTCGGTGGCGGTACGTTCGACGTCTCGCTGCTGGAGATCGGCGACGGTGTCGTCGAGGTGAAGGCCACCAACGGTGACAACCACCTCGGTGGTGACGACTGGGACCAGCGCGTCGTCGACTACCTGGTCCAGCAGTTCCAGTCCGGCCACGGCGTGGACCTGGGCAAGGACAAGATGGCCCTGCAGCGTCTGCGCGAGGCCGCCGAGAAGGCGAAGATCGAGCTGTCCTCGTCCACCGAGACCTCGATCAACCTGCCCTACATCACCGCCTCCGCCGAGGGCCCCCTGCACCTCGACGAGAAGCTCACCCGCGCCCAGTTCCAGCAGCTGACCGCGGACCTGCTGGAGCGCTGCAAGACGCCGTTCCACAACGTCATCAAGGACGCCGGGATCAACCTCTCCGAGATCGACCACGTCGTTCTCGTCGGCGGCTCCACCCGTATGCCCGCCGTCGCCGAGCTCGTCAAGGAGCTGACCGGCGGCAAGGACGCCAACAAGGGCGTCAACCCGGACGAGGTCGTCGCCATCGGTGCCGCCCTGCAGGCCGGTGTCCTCAAGGGCGAGGTCAAGGACGTCCTGCTCCTCGACGTCACCCCGCTGTCCCTCGGTATCGAGACCAAGGGCGGCATCATGACCAAGCTCATCGAGCGGAACACGACGATCCCGACCAAGCGGTCCGAGATCTTCACCACCGCCGAGGACAACCAGCCGTCCGTGCAGATCCAGGTCTACCAGGGCGAGCGCGAGATCGCGGCGTACAACAAGAAGCTCGGGATGTTCGAGCTGACCGGTCTGCCCCCGGCGCCCCGCGGCGTCCCGCAGATCGAGGTGTCCTTCGACATCGACGCCAACGGCATCATGCACGTGACCGCCAAGGACCTGGGCACGGGCAAGGAGCAGAAGATGACCGTCACCGGCGGCTCCTCGCTGCCGAAGGACGAGGTCGACCGCATGCGCCAGGAGGCCGAGCAGTACGCGGAGGAGGACCACAAGCGCCGCGAGGCCGCCGAGTCCCGCAACCAGGGCGAGCAGCTCGTCTACCAGACCGAGAAGTTCCTCAAGGACAACGAGGACAAGGTCCCGGGCGAGATCAAGACCGAGGTCGAGGAAGCCGTCGGTGAGCTGAAGGAGAAGCTCAAGGGCGAGGACTCCGCCGAGATCCGCACCGCCACGGAGAAGGTCGCGGCCGTCTCCCAGAAGCTCGGCCAGGCCATGTACGCGGACGCCAATGCGGCCCAGGCCGCCGGTGGTCCCGCCGGTGACGCGGGCGCCGCTGCCGGTGGTGCCAAGGCCGCCGACGACGACGTCGTCGACGCCGAGATCGTCGACGACGAGCGGAAGGACGGTGCCGCGTGACGGAGGAGACCCCGGGCTTCGACGAGCAGCAGCCCGACGTCCCTTCCGGCGCCACCTCCGACGACGCCGAGCCGAAGGCTGCCTCCCCCTCCGCTGAGGAGGGGGCGGCCCCGGCCGGGGACACGGGCCAGGACGTGGCTCTGGTGGCTCAGCTGGACCAGGCCCGCACGGCGCTCAGCGAGCGCACGGCGGACCTCCAGCGCCTCCAGGCCGAGTTCCAGAACTACCGCCGCCGGGTCGAGCGCGACCGGATCGCGGTCAAGGAGATCGCCATCGCGAACCTCCTGACCGAGCTCCTGCCCGTGCTCGACGACATCGGCCGCGCGCGGGAACACGGCGAACTGGTCGGCGGCTTCAAGTCCGTCGCCGAGTCGCTGGAGAGCACCGCCGCGAAGATGGGCCTGCAGCAGTTCGGCAAGGAGGGCGAGCCCTTCGACCCGACGATCCACGAAGCGCTGATGCACAGCTACGCGCCGGACGTCACCGAGACGACCTGCGTGGCGATCCTGCAGCCCGGGTACCGGATCGGCGAGCGCACCATCCGCCCCGCGCGGGTGGCGGTGGCCGAACCGCAGCCGGGGGCGCAGACGGTCAAGGCGGACGAGTCCGCCGACGCCGACGACAAGGAGAGCGGTGGCCCGGACGAGGGCTGACGTCACGGACGAAGGAAAGGAGGGGCGTCGAGGATGAGCACCAAGGACTTCATCGAGAAGGACTACTACAAGGTCCTCGGCGTCCCCAAGGACGCCACCGAGGCCGAGATCAAGAAGGCGTACCGGAAGCTCGCCCGCGAGTTCCACCCGGACGCCAACAAGGGGAACGTCAGGGCGGAGGAGCGCTTCAAGGAGATCTCCGAGGCCAACGACATCCTCGGCGACCCCAAGAAGCGCAAGGAGTACGACGACGCGCGCGCCCTCTTCGGCAACGGCGGCTTCCGCCCGGGGCCGGGCGGCGCGGGCGGCTCCTTCAACTTCGACCTGGGCGACCTCTTCGGAGGCGGTGCCCAGGGCGGCGGTCAGGGAGCCGGCGGCTTCGGCGGCGGCGGACTCGGTGACGTTTTCGGGGGCCTGTTCAACCGCGGTGGCGCGGGCGGGCCGGGCACGCGTACGCACCCCCGGCGCGGCCAGGACATCGAGTCCGAGGTCACGCTCAGCTTCACGGAGGCGATCGAGGGCGCGACCGTCCCGCTGCGGATGTCGTCGCAGTCTCCCTGCAAGGCCTGTTCGGGCACCGGCGACAAGAACGGCACGCCCCGTGTGTGCCCGACCTGTGTCGGCACCGGGCAGGTCGCCCGGGGCAGCGGCGGCGGCTTCTCCCTCACCGACCCCTGCCCGGACTGCAAGGGACGCGGCCTGATCGCGGAGAACGCCTGCGAGGTCTGCAAGGGCAGCGGCCGGGCCAAGTCCTCGCGGACCATGCAGGTGCGCATCCCCGCTGGCGTCAGCGACGGCCAGCGGATCCGGCTGCGCGGCAAGGGAGCGCCGGGCGAGCGCGGCGGGCCGGCGGGCGACCTCTACGTGGTCGTGCACGTCGACTCCCACCCGGTGTTCGGCCGCAAGGAGGACAACCTCACGGTCACCGTCCCGGTGACCTTCGCCGAGGCGGCCCTCGGCGGCGAGGTGCGGGTGCCCACGCTGGGTGGCCCGCCCGTCACCCTGAAGCTGCCGCCGGGCACGCCCAACGGGCGCACCATGCGTGCCCGGGGCAAGGGCGCGGTCCGCAAGGACGGCACCCGCGGTGACCTTCTGGTCACCGTGGAGGTGAGTGTTCCGAAGGACCTGTCGGGGAAGGCTCGTGACGCACTCGAGGCGTACCGCGAGGCGACCGCGGGTGAGGATCCGCGGGCGGATCTGTTCCAGGCCGCGAAGGGAGCATGAGTCTGATGGACGGTCGTCGGCGCAATCCGTATGAACTGACCGAGGAAACCCCGGTCTACGTCATCTCGGTGGCGGCCCAGCTGTCCGGCCTGCACCCCCAGACCCTGCGCCAGTACGACCGACTGGGCCTGGTGTCCCCCGACCGCACCGCCGGCCGGGGCCGGCGCTACTCGGCCCGCGACATCGAACTGCTCCGCCAGGTGCAGGCGTTGTCGCAGGACGAGGGCATCAACCTGGCCGGAATCAAGCGCATCATCGAACTGGAGAACCAGGTCGCCGCGCTCCAGGCCCGGGTGGCCGAGCTGGAGGACGCGCTCGACGGCGCGGCGGCGGCGATGCGGCAGCGCGAGGCGGCGGTGCACGCGTCGTACCGGCGCGACCTGGTGCCGTACCAGGAGGTGCAGCAGACCAGTGCGCTGGTGGTGTGGCGGCCGAAGCGGCAGCAGCAGTCCGACTGACGCGCATGCGCCCGTGAAAGGGCCGGGAAGGGGCCGGGAGGAAACTCCCGGCCCTTTTCCCATGCCTTGGACCGATTTAGCCGGGTCTTCCGTGGATGGCTGTATGGTGCACGGTCCTTGAAGGCGATTCCGCAGAGTCTCCACAACTGCTGCGGAGCGTGGTGTTGTCATCTCGTTAAGTGGTTTTGCTTGACGCTGGGGGTCGCACCCGCGTTGGCTTTTCAGTCACATGGGCACCAATGCTGTGCCCACGTCCGAATCACACGTGAAGTGAGCTCCCGCATGCGTCGTATCGCCATATCCGTGGCAGCCGCCACGATGTCCGTCACGCTCGCAGGCTGCGGCGTGCTCAATGCGACGGGGAGCAGTGACGACGCGAGCCCGACCAAGGGCAACGACATCACCGTGGGGCTGCTGCTGCCGGAGAAGGCGAACACGCGCTACGAGAACTTCGACTACCCGATCATCAAGCGGAAGGTCGAGTCCCTCACCAACGACAAGGGCCGCGTCGAGTACGCCAACGCCGAGGCGAGCGCGAACAAGCAGGCGAGCCAGATGCAGAAGATGATCGACGACCGGGTCGACGTGATCCTGCTGGACGCGGTCGACTCGCACGCCATCGCGAGCGGCGTGAAGAAGGCGAAGGAGGCCGGCATCCCGGTCATCGCCTACGACCGGCTGGCCGAGGGCCCCATCGACGCGTACATCTCCTTCGACAACGAGCTGGTCGGCGAGGTCCAGGGCCGCACCCTGCTGGAGGCCATCGGGGAGGACGCGAGCCTCTCCGACAAGATCGTCATGATGAACGGCTCGTCCACCGACCCGAACGCCAAGCAGTTCAAGGCGGGCGCGATGTCCATGCTGAACGGCAAGGTGACGATCGCCGCGTCCTTCGACACCAAGGACTGGAAGCCGGAGAACGCCGAGGCCAACATGGTCGGCGCGATCGAGAAGATCGGCAAGGACGACATCGCGGCGGTGTACTCCGCCAACGACGGCATGGCGGGCGGCATCCTCAAGGCGCTGAAGGCCGCCGGCGTGACCGACGTACCGCCGATCACCGGCCAGGACGCGGAGCTGCCGGCCGTGCAGCGGATCATCAGCGGCGAGCAGTACATGAGCGTGTACAAGTCGTACCCGCAGGAGGCGGAGAACGCCGCGGAGATGGCCGTCGCCAGGGTCCAGGGCCGCGACATCCAGTTCGCCGCCCTGGCCCGCGACAAGGTCGACAGCCCCACGGACAAGGGCATCCCGGCGCACCTCGTGCCCGTGGTCGCGCTCACCAAGGAGAACATCAAGGACACGGTGGTCGCGGACGACATCTACAAGCTGTCGGACATCTGCACGGCCGAGTACAAGGCGGCGTGCTCGGAGATCGGCCTGAAGTAGGCGGGCCTCGGCCCGGGTTCACCCACCCCCTGCGACCTGATGCTCCGAGACCGGCGTGAACCGGTGGTTTCCGGCCGCCGTCGCGCGGGGAGCCGTGTTGCGGAGCACGTCCGGTCCGCGCATAGTTGCGCTGCGGAAGGCGGCGGAACCGGGGGTGGGATGGGCGATGGCCGGGCACGGGGTGGATGAGCATCCCCATGGTGCCGACCGACTGTGCGAGGCCGGGGACCGCGTGTATTCCCGGGCCGTACGGCGCGGCCGGGTGCCGCGCCGTGACGCGGAACCGGTGCCCTGCCTGCTGGAACTCGCCCTGCTGCACCCGGACCCCGACGACATGGACTGGCTGGTGCCGACCTCCCCGCAGGAGGTCATGACCCGGCTGCTGCGCGGGATGTACGACGAGGTCAGTGCGAGCCAGCGGCGGATGGGCTCGGCCGTCGAGGCCGTCGAGTGGTACGCCGGGCTGGGCCGCCAGGTGCGGCCGGCCGCGTCGGCGGCGGAGGGCCCGGCCATCCGGGTCCTGGACGGACTCGCCCGGATCCAGGCCGCGATGGACGAGGCGACCCAGGCGTGCACGACCGAGGTACTCACCGTCCAGCCCGGCGGCATCCGCCGCGAGGCGGAACTCTCCGAGGGGCTGCACCGGGCGCTGGCGCTGCGCGGCCGGGGTGTGCGGATGAGGGACCTGTACACGCATGTCGCCCGGCACGGGCAGGGGTTGCTGACCTATCTGGAGCTGATGGGCGACGCGGTGGAGGCGCGCACGCTGGACGAGGTGATCGACCGGCTGATCCTCTTCGACCGGACGGTCGCGTTCATCCCCGCCAACACCGACCGCACGATGGCCCTGGAGCTACGGCACCCGGCGATCGTCGCCTACCTCGTCACGGTCTTCGAACGGCTCTGGCGCCTCGCCATCCCCCTCACGGCCCCGCTTCCCGACACCGGCATCGAGGGCATCTCCCACCGGGAGCAGTCGATCGCCGCCCTGCTGGCCGAGGGGCACCAGGACGCGGTGATCGCCGAGCGGCTGGGCATCAGCGTCCGGACCTGCCGGGCGCACATCGCCCGGCTGTCGGAGACGCTGGGGGCGGCGAGCCGTACGCAGCTGGGCGTGCGGATCGCCCAGGCGGGCCTGGACGGACCGCCGCGGGCCACTGCGTCCACGCCCCTCAGCGTTCCCGGTCAAGAATCCCGGACCGCCCGATGAGATACCCGAGCTGCGCCCTGCTCTGACTGCCCAGCGTCGCGGCGAGTTTGGCGATGTGGACGCGGGCGGTGCGGATGTTCATCCCGAGGCGGTCGGCGATGACGGCGTCGGTGTGGCCTTCGACGAGGAGGGCGGCTATGGCGTGCTGGCGGGGGGTGATGCCGTTGTGGGAGGGCTGGGGGGCCGCCACGGGGTACATGGGCGTGGCCAGGCGCCAGAGGCGGTCGAAGGTGACGGCCAGGTGATCCACGATGGCCGGATGCCGGATCTCCAGAGCGAGTTTGCCGTCCTCGCCGGCCGGGACGAAGGCCACCGTGCGGTCGATGAGGACAAGGCGGTCGGGGACTTCGTCCAGCGTGCGGATCTGGACGTCGCCCGTCAGGCGCTCGCAACGGGCCGCGATGATCGGAAAGTGGCGCAACGTGTGCGGGTACAGCGTGCGGATGTGGCAACCACGGTCCAGCGCTGCCTGGTCACGGCCGAGCGACGCGGCGTCGGCGGCCTGACCGCGTTCGCCGGTGAGGCCGGCGCGGGGCTGGACGGTCATCAGCTCCTCGGAGGCATCGGCCATCGCGTCGGTGATGGCCCGGTTGATCCGTTCCGTGCCGGTGAGCAGCTGGATCGTGGGGGTGTCGCCGGCTGTGGGGTGAGAGTCGGCGATCCGCATGAGGGAGCCGAACGTCTCGGCCAGCCGTGCTTCGCGCTGCCGTTCGCCGGCGATCCGCTCCTCGGAGCTCCGCAGCAGCCGGTGCAGCGCGACGACCGGGGCGACGGGCTCCAGCCGGGTGGGGTCGTCGAGGGCCGGGTGCAGCAGACCCAGGTCGACGAGGCAGGGGGCCGCACGGGTGTCCTCGGCCGGCAGCCGCCCCTGACGCAGTGCCCGTTCGTACAGGTCCGTGCCGGCGGAGCACAGGTCGTCCTTGCCGTGCTCGCGGTGCGGTGCGCTCACTGTGCGGCACCCGCGCGTTCCAGGATGCCGGACTGCGCGATGAGGAAGCCGAGTTGCGCACGACTGCCGCTGCCGAGTGTGGCGGCGAGTTTGGCGATGTGAGCCCGGCACGTGCGCACGTTCATCCCGAGGCGGCGGGCGATGGCCTCGTCCACATGCCCCTCCACGAGGAGTTTGGCAATGGAGTACTGGATGTCCGTGATGCCGTCCGCGGCCGGTCCGTAGGGGGCGCCGGCGCTCAGCGGGACCGAACGACTCCACATGAACTCGAAGACCTTCACCAGGTACCGGACGAGCCCGGGGTGGCGGAGCTCCAGTGCGACCTGCTGGTCGTCACGGGCCGGAATGAACGCGACGGTCCCGTCACAGACGATGAGCCGTTCCACCACCTCGTCGATCGTGCGGTACTCCGCCTTGCCGTTGGCGAGTTGCGCCACATAAGCGAGTTTCTGCGGGCTGTATCGCGCCGTGTGCTGGTAGAGCGTCCGGATCCGGACGCCCCGCTCGATCATGGCCCGGTCCCTCTCGAGCCCCTGGGTGAGGCTGCGCTCGGAGAACCGGTCGTCACTGGGCTGGATGGTGAGCATCTCAACCTGGCACTGGGCCGTGGCCAGGTTGAGGGCCGCATTGATCCGGTCACCGCCCTCCAGCACCGTGATCGAGTGGTCGGTCGCCGTTACTTGGGATCCCAAGGCCATGAACGGCTCGAAGGCGTCCGCGATCTTGATCGACAACTGCCGGCGTTCCGCGATGTCGCGCTCGATCGGGTGCAGACGCTCGGCGAGCGCGACCGTCGGCGGCACCGGTCGCAACCAGTCCTCGTCGTCCGGGTCCGGGTGAAGGAGGGCGAGCTCGACCAGACAAGGCGCTGACATCACGTCCGTGCGTGCGATCCGCCCTGCACGCAGGGCGTTCGCATAAAGTCGGTTACCTTCCTCGCACAGCTCGGTGACCGCATGGGGATGCGTCGCCTTAGTCGGATTTGCCACGAAATCTCCACCCCCCAGGGTCCTGAACATGCAGGAACATGATGCACCGATTGTGTGGCCATGACGTGTTCGAATGAGCCATCGTCTTACCTGACGGGGGAAGAGGAGACTCACAAGTGAGGACGAAGCCGACTATGCGCAAGAGACTGCTTCGCTCGGTGCTTGCTGCCGCCCTCTCTGCCGTCGCTGTCATCGGAGTGAGCGGTTACTCCGGCGCGAAGGGTGATACCCGGGCGGACAGCCACTGGCCGGAGAGCGTCGCGAGCGATGTCAAGAGCGATGTCCTGGCGGACAGTCATTGGCCGGCGATCGTCGCGGACTCGGAGCGTTGATGTGACCACTCCACCCGACGACCGCTCCTTCCGTCGTGAAATGGCCACCGCCTACCGCTCCGGCTGGCACTTCATCGACCTGGTCACCGCCATCCCCCACAGTGGTGACTCGTTGATGGTGACCGTCTTCGGCGAGCCGGTGGTCGTCACGCGGGACGACGACGAGGACGTACGGGCTTACCGGTGTCTGCGGCGGCCTCGGGGGGCGCCGCAGCCAGTTCGATGCGCCGTACGGTACGGAATGATCTTTGTGAACCTGGACCAACGGGACCACCAGCAGGTGGAGGCCGACTCTCCTGCCCCGAGGACCATCTCTGCCACCCCCCGCAGTGCCTGACGCGATTCCCCCGTCGTAACAGATCGCTCAGGTGCTTCCCCCCGCAGCGGCGTCACCGTGACCTGAACACGGTGACGCCGCTGCAGTTTTCAGGGATATTTCGGGGTATCGACCCCATCCGGTGGTGGCTGGATCCAGTCGATCACCGGTGTGGATGTTCACTTCGCTCAACCTCGCCCCATCGCCCGCGTCAGGTGGATCTCGATCACCACGCGCGCCGGATTGGGTGACGGGGTCCTGCCGTAGCGCTCCGCGTAGCGCCGCTCCGCCTCGGCGACCCGGCCCGGTTCGTCGTGGACGAAGGCCCGGCCCTCCAGCGTCGCCCACCGCCGGCCCTCCAGCTGGCAGACGGCGACGGCCGCCCCCTGCTCCCCGGCGGCCCGCACGTACCGCACCTTCGCGCTCGCCCTGTTGGTGATCACCCGAGCAAGACGTGCCTCGGGATCGTATGTGACCCCGACGGGTACCAGGTGCGGAGTGCCGTCCGGGCGGGGAGTCGTCAGGGTGCACAGGTGCCGCTCCCGCCAGAAGCCGAGATATGACGGGTCCGGAGCGCCCGGGTCCACGGAGTACTTGGTCGCCATGCCGCGAACTTAGACCCCCCGAGCCTCCCGGAACCGTCCTTGAGTGCACTAGACTCAACTTTGTGCAAGCCGTTCGGGTCAGTGCAAGGAGGAGAACGCGAACGTGGACGCCGAGCTGACCAACCGGAGCCGGGACGCGATCAACGCTGCCAGCAACCGGGCCGTGACCGAGGGACACCCCGACCTCACCCCTGCCCATCTGCTGCTCGCGCTGCTCCAGGGACAGGACAACGAGAACATCACCGACCTGCTCGCCGCGGTCGAGGCCGACCAGGCCGCCGTACGCGCCGGAGCCGAGCGCGTGCTCGCCGGGCTGCCCAGCGTGACCGGGTCGACCGTCGCGCCGCCCCAGCCCAACCGCGAGATGCTCGCCGTCGTCGCCGACGCGCAGGCCCGCGCCAAGGACCTCGGCGACGAGTACCTCTCCACGGAGCACCTCCTCATCGCCCTCGCCGCGAAGGGCGGCGCGGCCGGCGAGGTGCTGTCCCAGCAGGGGGCCGACGCCAAGAAGCTCCAGGCCGCCTTCCAGAAGACGCGAGGAGCGCGCCGGGTGACCACGTCCGACCCCGAGGGCCAGTACAAGGCCCTGGAGAAGTTCGGCACCGACTTCACCGCCGCCGCGCGCGAAGGCAAGCTCGATCCCGTCATCGGGCGGGACCAGGAGATCCGGCGCGTGGTGCAGGTGCTCAGCCGCCGTACCAAGAACAACCCCGTGCTCATCGGTGAGCCCGGCGTCGGCAAGACCGCCGTCGTCGAGGGCCTCGCCCAGCGGATCGTCAAGGGTGACGTGCCCGAGTCGCTGAAGGACAAGCGGCTCGTCGCGCTCGACCTGGGGGCCATGGTCGCGGGCGCGAAGTACCGGGGCGAGTTCGAGGAGCGGCTGAAGACCGTCCTCGCCGAGATCAAGGACTCCGACGGGCAGATCATCACCTTCATCGACGAGCTGCACACCGTCGTCGGGGCCGGTGCCGGCGGTGACTCCGCCATGGACGCCGGGAACATGCTGAAGCCCATGCTGGCCCGCGGCGAACTGCGCATGGTCGGAGCCACCACGCTCGACGAGTACCGCGAGCGGATCGAGAAGGACCCCGCCCTGGAGCGGCGCTTCCAGCAGGTGCTGGTCGCCGAGCCGAGCGTCGAGGACTCCATCGCGATCCTGCGCGGGCTCAAGGGCCGCTACGAGGCCCACCACAAGGTGCAGATCGCCGACAGCGCGCTGGTCGCCGCCGCGAGCCTGTCCGACCGGTACATCACCTCCCGCTTCCTGCCCGACAAGGCCATCGACCTCGTCGACGAGGCGGCCTCCCGGCTGCGCATGGAGATCGACTCCTCGCCCGTCGAGATCGACGAACTCCAGCGCGTCGTCGACCGGCTGAAGATGGAGGAGCTGGCGATCGGCAAGGAGACCGACGCGGCCTCCCGCGAGCGCCTGGAGAAGCTGCGCCGCGACCTCGCCGACAAGGAGGAGGAACTGCGCGGCCTCACCGCCCGCTGGGAGAAGGAGAAGCAGTCCCTCAACCGCGTCGGTGAGCTGAAGGAACGTCTCGACGAGATCCGCGGCCAGGCCGAACGCGCCCAGCGCGACGGCGACTTCGACACCGCCTCCAAGCTGCTCTACGGCGAGATCCCGGCCCTGGAGAAGGAACTGGAGGCCGCCTCCGAGGCCGAGGAAGAGGTCGCCAAGGACACCATGGTCAAGGAGGAGGTCGGCTCCGACGACATCGCCGACGTCGTCGCCTCCTGGACCGGCATCCCCGCCGGGCGGCTGCTGGAGGGCGAGACGCAGAAGCTGCTGCGCATGGAGGACGAGCTGGGCAAGCGGCTCATCGGCCAGACCGAGGCCGTGCGGGCGGTCAGCGACGCCGTACGACGGTCCCGTGCCGGGATCGCCGACCCCGACCGGCCCACCGGGTCGTTCCTCTTCCTCGGCCCGACCGGCGTCGGCAAGACCGAGCTGGCCAAGGCCCTCGCCGACTTCCTCTTCGACGACGAGCGGGCGATGGTCCGCATCGACATGTCGGAGTACAGCGAGAAGCACAGCGTGGCCCGGCTGGTCGGCGCCCCGCCCGGATACGTCGGCTACGAGGAGGGCGGCCAGCTCACCGAGGCCGTGCGCAGGCGGCCGTACTCCGTCGTCCTGCTGGACGAGGTGGAGAAGGCCCACCCCGAGGTCTTCGACATCCTGCTCCAGGTGCTCGACGACGGGCGTCTCACGGACGGCCAGGGCCGCACGGTCGACTTCCGCAACACCATCCTGGTGCTGACGTCGAACCTGGGCAGCCAGTTCCTGGTCGACCCGATCACCAGCGAGCAGGAGAAGAAGGAGCAGGTCCTGGAGGTGGTGCGGACCTCCTTCAAACCGGAGTTCCTCAACCGCCTGGACGACCTGGTCGTCTTCGCCGCGCTGACCAAGCCCGAGCTGGAGCGCATCGCGAAGCTCCAGCTGGAGCGCCTGGCCAAGCGGCTCGCCGAGCGGCGCCTCACCCTGGACATCACGCCCGAGGCCCTGGCCTGGCTCGCGGAGGAGGGCATGGACCCGGCGTACGGCGCCCGGCCGCTGCGGCGGCTCGTCCAGTCCGCCATCGGCGACCGGCTCGCCAAGGAGATCCTGTCCGGGGAGATCAAGGACGGCGACACGGTTCGGGTGGACCGCGTCGAGGACGGGCTGCTGGTCGGGCCCGGGACGGGCAAGACGCTGTAGGACGACACGCTGTACGTCACATCGTGAACGCCGAGAAGCGCACCAGCGCCGTCTCGGCGTTCACGTACTCCACCCTCACCTGCACCACATGCGCCTCCGCCGTGCCGGGGAGGCCGTTCTCGTGGGTCACGTCGAGGCAGAGCGCCCCGCAGGAGCCGCCGCCCGTGCGGGGCCCCGGGGCGTCCGGGTAGGTCGTGCGCAGCCAGGGCCGTACATCCTCGCGCGGCATCCGCAGCACCGCCGAGTACGCGGTGTCGATGCCCCGCTGCACCGTGCAGTCGTGCACCTCCGCGCCCCCGGGGCGGGCGGCGCCGCCGAAGGCCAGGGCGTCGGCGCAGAGGGCCTTCGACGCACCTCTGGCGCCCGGGTCGTCTTTGTCGGTCAGGGCCCACATGAACACACCGATGATGAGGAACCCGAGAAGGAGAACCGGCACTGCCAGAAACGGCAGGATCAGCCCCCACCGGGTGTGCCCTCTGTCCGCTGCCGCCATGGCCCACCACCCCTGCCGTCCGTCACTGGGAGAGACGGGCTCCGGCACCCGGAGGTTGCCGTTGACCGGATCGTGTCAGCCCAGGGCTGACAGGGCCTGTCGGGGCTTGCCACCCCCCTCCCCGCATGGGGGAGGATGGCGGAATCCGTACGAAGGGAAATTCACGGTGACCATCGACCCGTCCTCGATTCCGAACTTCGGGGGCCAGCCCGAGCCGCAGCCCGGCGGCCCGGCCGGCCCCGTCGTCCCGGATCAGGACCTCGTGAAGCAGCTCCTCGACCAGATGGAGCTCAAGTACGTCGTCGACGACGAGGGTGACCTCGCGGCGCCGTGGGAGCAGTTCCGCACCTACTTCATGTTCCGGGGTGAGGGAGACCAGCAGGTCTTCTCCGTGCGGACGTTCTACGACCGGCCCCACGAGATCGAGGCCAAGCCGCAGATCCTCGAGTCGATCGACGACTGGAACCGCCGGACCCTGTGGCCCAAGGTCTACAGCCACACCCACGACGACGGCACGGTCCGCCTGATCGGCGAGGCCCAGATGCTGATCGGCATGGGCGTCAGCCTGGAGCACTTCGTCTCCTCGACGGTCAGCTGGGTGCGCGCCGCGATCGAGTTCGACAAGTGGCTCGTCGAGCAGCTCGGTCTCGAGGAGGAGATCAACGAAGCGGAGAAGCCCGAGGACGAGGAGTAGATCCTCAGCCGGCCCCGCAGCGGCGCGTCGGCGCGTACGAGAAGGTACGCGCTGTACGCGCCGTACGCCTTTTTCGGGCACCACTGCCTCCCCTCGGGCGCCGCTGTCTCCCCCCTCGCCGGGGGAGCGGGTCAGATCCCAAGACGCAGCTCCGCCCAGACCGTCTTGCCCACCGGGCTGCGAGGCGTCGACCCCCAGCGCTCGGCCAGGACGTCCACCAGGAGCAGTCCCCGGCCCGACTCGCCGTCGGGGCAGGAGGAGGGCGCGGCCGTGGGCAGCCGCTTCGCGGAGGCGGCGTCCGCGACCTCGACCCGCAGTACGCCCGCGGCCCCGTCCAGGACGAGCCGCAGACCGAACTCCCGGCCGGGGACCCGACCGTGCTGTACGGCGTTCGCCGCGAGTTCGCCGACGACGAGGGCGACCGCGCAGGACACGTCCGACGCCTGCGGGTGGCCCCGTTCCTCCATCCACCGGACGGCGTGACGCCGGGCGAGCTGCGCACCACGCGGGGAGGAGGGGCACCGCACCGTGAGCGACTGGAGTTCACGCTGCGGCATGTCTCCCGGGGTGGAGGTTTCTGTCAGCACGGCCTGCTCGTTCCTTTCCGTCACCTCGAAGCGCTCCGTTGCGCGCACGAGTCATCACGTTCCGTGCTCAAGGGTCGGACGATCGGCCTACGCTCGACAGGGGGCGCAGCCTTACTTGTGAGGCCGTAAGGAACGGAAGTGATGCCTTGGCCAACGGAATTGACCCCAGTGCGTCGATGGCCGCGCTGTTCGGTGCGCGCGTGCGCAGGCTCCGGACGGCGGCGGGGCTGACGCAGGCCGAGCTGGGCGACCGGACGCATGTGGTGAGCACGCGGATCACGCAGATCGAGCGGGCGTCCGGAGCGAAGCCGACGCTGGAGCTGGCGCGTGCGCTGGACGCGGCGCTCGGTGCGGAGGATCTGCTGGTGGAGCTGTGGCCGTATGTGTACCGGGAGGCGTTTCCGGACTGGTCGCGGAGGTTTATCGAGTACTCGGAGCGGGCGGTGGCCGTCCGCGAGTACGCGGCTCATGTGGTGCCCGGCTTGTTGCAGACGGAGGACTACGCGCGTGCGGTGCTGAGAATCGGTCGGACGCTCGGCAGCGAAGAGCAGTTGGAAGAACGGGTCGCCCTTCGCCTGGGACGACAGGAGCGGCTCGGCATGCCCGACCGGCCCGAACTGTGGGTGGTTCTCGACGAGGCGGTGCTCCGGCGTCCTGTCGGTGGCCAGGGGGTGATGCATGAGCAGTTGGCGCGACTGCTCATGACCAGGGCGGAACCTCACATCACCGTGCAGGTACTGCCGTTCGACCAGGGCGAGCACGAGGTCATGGGCGGTTCGCTCACGGTGCTCACCATGCCGGACGGCTCGGAGGTCGCCTACACGGAGGGCGCGCACTACGGCCAACTCATCGAGGATCCGGACGAGGTGAGGAGTTTTGCGCTGACTTACGATCGGCTGCGGGCGGCAGCTCTGCCCCCGCTCATGTCGCTCGACATGATCCGATCCGTGAGGGAGGACAACCACCGTGGAGCGAAGGTCCCGTCCTGATCTGAAAGGCGCCGCCTGGCGCAAGAGCAGCTACAGCAATCAGGAAGGCGGCAACTGCGTGGAGGTGGCCGACGGGTTCCGAGGGGCCGTCGTCCCGGTCCGTGACAGCAAGGCCCCGCAGGGCCCCGCGCTGTGCTTCGAAGCCGCCTCCTGGGCCGCCTTCATAGGCGGGTTGAAGGCCGGGCACCACCGCCCCTGAGGCGGCTCCCGGACGCACCGGGCCCTTGTCCGCGAGGGTCCGGTAGGCCACTGACCTCCTGAAAGAACCAGGGGAAAGAACTACCCGCCCACCCACCCTCCCCGCGCCGGAAGGCGGGCGTCACCCGTCCGAGTGACCGGCTTGCAGGGGCGGGTAACGGGCCGTTACGTTCGCCGCGACAACCTCAAACAGATACGGCCCCCGGCCGGGACGGCAATCCCGATCGAGGGCCTGACCGATCAGGAAGTAGTGCCTTCCCGATGGCTGACCCGCAGTCTAACGCGCGCCTGCGCGCCGAGGCCGGAGCTCCGACTACCGGCGTGATCCACGTACGCACCCGCCTCACCGCCGACTTCACGGTGCTCTCCAACGCCCTCGTCCAGCGGCGCGGCAGCGCGGTCACGGTCGGCGTCGCGGCGTACATCGCCTCCTTGCCCGACGGCTCCCCCGTGACCATCACCGCCCTGTGCGAGCACTTCAGCGAGGGCGAGATCCTCGCTCTCCCGGGCGCTCAGGGAACTCGAAGCGGCCGGATACCTGGAGCGACGCCGCGAACGGACACCCGCCGGGCAGGTGCGCACCCGGACGTACTTCTACGACGTACCGCGCGGCGAAGGCCCGGACGACCCGCCCGAGCCGCCGAAGCCGCCACGGCCGCCCTGGCCCGCCGTCCAGGAACCCGCGGCCCTACGGGAGCCGACGCCCGCTCCCGGCCCTGAGGAGCCGGGCAGCCCGGCACCCGCACTCGCCGACGCCGACCCCGAGGCGGTCGCCGTACTGACCGCCCTGCGCCGGATCGACCCTCGTCTCGTCCTGTCCGCGCGGGAGGCCGCCCGCCTGGCGCCGGCCGTCACCGAGTGGCTGGCGGCCGGTGTCGGGCCGCAGGAGATCACGGAGACGCTGACCGCACGGCTCCCCGACCGCTTCTGGACCCGGCCCGCGAGCATCCTCGCGTTCCGGCTCCGGGAAACGCCGCTGCCGGTGCCGCCTCCGCTTCCCCCGAGCGTGGAGCGCCCGGCCGTACTGCCCTTCCAGACCTGCGACGGCTGCGAACGTGCCTTCCGCGCCCCGGAGCCCGGACACTGCCGGAGCTGCCGGGACCGGCTCGCCGGGGATGCCGGCCGTACCGACGGGCTCGGTGAGGCGGCACTGTCCGTCGTATCCTGACCACACACGGGAAGGAGCCGTCCATGAGCGTCGACGCGATCGTGCACACCGAGTTCCCCAAGGGGTACACGGTCCTGTTCGGGGCCGACGGAAAGGTGATCATGACCCCGCAGAGCGAAGAGCACTCCAGCACCATCAGGTCGATGCAGATCGACTCCGCTCTTGCCCTCGGCCGTCACGCGAAGGTCACCTCCGATGTCTACATCGACTTTCCCGCCGACGAGAACTCCGCCCCCGACCTCGCGATCCTGCGCGAGGACGCACGCAAGGACGGTAAGCGCTACAGCTTCGAGGACGTCCTGCTGATCTCCGAGGTCGTCTCGACCTCTTCCGCACGCAAGGACTACGACGACTGCACCGCGAAGTACGGCCGCTACGGAATCCCGATCTACCTGGTCGTGGACCCCTACGCCCAGGAAGTCGTCCTTCACACCCAGCCGACCGCCACCGGTTACATCGCCGCACACACCCACAAGTACGGCACGGGCAAGCTCTCCATCCCCCTGGCCGACGGCCGCACCTTCACCCTCGATCTCGACGAACTCCCGCGCCCTGATCCCGAGGCGGAGGCCCGCTGACGAGGGTCTCCCCGCTGGCCAGGCCCGTGCCGTCGGCTCCGCCGTCGCCGGACGTGGTCGTTCCTGGTCGGGGCAGCCGGCTGGGATGGCCTGGCCTTTCGCCGATCGGGATCAACCAGGGGGCGTGCCGTTCCATGCCGTGAGATCGTGCGACGAAGTCCGGTTCGCTGCAAGGAAATTCGAAGCCGCGTTTGCTGCGGGCGGCAACCACCACGTACTGCCGTAGCGGGCCCGCTCGTCCTCGGCCGAGTTGCCGGCCCCGGTTCGGCGATAACGTGGCACGGCAACGACTGCTGCGGACAGGTGGACGAGATTTCATGCGGATGCGGTTCGAACCCGAGGCCGAGGAGGAGTTCGAGGCAGCGCGTGGGCTGCTGGTCGACCGCCTGGTTCGGTGGGCCGGGGGGCAGGGGCTGCCGGTGGACGGGTACATGGCCGAGACGGTGCTGGACTACCGGCACCTGGCGACTGCCGACGGCCGACTGGGGCTGTGGGAGTCGCGCCATGTGGAGGAGCTACTGCTCTCCTGGCTTCCCCAGCAGGTCACCGAGCTTCCCGGGGAGGAACGCGCCGACGCCCCGGGCACACTGCGCACGCTACTGCGCTATCTGCACGCCGCGCAGCTGGCGGACCCGCGCGGCCCCTCACTCCAGGATTCCCTCGCCGCGGTCGACAGGGCCGCGGCACAGCATCCGGCGGCGATGACGGACCGCACTCGCTGGGGATTGGCGAAGTTCTGGGCGATGACGGCCGCGGAGCAGGGCGTGGACGTCCAGGACGGGGCGGCGTTTCAGCGCTTCGCGGACAGGGCTCAGCGCGGGGAGGTCGCCTACGATCAGCAGGCTCTCGCCGCGATCATGGAACGGCGGCTGACCGGCCGCGCGCTGTCCGGCGTGGCCCGGGCCGAGCCGCAACTGCCCGTGATGCTTCCCCCGGACAACGAACTGCGCCGCCGGGCCGAGGCGTCGACGACCGTGGCGCAGTTGCGCGGACTCGCCGAATGGGCGGGGCAGGGCGGCCGCCCGGTGACGGCGACGGGACGGCTGCGGATGGCGGAGGCCCGCGAGCTGGTGGACGGACTCGGCACCGGCGACCGGATTGAGGGGGTGCGCTCTTCGGCCGACCTGCCGCGGCTGGGACTGCTGATGGAGTGGGCGAAGAAGGCACGGCTGGTCCGGGTGGTCAAGGGGCGGTTGTACGCGGTGGCCAAGGCCCGGCCGGTGCTGGCCGACCCGCTCCAGCTGTGGCTGCGCGCCTTCGACGCGTGCTTCGAGCTGCGGCAGGCCCTGATCGGGGCACGCAACGGCTGGCACGTCGAGTCGATGCTCTTCGACGTCTACGAGCACGTCCTGGACGACGTGCTGAACACGCTCTACAGCCTGCCGTACCCGATGCCCTGGCCGCGGCTGCGCGACACGGTACACCTGGTCTATCGGACCTCCTCCCAGCTCGACGCCGGGTTGGACCTTCAGCACCAAATGTGGTTCGAGCACGCCGACCGGGATCTGCGCGCGGTGCTCGACCTGCTGGACGACCTGGGCGCGATCGAGCGTGACCGTGGGATGGCCGATCCGGTGTTCCTGGACATCGACCTCTCCGATGCCGGTCCCGAGCTGCTCACGGACATGCCGCCGGAGCTCGCGGAGCTGCTGGGCGTCGCGGGGGAGGCAACGGACCCGGCGGCGCGGGAGCGTGCCGATGCCCGGCGAGAGGAGCTGACCGCCGGGCCGGTCGAGCTCATCCGTCTCACCGAGCTCGGTACCCGGGCCGTACGACAGCGGTTGCTGGCGGCCGGCAGGGACGCACCGTTGGTCGGTGAACTGGCCCAGGCGCCGGCGGCCGGCCTGCTGGGAGTGCTGGCCGAGGACTACGACCCGGACGCCGCCCGCACGGAGCTGGCCGACTGGATCACGGCCCGCGGCGAGCGGGAAGATGCCCTGCGGCAACTGACCGACGCCGTAAGGACCATGACCTTCCGCACGCGTGCGCAGGCGATGCTCGACGTGCTACCGGCGGCGTTGCCCGACGGTGAGGGCGAGCGGCTGCTGCGCGCGCTGCGGCGAGACACACAGCTGGCGCCGCTGGCGCTGAACGCGCTGGCGCACCGTGAGTTGCTGTCCCCAGAGGACATGACCGATGCAGAGTCTCTGCTGGTGCTCGCCGAGAGCCTGCTCCAGCTCGTGGAGTTGGCGGGCGGCGGGGACGGCGCCGAGGAGACGCTGCGGGCCCAGGGCTCCCAGGCCAGGGACGCGGTTGCCGCCGCGTTGGACTCCGCGCACCCGGACCGGGCCGGACTCGACGAGCTCAGGCAGCTGGCGGCCCGGGCACTGGGTACCCACGGCGCCCGCGCCCGGAAGGCTCGGCGCTCCTCAGGCAAGAGCGGCCGCATGCGGCGCCGCTGACCGGGCAACACCGCCTGGCCCGCAGGCGCCGGGTGCGCTGGCACCGGCACGGAGCCGGGCGGAGGGAAACCGATGGGTCCCGGCGTCGTACGTCCTGGGGGCGCGTTACCGTCGGGATCGTGGCTGAGGGATGGGACCAGGACGGGCTGCGGGCCCTGCGTGGCGCGCTCCACGCGCAGGACGGCGTGGAGCTGCTTGCCGCGTTGCACCGTGGCCCCGTGCGAGAGGTGCTGCAACTGGCCGGCGATGGTGTGGCGGTGGCCGCGGCGCAGGGCCTGCCGGAGGCTGCGGAGAAGGCGGCCTTGTTTCTCGGCGCGCTTCAGGAGCGCGGCTTCCGGGGCGATGAGGAGCTGGCGGACCGGTTGCGCGCGGCCACGGGAGACGCGGCGATCCCCCTCCTGCGCCCGCTCGCGGTCGATCTGGAGATGTTCGCCATGCTGCTGGAGGGCGACCCGGCCGAGTCCGGTGGCCGGATCGATCTGTCCACCGGGGAGTGCTGGCCTGCGTTCACCGATGAGCTGGGGCCTGGGCCCGAGGCCGAGGAGGACGACGATCCCGAGCGATGGCTGTACGTTCCGGCTCTGGGGTCCCGGGCCGGCTACCGGGACATGGAGCTGTTCATCGAAGAGGTCGAGGACGCCGCCCTTGCCGACAGGCTGCGGATCGCCATCGGTGGGCGGGACGCCTTCCGGCGCTTCAAGGACGTCCTCGCTGGTGACGAGCGCTCCTGGAGCCGGTACCACCGGTTCCGCGATGAGCGACAGCGCGGCCGGGCCCGCGCCTGGCTGGCCGAGGAGGGCTACTGCCCGCACGTCACCTTCTTCGTAGAGTCCAGCTCGGGTTCGTGTCCTTCGGGGCCGGTATGACTCTTTGCTGCCGCTGTCCTGCATGATTCGGGGACGCTGTCAGCGGGCCTGTCGGCGCCGGTTGATCGCTGACGGAAGCGTGTCCGCCCACAGGCGGGCTGCGTGATGCGACTGCCGATCATCGATGTCCCGGTCGACCAGGCCGCAGTCGAGTGCGGGTGCGCGGCGGCTCGGAGCAACCAGGCCGTGGCGCCGGTACATCTGCTGGTACGTCTGTGGCTGTCAGGCGGCCGGCGTCTTGAGTCGGGAGGCCGCCTCCTCCAGCACGCCTGTCCGCTTGCAGAACGCGAACCGTACGAAGGGTGCGCCCTGCTCGCGGTGGTCGTAGAAGACCGCGTTGGGGATGGCGACGACCCCGGCGCGTTCCGGCAGGGCGCGGCAGAAGGCGAAGCCGTCCGTTTCGCCGAGGGGGCGGATGTCGGTGGTGATGAAGTAGGTGCCCGAGGGGCGGAAGACCCGGAATCCGGCCTCCGTCAGGCCCGTGGCCAGCAGGTCCCGCTTGGCCAGCATGTCGGCGCGGAAGTCCGTGAAGTACGACTCGGGCAGTGAGAGGGCCTCGGCGATGGCGTACTGGAACGGGCCCGCCGAGACGTACGTCAGGTACTGCTTCGCCGAGCGCACCGCCGTGACCAGCTCCGGGGCCGCCGTCAGCCAGCCGACCTTCCAGCCGGTGAACGAGAACGTCTTGCCGCTGCTGGAGATGGTCACCGTGCGCTCGCGCATCCCCGGGAACGTCGCCAGCGGCACGTGCTCGGCGTCGTCGAAGACCAGGTGCTCGTACACCTCGTCCGTCACCACCAGCAGGTCCCGCTCCACCGCCAGCTCGGCGATCGCGGCCAGCTCCTCGCGGGTGAGGACCGTGCCGGTCGGGTTGTGCGGGGTGTTGATCAGCAGCAGCCGGGTGCGGTCGGTGACGGCGTCGCGCAGTTCGTCGAGATCGAGGCGGAACCGGCCCTCGTCCTCGTGCGCCCGCAGGGTGACCGGCACCCGGCGCCCCCCGGCCATCGCGATGCACGCCGCGTAGGAGTCGTAGTACGGCTCGAAGGCGATCACCTCGTCCCCGGGCTCCACCAGGGCCAGCATGGCGGCGGCGATGGCCTCCGTGGCACCGGCGGTGACCAGGACCTCCGTGTCGGGGTCGTAGGCCAGGCCGTAGCGGCGCTGCTGGTGGGCGGTGACCGCGGTGCGCAGCTCGGGGACGCCGGGGCCCGGTGGGTACTGGTTGCCGCGGCCGTCCCGCAGGGCCCGCACGGCGGCCTCCCTGATCTCCTCGGGGCCGTCGGTGTCGGGGAAGCCCTGCCCGAGGTTGATGGCGCCGGTGCTCAGGGCCAGGGCGGACATCTCGGCGAAGATCGTCGTCCCGAACTCGGCGAGCCGGCGGTTCAGGAGGGGGCGCACGCTGGAGGTCATGCCGGTCATCCTGCGCCGAAGCTCTGGAGTTCCTCAACTCTGCTTTGGGTCGCTCGAGGGGCGGGCATCACCGCCTCACGCAAGAGCGAGGCGCCCACGGGGGGCCGCTTCGGGGGAAGAGGAAGGAGGGTGACGCCATGATCGTCGGCATCATCCTGGCGGTGGTCGGAGTCGTACTGATCGGGGCGCTGGTCTCCCATGCCCGCGGGGGCGGTTCCAGCCGGAGGACGCGCCGCGGGGCGTGGGCGTCCAGCGGTTTGAGCGGCAGCAGTGGCAGCTGGTGGGCCGGCGGGGGAGACTCCGGCTCCTCCGGCGGCGACGGACACCACGGGGGGCACTCCTGCGGCGGCGGCTCGTCCTGCGGAGGCGGGTCGTCCTGCGGGGGTGGCGGGGGTGGCGGCGGTGGCTGCGGCGGCGGCAGCAGCTGACTGACGTCGGCCGTCCTCACGCTCACGAAGGGGAGCCGCATCCACCGAACGCGGGGTCCGCATCTGGGGCGGGCCCCGCGTTGGCATGTTCCAGGTTCCCGGACGGAGGACCGGTCGAATGTCTGACGGATGACTTCGGGCGGATGCCGGCAACACCCTCTGCCTGTAGGGCAACTCGCGCGGTCCGGCCCCGGACCCGGGCGTGACTCCGGCAACCGTGCGCGTCGAGCGGCTTTTTCGGGCGCCTGGCCTCAATCCCGGGGTCCCGTCCCTCCCGGTTGCGGGAGTGAGCCACGGCGCACCGGCGCACGCCTCCCCGGCACCGGCGCACGCCGTGGTTGAACAGTTGAGCTGTGGAGCCCTCTGAGGGATGGAAACCCTCCGAACTTGGGTAAAAACGCTGTGGCGGCGCCACCGTTCATGATTCCCTCTAGGTCACCGACGCAGCCCCTCGGACGCTCTGCGGACACTTTCCTGTAACCGGCCGACCGGGCTGCCCCGGGCCGACATCCCCCGGTGCGACCGGGGCGCAACGGACCCACCTCCCTCTCCTTGTGTGCTTGCGGAGCCTGATCCATGCTCACGACTCTGAACACCTCCTACACCGACACGCGCGCGGCCGATCTCGCGTGGGCCCTGGGGCGCGAGCCGCTTCCCGCACTGGCCGCGCTCGACCTCGAACTGGCGGACACCAAACTGCAGTTGCGGCTCCTGGGCGCATCCCACCAGGTCCTGCTGGAGGAGGAGCGGGGCATCTGCTCGGAGACGGTGGCGTGCATCGCGGGCAGCAGCACCCCGCTTCCGCTCGGCGTCGCCAAGCGGGTGGACGACTGGGAGTACGAGTTCGCGGCCCGGGTCGAGGTCCTCTCGCCCGGCTCCTTCGCGGGCCGCGCCCAGGAGTTGCTGGCCCTCGTCTCCGACCATCCGCACGGCCTCGTCGGCGTCTTCCCCGGCAGCCCGTACGCCTTCACGGCTCTGCTCGCCCAGCACCACGAGGGGCAGGTGCACTGGCGGACCTGGCACGCCTACCCGCAGGACGGGCAGTTGGTGGCGACCCGCACGAAGGTGGGTGTGCGGGTGCCGGCGGCGGTCTGCGTCAACTGAACCCGGCCTGCTGCTGACCGGCCCGTCGAACCACATGCGGCGAACCGAATCTCGTACCGCTCTGCGGCCCTTGCAAACCAGCACCACACGTGTGGGTGACGAAGCGCGGTCGAGGCGTGACGTAACGTCGCAGCGTGATCGAGCCGCACGCGCCCGCCCCGCCCGGTTGCCCGCCGCCCCGGAGCGCCCCGGGCGGCCCCGGCGGCCCGGCGCTACTGCCCGTCCAGCCCGGCACCGGACGGTTCCTGGTCCTCGCGGGCGTGTTCGTCTGCGCGGCCTGCGGACTCGTGTACGAACTCGAACTCCTCGCGCTCGCCTCGTACTTGATGGGCGACTCCGTCACGCAGGCGTCCGTCGTGCTGTCCGTCATGGTCTTCGCGATGGGCATCGGCTCCCTCGCCGCGAAGCGGCTGCGCCCGCTCGCCGCGGCCGGCTTCGGTGCCGTCGAGGCCACCCTCGCGCTCGTCGGCGGATGCAGCGCGATGGCCCTGTACGCCGTGTTCGCCTGGACCGGCGCCTGGGGCGGGTGGTGGGCCGACGGCCCGCGCTGCCTGCTGGTCGCCTGTTCCCTCGCCACCGGACTGCTCATCGGTGCCGAGGTCCCGCTGCTCATGGAACTGATCCAGCGCATCCGCCGCCAGGACGCGGGCGGCGCGGTGGCCGACCTGTCGGCCGCCGACTACGTCGGTGCCCTCGTCGGCGGCCTCGCCTTTCCGTTCCTCCTGCTGCCCTTCTTCGGGCAGTTGACCGGCGCCCTGCTCACCGGCGCGGTCAACGCGGTCGTCGGCGGTGCGCTGGTGCTCGGCCTGTTCCGCCGGGACCTGACCCGCCGGGCCCGGTGGCTGCTGATGCTCGGCAACGCCTTCGTCCTCGCGGTCCTCGCCTCGGCCGCCGTCCTCGTCGACGACTTCGAACGGGCCGCTCGGCAGGCGGTGTACGGCGGGGACGTCCGGGTGGCGCTCCGGACCGAGGTGCAGGAGGTCGTCCTCACCGGCGGCACGCGCGGACGGCCCCTCGACCTGTTCCTCGACGGCCGGCTGCGGGTCAGCGGACGCGACGAGCTGCGCTACCACGAGGCCCTCGTCCACCCCGCGATGAGCGGGCCGCACGCCCGCGTGCTGATCCTCGGCGGCGGGAACGGCCTCGCCACCCGCGAGGTGCTGCGCCACCCCGGAGTGGACCGGGTCGACGTCGTCGAACGCGACGCGGAGGTGGTCCGGCTGGCCCGCACCGACCCGGCCCTGTCCGTGCTGAACCAGCACGCGTTCGGCGACCGGCGTGTGCGGGTGACGGCCGCGGACGCCTTCGACTGGCTGCGCGGAGCGACCCCGGCGACCTACGACGTGGTCGTCTCGGACCTGCCGGACCCGGGCCGCACGGCGAGTACGAAGCTGTACTCGCAGGAGTTCTACGGCCTCACGCGGCGCGTGCTGGCCCCCGGCGGCCGGCTCGTGGTGCACGCCGGGCCGGTCGCGGACGGTCCCCGGGCGTACTGGACGGTCGAGGCGACGCTGCGCGCGGCCGGTTTCCGCACCGCCCCGTACCGCACGGCCGGCCGCCATACCGGCTTCGCCGCCGGGCCCGACCGCACCCCCGCCGACCGCTCCCGGGCGCCCCGGGACTGGGGTTTCGTCCTGGCCGCCCGCACGGACCCGCGGCTGCGGCTGGACCCGGACGGTCCGCGGCCGAGTGTCCTCACGGAGGCGTCCCTCGCCGCGGGGGAGCAGGCGGCGCGCAGGACGCGGATCGGGGGGTTGCCGGCGTCGACGCTGGTGCACCCGAGGTACTGAAGGGCGGGTGCCGGGCGGGCCGGGAGGATACGCCTGGTGGGGGTGGTTCGGGGGTGAATCCCTCAGGCGGGGGTGCGTTTCGGGCTGTGCTGGGTAGAGTCCGTCGACATGGAGCACGAGGTGTTCGTTCCGGTCCCGGCCGAGCGGCTCAGGGAGGTGCTGGACGACCCCGCGCGGGTCGCCCGGGCCGTTCCCGGGCTCCAGCAGGACGCCGGCGCCGAGCCCGTCGCCGGGCGGCTGAAGATCCGGGTCGGCAGCCACTCCGTCACCTACCGGGGCGCCGTACGGGTCTCCCGGCGGGAGGGTGACGCGTACGCCGTCGAGGGCGAGGCGCAGGAGGCGCGCGGCAGCGGCTCGGTCAAGCTCACCCTGCGGATCGCCCTGCGCGAGGCGGCGGACGGCTGCACGGTCGTGTTCGACGGCACGGCGTCCGCGGACGGACGGATCAAGGACCTTCCCGCGGAGGCGGTGGAGGGTGCCGTCACTCGGCTGCTGAACCGATTCGCGGAGCACCTGGCCGCGGCGGCGCCGGACGCGGACGGCGAGGCGCCACCGCCCGCGGCCGGATCCGGCGAGGGCGCGGGGGCAGCGGCCGAGGAGAAGGCCCCCGCCGACCCCGGTCCCACCGGGGAACCCCCGGCCCCCGAGCGCCCCTCCGCCTCCGGCGCCGCCGTCCCGCCCTCCTCTTCTCTCGGACCGGCGGATCCCGGACCGGCGGACGAGGAGGACGAGGAGGACATCGCCGAGGCGGCGCACGCGCGGCGGACCATGATCGGACGCAGCGCCGAGGAGGTCGACCACGCCCCGCCGCGCGGCCGGTACGCCCCCGTGCCCGCGCCGCAGACCGTGACGCCCCCGGGCCCGCTGCGCTGGGCGGCCCCCGCGGCGGCACTGGCAGTGGCATCGGCCATCGTGGCGGTCCGGGCCCTGCGCAGACGCCGCTGAACCACACCCGCGTGCGGGGCGCGTCCCCGCCCGTGCCGACCTGGCCGAAGCACCCCGCATCCGGTGAGGCCCTCTTGATCGCCGCAGTAGGGTCGTCGCGTGAGTGACGAAGACATCACGCTGACCGCGGGTGACGCGGAGGTGACCGTGCAGCCGGGCAACGGCGGCCGGGTCGGAGGACTGCGGATCGGCGGCGTCGAACTGCTCCGCCAGGGCGAGCGGTTCGGATGCTTCCCGATGGTGCCGTGGTGCGGCCGGATCCGGGACGGACGGTTCCTGGACGGCGCCCAGGTACGGCAGCTGCCCCTCAACGCCCCGCCCCACGCCATCCACGGCACCGTCCGCGACGGCGCCTGGCGCACCGCCCGCACGAGCACGGACGAGGCGGTCCTCACGTACCAGCTCGTCGACCCCTGGCCCTACCCGGGCCGCGTCACCCAGATCGTCGCCCTCACCGGGGACGCGCTGACACTGACCATGTCCGTCGAGACGTACGAGTCGTCCTTCCCGGCGCAGATCGGCTGGCACCCCTGGTTCAACCGGAACCTCGGAGGTGAGGACGTGCACCTCGACTTCGCCCCCGCCTGGCAGGAGGAACGCGGCGACGACCACCTGCCCACCGGCAACCGCCTCGACCCCGAGCCCGGCCCCTGGGACGACTGCTTCGGCATGCCCGGTGGCGTCGAGGCGACCCTGACCTGGCCCGGCCAGCTGGAGCTGACGGTGGCCAGCCGCGAGGAGTGGGTCGTCGTCTACGACGAGCAGGAGGAGGCCGTGTGCGTGGAGCCGCAGACCGGCCCGCCCAACGGCCTCAACACCCTGCCGCGCCTGGTCACGCCCCTGGAGCCGCTGGAGGCCACCACCACCTGGAGCTGGCGTCGCCTCTAAGCTGGGCCGCATGACGGACACACGCGGCGCGCTGCTGCAGCAGATCAAGGACAAGGCCGTGGTGCACGGCAAGGTGACCCTGTCGTCGGGTCTCGAGGCCGACTACTACGTCGACCTCCGCCGCGTCACCCTCGACGGTGAGGCCGCCCCGCTGGTCGGGCAGGTGCTGCTGGACCTGACCGCCGAGCTGGAGTTCGACGCGGTCGGCGGCCTGACCATGGGCGCCGACCCGGTCGCCGCCGCCATGCTGCACGCGGCCGCCGCGCGCGGGAAGCGCCTGGACGCGTTCGTCGTGCGCAAGGCCGCCAAGGCGCACGGGCTGCAGCGGCGCGTCGAGGGCCCGGACATCGCGGGCCGCCGGGTGCTGGTCGTCGAGGACACCTCCACCACCGGCGGCTCCCCGCTCACCGCCGTCGAGGCCGTGCGCGAGGCCGGGGCCGAGGTCGTCGCCGTCGCGACCATCGTCGACCGGGCGACCGGCGCCGCCGAGAAGATCCAGGAGGGGGCCGGGGTGCCGTATCTCTACGCCTTCTCGAAGGACGAGCTGGGCCTCGACTGACCAGGGCGTGGACGGTGGCCTGGACCTTCCGGCCAAGTCTGGAAAGATGGGGCCGACGATGACGTCGCACCCCAAGGTCTAGGTCAGGGCCGTTAGACACAGCAGTACGTCAACCCGCAGATACAAGGAGCGGACGCATGCCCATCGCAACTCCCGAGGTCTACAACGAGATGCTGGACCGGGCGAAGGCAGGAAAGTTCGCCTACCCGGCCATCAACGTGACCTCCACCCAGACCCTGCACGCGGCCCTGCGCGGTTTCGCTGAGGCGGAGAGCGACGGCATCGTCCAGATCTCCACGGGTGGCGCCGAGTTCCTGGGCGGTCAGTACAGCAAGGACATGGTGACCGGCGCGGTCGCCCTGGCCGAGTTCGCGCACATCGTCGCCGAGAAGTACCCGGTGAACATCGCGCTGCACACCGACCACTGCCCCAAGGACAAGCTCGACGGGTACGTACGCCCGCTGCTGGCGCTCTCCCAGAAGCGCGTCGAGGCCGGTCTGAACCCGCTGTTCCAGTCGCACATGTGGGACGGCTCGGCCGAGACCCTCGCCGACAACCTCTCCATCGCGCAGGAGCTGCTGGAGCAGGCCCGCGCCGCGAAGATCATCCTCGAGGTGGAGATCACCCCGACCGGTGGCGAGGAGGACGGCGTCACCCACGAGATCAACGACTCCCTCTACACCACGGTCGACGACGCGCTCCGCACCGCCGAGGCCCTCGGCCTGGGCGAGAAGGGCCGCTACCTGCTCGCCGCGTCCTTCGGCAACGTGCACGGCGTGTACAAGCCGGGCAACGTCGTCCTGCGCCCGGAGCTGCTGAAGGAGCTGAACGAGGGCGTCGCCGCCCAGTACGGCAAGGCGTCACCGTTCGACTTCGTCTTCCACGGCGGCTCCGGCTCCACGGAGGAGGAGATCCGCACCGCCCTGGAGAACGGCGTCGTGAAGATGAACATCGACACCGACACCCAGTACGCGTTCACGCGCCCGGTCGCGGACCACATGTTCCGCAACTACGACGGCGTCCTGAAGGTCGACGGCGAGGTCGGCAACAAGAAGACCTACGACCCGCGCACCTGGGGCAAGCTGGCCGAGGCCTCCATGTCCGCGCGCGTCGTCGAGGCCTGCGGCAACCTGCGCTCGACCGGCACGAAGATCAAGTAAGTTCCGGTCCGCTCGCGACGAGCCCGGCACCTCCAGGGGTGCCGGGCTCTTCCGTATGCTCCTATGCTCCCTGCGTGCCCGATGTCCGGTTGGCCTCACCGCAGGGCAAGTGGGTCCTGCTCACCACCGTCCTCGGCTCCAGCATGGCCATGCTGGACTCGACCCGGTCTCGTCACGCGGTCATCCGGCCCGGTCAGGCAGCCGTCATCCGGCCCCGTCGCGCAATCATCCGGCCCTGTCGCGGCAGCTGTCCGGCCCATCCCGCCGCCCACTGCGCCGCATCGGTCGGCATGGCGCAGACTTGACCCCATGTCCATTCACGAGAACCTTCTCGGGGGCCCGCCCCCGACCCATCTTCCCGACGACCCCGGGCCGCGGGAAATGCTCGCGTCCGGTGCCGCGTCCCTCGAGGTCGCCGGTGCGCACCCCACCTCCTCGCTCGCCTGGGCGCAGCTCGCCGACGAGGCGTTCGAGCGCGGCGCGGCCGTGGAGTCCTACGCGTACGCCCGCACGGGCTACCACCGCGGTCTGGACGCGCTGCGCCGCAGCGGCTGGAAGGGCCACGGCCCCGTGCCGTGGGAGCACGAGCCGAACCGCGGCTTCCTGCGTGCCCTGCACGCCCTCGCCCGCGCCGCGCAGGCGATCGGCGAGCAGGAGGAGTACGAGCGCTGCTCGCAGTTCCTGAAGGACTCCTCGCCGACGGCGGCGCAGGTCCTGGGCTGAGACACGGTCCGTGTACGCGAGGCCCGTCCGCGAAAGGCGGGCCTTGCGGTTTCGGGGGACGATTGCGGAAGATGCCCCTGGGGACCGGGGCCCCCGTGTCGGATTCGGCAGGGGCGGACCGCTACCCGGAGTAATACGCAGGAGACAGCGATGTCCCACGAGGCTCACGAGCCCGAGACCCCGCATCTCGACTTCCACGGCACGACGCCGTACGAGGACTACGTCAAGGCGGACGTACTCACCCACCTCCAGCACACCCTCTCCGACGACCCCGGAGAGATGGTCTTCCTGGTGACGACCCAGGTGATGGAGCTGTGGTTCACCGTCATCGTCCACGAGTGGGAGACGGCGTCAGGCGCGCTCAGGGGGGACGACATCCCCACCGCCATCGCCGCGCTCAAGAGGTCCGTACGCGAGCTGGAGGCGCTCAACCACTCCTGGAAGCCGCTCGCCCAGCTCACGCCGGCCCAGTTCAACTCGTACCGCAGCGCCCTCGGAGAGGGCTCCGGCTTCCAGTCGGCGATGTACCGGCGCATGGAGTTCCTGCTCGGCGACAAGTCCGCGTCGATGCTCGTTCCGCACCGGGGCGCCCCGCGTGTGCACGCCGAGCTGGAGAAGGCGCTGCACGAGCCGAGCCTGTACGACGAGGTCGTGCGGCTGCTCGCGCGGCGCGGGCACGACATCCCGGAGGCGGTGCTGCGGCGCGACGTCGCGAAGCGTTACGAGCCGTCGCCGGAGGTGGAGGCGGCCTGGACGGCCGTCTACTCGGGTGACGAGAGCGACGAGGTCGCCCGGCTGGGCGAGGCGCTGAGCGATGTCGCCGAGCTGGTGTGGCGCTGGCGCAACGACCACCTGGTCGCCACCCGCCGCGCGATGGGTGCCAAGACCGGCACGGGCGGCTCCGCCGGGGTGGCCTGGCTGGAGAAGCGCGCGCAGAAGAACGTGTTTCCCGAGCTGTGGACGGCGCGGTCCCATGTCTGAGCTGTCTGAGCCGGCGGAACTGTCTGAGCCGGCGGAACTGCCTGAGCCGGCGGAACTGCCTGAGCCGGCGGAGCTGTCCGAGCAGGCGGAGCGCGCGCGGATGCTGGACGCCGTCGACGAACTGGCCGGCAAGCGTGCCGAGTTCGTCCTCGACGAGGTCGTCTACCTCGACGGCAACTCGCTGGGCGCGCTGCCCTCCGTCGTCCCCGGCCGGGTCGGGGACGTCGTACGCCGTCAGTGGGGCGAGCTGCGCATCCGGTCCTGGGAGGAGAGCGGCTGGTGGACGGCGCCCGAGCGGATCGGTGACCGGATCGCCCCGCTGGTCGGGGCCGCGCCCGGTCAGATCGTCGTGGGCGACTCCACGAGCGTCAACGTCTTCAAGGCACTCGTGGGCGCGGTACGGATGGCCGGGGAGGGCCGTGACGAGATCCTCGTCGACGCGACGACCTTCCCCACCGACGGGTACATCGCCGAGTCCGCCGCCCGCATGACCGGCCGCACCCTGCGGCCCGTGGCACCGGCGGACGTCCCGGCCGCGCTGGGCGCCCGCACCGCCGCCGTCCTGCTCAACCACGTCGACTACCGCACCGGCCGGCTGCACGACCTGCCCGCTCTGACGGCCGCCGCGCACGAGGCAGGGGCGATCGCCGTCTGGGACCTGTGCCACAGCGCCGGCGCACTGCCGGTCGGGCTGGACGAGCACGGCGTCGACCTCGCGGTCGGCTGCACCTACAAGTACCTGAACGGCGGGCCCGGCTCACCGGCGTACCTGTACGTGCGGCGGGAGCTGCAGGGCCGCTTCGACTCGCCGCTGCCCGGCTGGAACTCGCACGCCGAGCCGTTCGGCATGCGCACCGGCTACGAACCGGCGCCCGGTGCCCCACGCGGCCGGGTCGGTACGCCCGACATCCTCTCGATGCTCGCCCTGGAGGCGGCCCTGGAGGTCTGGGACGGGGTGTCGGCCGAGGCGGTGCGGGCCAAGTCCCTCGCGCTGACGGACTTCTTCCTGGAGTGCGTGGCGGCGTACGTGCCCGAGGGCCGGGTCGCGTGCGTGACGCCGGTGGCGCACGAGGAGCGGGGCAGCCAGATCGCCCTGCGCTGCGATGACGCCGCCGACGTGATGAAGCGGCTGATCGAGCGGGGCGTGGTCGGCGACTTCCGGGCGCCGGACGTGCTGCGCTTCGGCTTCACCCCGCTGTACGTCGGGTTCGCCGACGTGGAGCGGGCGGCCCGGGCGCTGGCGCGGACGCTGGCCTGAGCGGCGGCGGCGCCGGGACGTCTCTGCGGTGTCCCGGTCCCGCCGTCGCCCGAACGGCAGACCCGTCTGGTCTTCACCGAGCGTGACATCCCCATGTCCCCGCACGTCACGCGCCTGGTACCGTCCCGGCCAACGGCTGGAACCCTCAACTGGTCCGCCGCGTACGGTTCATCGCTGGAAGGTTGGAGCATGACGGACGACGTCGCAGCAGCACGGGCCGCTGCCGAGGAGAAGTCGGCCTTCTCCCACGCGCCCGTCGACCCCGACGCCACCGCGGCCTACGGCGACCACCCCGACCAGGTGATCGACTTCTTCGCGCCGCGCCGGGCGGGCGGCCCCGGACCGGCCCCGGTCGTCGTCGTGCTGCACGGCGGTGCCTGGCGGGCGCCCTACGACCGGCGTCACATCAGCCCTTTCGCGGACTTCCTCGCCCGCCGCGGGTTCGCCGTGGCCAGCGCCGAGTACCGGCGCGGCGGCGGCGAGGATTCCCTCGCGGGCCGCTGGCCCGACACCCTCGACGACGTCGCCGCGGCGCTGGACGCCCTTCCGGCGCTGGTACGGGAGGTGCTGCCGCAGGCCGACCCGCGGCGTACGGTCCTCACCGGCCACTCGGCGGGCGGACATCTCGCGCTCTGGGGGGCTGCCCGGCACGTCCTGCCGGCCGATTCGCCCTGGCGCAGCGGCAGCCCGGTGTCACTGCGGGGCGTCGTCGGCCTCGCCCCGATCGCGGATCTCGCGATCGCCGACAAGCTGGACGTGTGCGGGGGCGCCGCGCGTCAGCTCCTGGGCGGAGACGAGCACTTCGCGGAGCGGCAGCCGTACGCGGACCCCGCGCTGCTGCTGCCCACCGGCATCGCCACCACCCTCGTCCAGGGCCGCACGGACCTCGACGTGCCGCAGGCGGTCGCCGAGTCGTACGCAGGGGCGGCGGCGAAGGCCGGGGAGATGGTGGGGGTGACGCTGCTGGAGGACGTGGGGCACTTCCCGCTCATCGACCCGGCGGCGGACGCGTGCGCGGTGGTGGTGGAGGAGATCGCGCAGCTGGCCTGGTGAGCGGCGTTCTCCGAGGCTGTGATCCGGCTGCAGGCGGCGGCCCGGGCACACCCGTAAGCGGGGGCCCCGGTCATACCCGTAGTACCTGAGAGCTACGCCGCAGGTGAGTTCCCGGGTGTGACGCGGACGAGGTCCCCCGCTCCGTAACTTCCCTTCCATGCAGACCCGATGGCCGGGTGCGCTGGAGGGGGACGACCATGGGGTCCGCACCGAAGTACCGCCGTGGCGACGGCGGCAGACGCCGTGCCGGACGGTGGCGCCGCGCCGCGCTCGCCGCCCTCATCACGGGCGCCCTGGTGTTCCCTCTCTCCGCGGCCGTACGGCCGGAGACCCCCGCACCGGCCCCCGCCCGGCTCGCACCTCTCAGCGCGTCGACGCTCGACGAGGCGTACGCGGCCAACCGGGCCAACGCCGCCGAGGCGGCCCGCACGGCCGCCGTCCACCACGACCGGGGCCGTGCCGCGACGGACCGTCAACTGGCCGCCCCGGCGAGGCACTTGCTCCGGTTCGACGGCCGCGGCTCCGGCCGGGTCACGGAGGTCCTCGGCGACCTCGCCCGGGCCGACCGGATCGCCGTCCTGGTCCCCGGCTCCGACACCAGTCTCGACACCTACGGCCGGTTCCACGCGGCGGCCGCCGCCCTGCACCGGCAGCTCGCCCGGCAGGCCCCGGCGGGCATCCACACCGCGGTCGTGGCATGGCTGGGCTACGAGACGCCGGGCACGGTCAGCGCGACGGTCACGACGACCGGCAGGGCGGAGCAGGCGGCCCCGCAGCTGCGGGCGCTGGTGGCCGACCTGCGCGCGATAGCCGGCGGCGGACCGCGTATCTCGCTGCTGTGCCACTCCTACGGCTCGGTCGTCTGCGGCCGTTCCGCCGCCGGTCTCGCCATCGAGGACATCGCGCTCGTCGGCAGTCCCGGCACCGGCGCGGACACCGCCGCAGCCCTGCACACCCGCGCCCGCGTCTGGGCGGCCCGGGGCGCCGACGACTGGGTCGAGCACGTACCGCACCTCAGCGTGGAGCTGTTCGGCACCGACGTCGGCTTCGGCACCGACCCCGTCTCCCCGGCCTTCGGCGCCCGGGCCTTCGCGGCCGGCGACGTCGGCCACAGCGAGTACTTCAGCCCCGGCTCCACCTCCCTGACCAACCTGGCCCGGATCGTCCTGGGCGAGACCGAGGCGGTGACCCATGACTCACATCGGCGTACGCGTACGCGCCATCCGGCGGGGAGCGCGCCGTGGTGCCGACCGCATCGGCGCGGCCACCCCACCCGGCCGCGACCGGGCCGTGGACGCCCTGCGGGCCGCCGCCGTCCTCGGTGCCGTCCTCGGGCACTGGCTGGTCACGGCCCTGGTGGCCGACGGCGGCACGCTGCGCACGGCCAGCCCTCTCCAGCACATGCCCTGGCTGACGCCCGTCTCCTGGCTGTTCCAGACGCTCGCGGTGTTCTTCCTGGTCGGCGGCCATGTGGCCACCCGCAGTCATGTCTCGGCCCGGGCCCAGGGGATTCCGTACCACCGCTGGCTGGCGGCCCGGCTCTCCCGGCTGCTCCTACCGGTAGCGGCCGTCCTCGGCCTGTGGACGGTCGCCGCCGTCGCGCTGCTGCTGTCGGGCGCCGAGTTCGGCACGGTCCGCACGCTGGTGAAGCTGGCCCTGTCCCCGATGTGGTTCCTCGTGGTGTTCGCGGCCCTGACGGCGGCGACCCCGCTGCTCACCCGGCTCAACCCGCTCTGGCCGCTGGCCGTCGTCCTGCACGTGGACCTGCTGCGCCTCGGCTTCGGCGGCCCGTCCTGGCTGGGCTGGGTGAACGTGGCGGCCGGCTGGATGGTGCCCTACACCCTGGGCGCGGCCTGGACCCGCGGCGAGCTGGAGCGCCGGCGCGCGGGGTGGGTCCTGCTGGCTGCCGGGGCGGCGGCGACCGCGGCGCTCGTCGCGTGGGCGGGCTATCCGGCGGCGATGGTCGGCGTCCCCGGCGAGGGCAGGTCCAACCTGGACCCGCCGACGCTGGCCGTCGTCACCTTCGGGCTGGCCCAGTGCGGTCTCGCCCTGCTGCTGCGCGAGCGGCTGCGGCACGCGATGCGCGGGCCCGTGGCGTGGGCGGCGGTGGCGCTCGTCAACCTCTCCGCGATGACCGTCTTCCTGTGGCACCAGACGGCCCTCATGGCCACGACGGCCACCGGCCTCCTCGTGGGCAGGCTGCCCGGTCTGCACACGGTGCCCGACGGTCTCGGCTGGGTCGGGGCCCGGCTGCTGTGGCTGCCCGTGTTCGCGCTGGCCCTCGCAGTCTGCTGGTCCGCCTTCCGCTCCTTCCAGCGAGGCGGCGCAGGCCGGGGCCGCAGGCCGCGGGTGGTGCGGGCGCACCGCCCGGCCGACCGGGGGACGGCGTCGAAGGCGCGCCATGTCTAGGCTGGGCCGCGTGACGGACACGGGGGCGGGCCGCGCGCTGCGAGCGCGGGTCGGGGGCTGGCTGCGGGTGCTGCGCCAGGACCTGTGGACGGCCCGCGCGGACCCGCTGCCGCCCTCCACCTGGCTGCGCTGGCTGCCGCACGGGCTGGTGTGCCTGGCCGCTTTCGGTGTCACCTTCGGCGCGGTGGCGCAGCTCGTCGACCACGGCGGGGTGGGCCCGCAGATCGCCTTCCCGCTCGGGCTGGCGCAGGGCGGTGCCATGGTGTTCGCGCTGTGGCGGCCCATCCCGGCGTGGTGGCTCTCGACAACGGCCATGCTGCTGTGCGCCCTCGAGGTGCGCCGCCAGTTGCTGGCCGGTGGCGCCCCCGACTTCACCTGGCCCTGGACGTCGGCGGGGATCATCGGGCACATGGCGCTGCTGCTGCTGCTCGCCCTGCGGGTGCGCACCCGGGTGTCCGTCGAGGCGCTCGCGCTGACCGTGCTCCTCACCTACGTCGCCCAAGGGCTGCTGGGCGCGGCCGGCTATTCGCCCACCGGGGTGCTCGCGGTCACCCTCTTCGCCGTCGTCGTGGTCCTCGGCACCGCCCTGCGCGGCCGTCGCGAGGCCCGCGCGGAACTCGTCGAGCAGACCACGCTCACCGCCGAGGAGCGCACCCGGCGCACCCTGCTGGAGGAGCGCAGCCGCATCGCGCGCGAGCTGCACGACGTGGTCGCCCACCACATGTCGGTCATCTCCATCCAGGCGCAGGTCGCCCCGCACCTCGTCGCCAACCCGCCCGACGAACTCAAGGAGAACCTCGCGGGCATCCGGCAGAACGCCCTGGAGGCGCTGACCGAGCTGCGCCGGGTGCTGGGCGTACTGCGCTCGGAGCACCCCGGGCCCGGGGAGCCGTTCGCCGACGCGGGCGACGAGAGCTCACCGCACGCCCCGCAGCCCACGCTCGACCGGCTCGAAGCACTGGTGGAGAACACCCGGGCCGTCGGCCGCGAGGTCCTCACCGAGATCAACGGCGAGCGGCGTCCGCTGCCGCCCGGAGTCGAGCTGTCGGCGTACCGGATCGTGCAGGAGGCGTTGAGCAACGCCCTGCGGCACGCGCCCGGAGCGAGGATCACGGTCCGTCTCACCTACGAGCCGGACGGCCTGGAGGTGGAGATCGTCAACGGCCGCCCGACCGGACCGCCTCCGCCGTCGACGGGGGCGGGACACGGACTGCTGGGCATGCGGGAGCGGGTCGCGATGCTCGGCGGCACCATGACGGCGCACCCGTGGCACTGGGACGGCTTCAAGGTCACCGCCTTCCTCCCGGACACCCCGCCCGCCGACGCCCCGGGCACCGATCACATCACGGCCCCCAGGAAAGGGACCTCATGACGAGCGGCACCGGCAACCCCATCCGGGTTCTCATCGTCGACGACCAGGCGATGGTCCGGCAGGGCTTCACCGTGCTGCTCGGCACCCAGCCCGACATAGAGGTCGTAGGCGATGCGAAGGACGGAGAGGGCGGCATCGCGAAGGCCGCCGAGACCGCCCCGGACGTCGTCCTCATGGACATCCGCATGCCCGGGATCGGCGGCATCGAGGCCACCGAGCGCATCACGACCGCGCACCCGGACATCAGGGTGCTGGTGCTCACCACCTTCGATCTCGACGAGTACGTGTACGACGCGCTGCGCGCCGGAGCCTCCGGGTTCCTGCTGAAGGACGCGTCGTCGGAGCAGCTCGCGGAGGCGGTCCGGGTGGTCGCGGCCGGGGAGGCGCTGCTCGCTCCGGTCATCACCCGCAAGCTCATCGCCGAGTTCTCCCGGCTCGACGGCAAGCCCCGCGCCCCGCTCAAGGAGCGCGTCGGCGACCTGACCGAGCGGGAGACGGAGGTGCTCGCCCTGATCGCGCAGGGCCTGTCGAACGGGGAGATCGCCCGGCACCTGTTCGTGGCCGAGCAGACGGTGAAGACCCACGTCGGCCGGATCCTGGTGAAGCTGGGCCTCAGGGACCGCACGCAGGCGGCGGTGTTCGCCTACGAGTCGGGTCTGGTGCGGCCGTCGGGGTACTGAGGCGGTGCCGGTCGCCCCTGGTCGCCCCCGTAGTACCTGAGAGGGACCCGTGGTGACCCCTCTCACTGGGGACGACCGTGAGTCCGGGGTACGCCTACCGTTCTGTACGTGACCGAGACGATTCACATGCAGACCCCGCCGCCGGAGGACGGGGCCAAGCCGCGCAGCCCGGAGTACCGGGTGGCCGTGGACTCCCTGCGCGGACTGCGGCAGGACCTCTTCCACGACGCCTTCGCCTACCGGCCGCTGCCGGGCCGGCGCACGGACGGACGGCTGGTCCGGCGGCTGCCGGGGCGCCTGCGGGAGTACGCGGCGTGGCTCCCGCACGCGGTGATCACCGCCGTGGCCCTGATCACCATGGCCTTCGCCACGGCGGACTCCGGCGGCCCGCCGGTGCTGCTCGGTCCGCTCTGCGCGATTCCCGTGCTGCTGACCATGGTGCGGCCGGTCGGCGCGTTCTGGGCGTCCATGGTCTCCACGCCGATCGTCGCCGTTTTGGGAAGCCACTGGGGCGAATGGCCCTGGGCGGCCGGCAGCTTCGCCTGCCATCTGACGGTGCTGACGGTCGTGGCGATACGCACCAGGCCGCGCACGGCGGGGTGGATGTGGGCGCTGACCGCGCTGTACGCCCTCGTCGCGGACACCGGCATCGGCCCGAACGACATGTACGGCACCAACTCCGCACCCATGTTGGTCTTCTCGGCGGTGATCCTGCTCTGCGTCACCGTCTGGCACGTCCGCCGCGACGCCGTGCAGGAGGTCACCGCCCAGCAGACGGTCACCGCGCACGAGCGTTCCCGCCGCACCCTGCTGGAGGAGCGCACGACGATCGCCCGCGAGCTGCACGACGTGGTCGCCCACCACATGTCGGTGGTCGCCATCCAGGCGGAGGCCGCGCCCTACCGGGTGGAGAACCCGCCGCCGGAGCTGGAGAAGGCCTTCGCCACGATCCGGGAGAACGCGGTGGCGGCCCTGACCGAACTGCGCCGGGTGCTCGGCGTCGTCCGCGCCGAGGACTACGAGGTCCCGGACGCCCCGCAGCCGACGCTCGCCGACCTGGACGGGCTGCTGGCCAATGTCCGGGACGCCGGGCTGACCGTGGAGAAGGCGGTGACGGGAGCGGTGCGGGAGCTGCCACAGGGCGTGGAGCTGTCGGCGTACCGGATCGTGCAGGAGGCCCTGAGCAACAGCCTGCGGCACGCGCCGGGGGCGGGCGCCCGGGTGGAGATCGGGTACGTTCTCGGCGGCCTGGGCCTGCGTGTGGTCAACGGCCCGCCGCCGAACCCGAGTCTGATCAAGCCCTCGCCCGGCGCCGGGCACGGCATCACCGGCATGCGGGAACGCGTGGCGATGCTGAACGGCGAGATGACGGCGGGCCAGACGGACGACGGAGGCTACGAGGTGGCGGTGTTCCTGCCGGTCGCCCTGCCGGACGGGGACGACGCATGACCATTCGCGTCCTGATCGCGGACGACCAGATGATGGTGCGCGAGGGTTTCTCGGTCCTGCTGAACGCGATGCCGGACATCGAGGTCGTCGGCGAGGCGGTGAACGGCCGGGAGGCCGTCGCCAAGGTCCGTGAGCTCGCCCCGGACGTGGTGCTGATGGACATCCGCATGCCCGAGCTGAACGGCATCGAGGCGACCCGCGAGATCGCCGCCGCCGACGGCGCGGCAAAGGTGCTGGTGCTCACCACCTTCGACCTCGACGAGTACGTGTACCAGGCGCTGCGCGCGGGTGCCTCCGGTTTCCTCCTCAAGGACGCCTCGGCCCGCCAGCTCGCCGACGGGGTGCGTGTGGTGGCGTCGGGGGAGGCGCTGCTGGCCCCGTCGGTGACCCGGCGGCTGATCACCGAGTTCTCCAAGCTCTCCGAGACCCCGCGCCTGATGCCCTCCGCGCAGGCGGCCTACGGGGACCTCACCGACCGGGAGACGGAGGTGCTGGTACTCATCGCGCAGGGCCTGTCGAACGGGGAGATCGCGCAGCGGCTGTTCGTCGCCGAGTCGACGATCAAGACGCATGTCAGCCGGATCCTGGTGAAGCTGGGCCTCAGGGACCGGACCCAGGCGGCGGTGTTCGCCTACGAGGCGCGGCTGGTGACGCCGGGGTGACGGGCGGGCACCCTCTGGTCAGAGTGGGGGGTGCCGGGCTAGCGTCCGTTCATGGCAGCTGCTCTTGACCTCGGGTTCGACCCGTGGGACCCGGCCTTCCTCGCCGACCCCTACCCCGCCTACGCCGAGTTGCGTGCCCGGGGCCGCGTGCACTACTTCGAGCCCACGAACCAGTGGCTCGTCCCGCACCACGCGGACGTCTCGGCACTGCTGCGCGACCGGCGCCTCGGCCGGACGTACCAGCACCGGTTCACGCACGAGGAGTTCGGCCGTACCGCGCCCCCGCCGGAGCAGGAGCCGTTCCACACCCTCAACGACCACGGCATGCTCGACCTGGAGCCGCCGGACCACACCCGGATCCGCCGCCTGGTGTCGAAGGCGTTCACGCCGCGCACGGTGGAGCGGCTGAAGCCGTATGTGCGGGGCCTGGCCGACGAACTGGCCTCCGCGCTGGTCGCGGCGGGCGGCGGCGACCTGCTGAAGGACGTCGCCGAGCCCCTCCCCGTCGCGGTGATCGCCGAGATGCTGGGCATCCCGGAGTCCGACCGGGCCCCGCTGCGCCCCTGGTCGGCGGACATCTGCGGGATGTACGAGCTGAGCCCGTCCGAGGAGACGGCGGCGAAGGCGGTGCGGGCGTCGGTCGAGTTCTCCGACTACCTGCGCGAGCTGATCGCGTCCCGCCGCAAGGAGCCCGGCGAGGACCTCATCTCGGGTCTCATCGAGGCCCACGACGAGGGCGACCGCCTCACCGAGCAGGAGATGATCTCCACCTGCGTCCTGCTGCTCAACGCCGGCCACGAGGCCACGGTGAACTCCACGGTCAACGGCTGGTACGCCCTGTTCCGCAACCCGTCCCAGCTGGAGATGCTGCGCGCGGACCACACGCTCATCCCCTCAGCGGTCGAGGAGCTGATGCGCTACGACACCCCGCTCCAGCTCTTCGAACGCTGGGTCCTGGACGAGATCGAGATCGCCGGCACGACGATTCCGCGCGGCGCGGAGATCGCCATGCTCTTCGGCTCCGCCAACCACGACCCGGCGGTGTTCCACAACCCGTCCGCGCTCGACCTCACCCGCGCGGACAACCCCCACCTGTCCTTCAGCGCCGGCATCCACTACTGCATCGGCGCACCCCTGGCCCGCATCGAACTGGCGGCCTCGATGGGGGCGCTGCTGGAGCGGGCCCCGACGCTGCGCCTTGCCGCGGAGCCCGAGAGGAAACCGAACTTCGTGATCAGGGGACTGGAGGGGCTGGCCGTCACGGTGGGGTGACCACGCGACCGGATGACCAGGTGCCTGGTCGGTGTGCTGCCCGCTGGTCAGGCCGCCATGTCCCGCCGCCGCAATCCCGCGAGCCCCCCGGCCACCAGCACCACCGCCACGCCGGTCAGCACCAGCACCGGCCCCCACTCCATGGATCCGCCCGGCAGCTTCGGCAGGTGCCCGTACGGCGAGACGTCCAGCACCGCCCGCGGTGCGTCCAGGGCGGGCCCGACCCAGCCGATCAGCAGCACCGCCCCGGCGACGCCCCACGCCGCCATGGCGGCCCGGGGCCGGAGCCCGTGCAGCAGCACCGCCACCCCGCCGATCACCCACACCGCGGGAAGCTGCACCAGGCACGCCCCCAGGATCGGGCCGGTCTCCTTGCCGTAGCCGACGGCGAAGCCGAGTCCGGCCAGGAGCATGATCAGGGCGGCGCCGCCGAAGGCGATCACCAGGTGCCCGGCGGCCCAGCGCAGCCGCCCCACGGCGTTGGCCAGCACCGGCTCCGCCCGGCCCGAGGTCTCCTCGCCGTGCAGGCGCAGCACCGACGCCACGATGTACAGCGCCGCGACCAGGCCCAGCATGCCGACCATCGAGGCCAGGAACGCGTCCGTGAGGCCGGCCTGGCCGCCCATGCGCTCGATGACGCGCCGGGCGTTCTCGTTGTCGCCCACCAGGTCGGCCGCGCCCTCGGTCATGCCGCCGTAGACGACCCCGGCCAGGAAGAAGCCGGTGCTCCAGCCCAGCACGCCGCCCCGCTGCAGCCGCCAGGCCAGGGCGCCCGCGCTGCCCAGGCGGCCGGACGCGGGGCCCGGCCGGGTGGGCAGGAAGCTCATGCCGAGGTCCCGGCGGCCGGCCAGGGCGTAGGCCACTGCGCCCTGCAGGGCCACCGACCCGGCGAGGAGCGCGAGCACCCACCAGCGTTCGCCGGCGTAGGGCCGCAGGTTCTCCAGCCAGCCCAGCGGTGACAGCCAGGTCAGGACCGACGAGCCGTCGTCCGTCGCCGAGTCGCCCGCCGCGCGCAGGACGAACGCGGTCCCGAGCACCGCAGCGGTCAGACCGCGTGCCAGGCGTGCGCTCTCCGTCAGTTGCGCGACGACCGCCGCCGCCGTGGCGAAGACCATCCCGACCCCGGCGATCCCGAGCCCCAGGGCCAGGGCCCCGGTCGCGCCCCGCCCGGCCAGGCCCGCCGTCACCAGCAGCGCCAGTACCGTGTTCGCGACCGCCGCCGCCAGCAGGGCCGCCGTCAGGGCGGCCCGGCGGCCCACCGTCCCGGACGCCACCAGCTCCTGTCGGCCGCTCTCCTCCTCGCCCCGGGTGTGCCGCACGACGACCAGCAGGCTCATCACGGCCGCCAGGGCACCGGCGTAGATGCCGACCCGCCAGGCCGTCAGGGCGCCCAGCGAGTCGCCGAAGACCGGGCCGATCATCGCGCGCAGCGAGGAGTTGGTCTCCATCTGCCGGATCAGATCGGCGCGTTCGGCCGGGGTGCCGTACAGGCCCTCCAGCGTGCCCGGCATGGAGAGGACCATCAGCGCGTTCACCGCGACCCACACGGGGATCATCAGCCGGTCACGGCGCAGGGCGAAGCGCAGCAGCGTCCCTGTGCCGGTCAGCTGGTGTGAGCTGCCGGGCCGCACCGCGAAGGCCGTCATCGGGTGGCCGCCTCGTCCTGGTAGTGCCGCAGGAACAGCTCCTCCAGCGTGGGCGGTGCGGACGTCAGCGACCGCACGCCCGACTCGCTCAGGGACCGCAGGACGGCGTCCAGCCCGTCGGTGTCGACCTGGAGCCGGACCCGGTGCCCCTGTACGTCGAGGTCGTGGACGCCGGGCAGGTTCGCCAGCCCGTTGGGAGGGCCCGCGAGTTCGGCGACGACACTGGTGCGGGTCAGGTGGCGCAGGTCGGCGAGCGAGCCGCTCTCGACCGTGCGGCCCTTGCGGATGATGCTCACCCGGTCGCACAGCTCCTCGACCTCGCTGAGGATGTGGGAGGAGAGCAGGATCGTCCGGCCCCGGTCGCGCTCCTCCGTCACACAGCGCTGGAAGACCCCCTCCATCAGCGGGTCCAGGCCCGAGGTCGGTTCGTCCAGGATCAGCAGGTCGACGTCCGAGGCGAACGCGGCGACCAGGGCGACCTTCTGCCGGTTGCCCTTGGAGTACGTGCGGCCCTTCTTGGTGGGGTCGAGCTCGAAGCGCTCGATCAGTTCCGCGCGGCGCCGCGGGTCGAGGCCGCCCGCCCGTCGCCCACCGCCACCCTGCCTGACGCGCTGTGCGCGGCCCCCGTCATGCAGTCGGCCGTAGAGGTCGATGACCTCGCCGCCGGAGAGGTTGCGCCACAGCGTCACGTCCCCGGGGACGTAGGCGATCCGGCGGTGCACCTCCACCGCGTCCGTCCACGGGTCGCGGCCGAGCACCTGCGCGGCGCCCGAGTCGGCGCGCAGCAGGCCGAGCAGGACACGGATGGTGGTGGACTTGCCCGAGCCGTTGGGGCCGAGGAAGCCGTGGACCTCGCCCGCGGCGATCTCCAGATCGAGCCCGTCGAGTGCGTGCGTCCGTCCGAAGGACTTGTGCAGTCCGGAGACGGTGATGGCCTTCGTCATGCTCCAGAACGTACGCTTGCTTCAGAAATTTGTGAAGTTAAGGAAGCGTATAAATCATCGATAGGATGGGCGGATGACGGAATCAGCCGGGAGGGACCGGAACGCGGAGGCCGTGTCGAAGTTCGTGGAGTCCTTCGCGGCGCAGCTCGTCGAGGCCGGGATGCAGCGGATGCCCGCCCGGGTCTTCGCCGCGCTCCTCGCCTCCGACGAGGGCTCGATGACCTCCGCCGAGCTGGGGGAGCAGCTGCGCATCAGTCCCGCGGCGGTGTCCGGCGCGGTGCGCTACCTGGCCCAGACGCACATGGTCTCGCGCGAGCGGGAGCCCGGCTCGCGCCGCGAGCGCTACCGGGTGCACGGAGACCAGTGGTACGAGGCGCTGGCCAACCGTGATGCCGTCCTCAAGCGTTGGGAGGTGGCCCTGCGCGACGGGGTCACCAGCCTCGGCGCCGGCACCCCGGCCGGCCGCCGCATCTCCGAGACGCTCGCCTTCTTCGAGTTCATGGAGAGCGAACTCGCGGAGCTGATGGAACGCTGGCGCGTGCACCGGGAGAAGACGTTCGGGCAGGAATGACGAGCGGGTGCGGCTCACGGCCCCGCCGGCACGGTCAGCCCCCACGCCCCTTCCCGCACCACCCACGTCCGGGTCCGCACCGGCCCCGACACCACCGTGTCCGCGCGGTAGCGGAAGTGCGCCCCGGATACCGTCACCGTGCGGCCCTCCGCCAGCAGCGGTGAGGCCTCCGCGCCCACCGACACGGGTCTGACCTCCACCGACGCGATCCCCGCCGCGGCCGGTGACACCGACACCGCCTCCACCGGCTGGTTCAGGTCGACGAGGGTCTCCCCGTCCACCTCGACCCGCAGCCGGGACGGCCCCGGCTCGGGCGCGGCGGCGAGCCGGGACGGCCGGCCGGCCGGCACCAGTGTCCGGACCAGGTACTGGCAGGTCCGCAGCCAGGGGCGGCCCGGCACGGCGTCCGGGTCCGGCGGGGCCTGCGGGCCCGTCCCGGCCGGAGCGGGCCGCGACGGCGGTATCCGCAGCGCGCCGAGCACCACCCCGTCGCTGTCGTCGACCATCAGGTCCATACGCCGCTCGACCCCGTCGAGCACCGCCCGCGCCGCCGCCACCGTCCCCGTCGGCACCCCCAGCGACCGGGCCAGGGACAGCGCGCCCCCGACCGGCACCACCGACAGCGCGCACCCGGCCAGCTCCCGGTGCCGGTGCAGCAGCGCCACCGCACGGATCAGGGCCCGGTCGTCGCCCACCACCACCGGCCGCCGCGAGCCCCGCCGGGCCAGCGCCCGGGCGAACTCCTCCGGCCCGTCCGGCAGGCACAGCTTCATACCGGCACCCGCCCCGAGCACGTCTTTCGCGATCCGGACGGACTCACCGTCCGACTTACGGGCGACCGGGTCGACCACCACCAACAGCTGCTCGGACGTCGCGGAAGTCGCCACCTCGGCCATGCCTCGCTTCCTCGGGTAGCATCTTTGTGCAAGAGCCCCTTGCGCTATTGCGCCAGGGGCTTCGTCTATTCCGGGGCATCCGGTCCGACGGTTGGCGGCCAACGGCGGTCGCGGTGCACGCGGCTGCCTATTCTCCGCGTTCGCCCTCGACCATGGACATGCCCCGCCCGGAAGGGGTGTACGCGCGTGCCCGCACTTGTGCTGCTCGGTGCTCAGTGGGGTGACGAAGGCAAGGGAAAGGCCACCGACCTTCTCGGTGGCTCCGTGGACTATGTAGTGCGCTACCAGGGCGGCAACAACGCCGGCCACACGGTGGTCGTGGGTGACCAGAAGTACGCACTGCACCTCCTCCCTTCCGGAATCCTGTCTCCCGGCTGCACGCCGGTCATCGGTAACGGCGTCGTCGTCGACCCGTCGGTCCTGCTCTCCGAGCTGAGCGGTCTGAACGAGCGTGGCGTCGACACGTCCAAGCTCCTGCTCAGCGGAAACGCGCACATCATCACCCCGTACAACGTGACGGTGGACAAGGTGACCGAGCGCTTCCTCGGCAAGCGGAAGATCGGCACGACCGGGCGCGGCATCGGCCCGACGTACGCCGACAAGATCAACCGCGTCGGGATCCGGGTGCAGGACCTGTACGACGAGTCGATCCTCACGCAGAAGGTCGAGGCGGCCCTCGACGTCAAGAACCAGGTCCTCACCAAGCTCTACAACCGGCGCGCGATCGCCGTGGACCAGGTGGTCGAGGAGCTGCTGGCCTACGCCGACAAGCTCGCGCCGTACGTCGCCGACACCGTCCTGGTCCTCAACCAGGCGCTGGAGGAGGACAAGGTCGTCCTGTTCGAGGGCGGCCAGGGCACGCTGCTCGACATCGACCACGGCACGTATCCGTTCGTGACGTCCTCGAACCCGACCGCGGGCGGTGCCTGCACCGGCGCCGGTGTCGGCCCGACGAAGATCAGCCGGGTCATCGGCATCCTCAAGGCGTACACGACCCGCGTCGGCGCCGGTCCGTTCCCGACCGAGCTGTTCGACGAGGACGGCGAGGCGCTGCGCCGCATCGGAGGGGAGCGCGGTGTCACCACCGGCCGTGACCGCCGCTGCGGCTGGTTCGACGCGGTCATCGCCCGCTACGCGACCCGCGTGAACGGCCTGACCGACTTCTTCCTCACCAAGCTCGACGTCCTCACCGGCTGGGAGCAGATCCCGGTCTGCGTGGCGTACGAGATCGACGGCAGGCGCGTCGAGGAGCTCCCGTACTCCCAGACCGACTTCCACCACGCGAAGCCGGTCTACGAGATGCTGCCGGGCTGGAGCGAGGACATCAGCAAGGCCAAGTCCTTCTCCGACCTGCCGAAGAACGCCCAGGCGTACGTCAAGGCGCTGGAGGAGATGTCCGGCGCCCCGATCTCCGCGATCGGCGTGGGCCCGGGCCGGGACGAGACGATCGAGATCAACTCGTTCCTCTGACGCGCCCCACGTCCGCCGGCCGCCCTCCGTACCCACGGGGGGCGGCCGGCGTTCGCTCGCAAGGAGAGCCGCCGGGAACGGGCATAGGCTGGATGCCACGACCCCGCGTACGCCGACCAGGAGAAGGTGAGTGCGATGCGCGTACTGCTCAAGGCATCCATGGACACGGAGAAGGCCAACGAGGCCATCCGCAACGGCACCCTGGGGAAGCTGCTCCAGGAGTCGCTGGAACAGATCAAGCCCGAGGCGGCCTACTTCACCTCCGACCACGGCAAGCGCACCGCCTACATGGTTTTCGACATGCAGGACAGTTCGCAGATGCCGGTGCTCAGCGAGCCCTTCTTCCTCCAGCTCAACGCCGAGGTCACCTACACGCCGGTGATGAACGCCGAGGACGTGCAGAAGGGCCTCTCCCAGCTGGGACGCTGAGCCGTCGGCTCAGCTGAAGACGATCATCGACCCCTGGGCGAGGCTGCGGGTCACGGCCGCGTGCAGGCCGAGCCAGACGTGCCGTTCCCGGGCGAACGGGCTGGGGTCGTACGGGGCGGGGACGGCCGGTTCCTCCAGCTCGGTCGGGGCGAGCGGCGGCTGGGGGGCCGCAGGCGGGTTGGCCGGGTCGATGCCCAGGGCGGGCGCGACCAGCTCCAGCTCGCGCAGCAGGGCGTGCGAGGACCCGAGCGGTCCGCCACCCGCGAGAAGGGCGTCGTCGGCGAGCGGGCTCGGGAAGTCGACCGGGACGTACGCGCCCGCGTGGTCGTAGTGCCAGACCAGGTGCGACTGCTGGGCCGTGGACTCGAACATCTCCAGCAACTGCTCGTAGTCGCCGCCGAGTTCGTCCACGGGTGTCACCGGCAGGCCGCACACCTGGAGCAGATAGACGCGGCGCAGGAAGTGCAGCGCGTCGTAGTCGAAGCCCGCGACCGGGGCGACGTCGCCGGACAGGCCCGGCATGTACTGGTACACCGGCACCGGGGGCAGCCCGGCCTCGGCGAGCACCTTGTTGTATTGCGCGAGTTCCTCGGCGAACGGGTTGTCGGGCGTGTGGCACAACACGTCGACAAGCGGTACCAGCCACAGGTCACAGGCCAAAGAAGGCTCCTCGCTCAGCGCGGTGGTCGGGTAGCACGGTGGTCAAGAAGGGTAGCGGTGCGGCACGGTCGCGGCTCCTGCCGTGCATGTCCCATACCCATACCGGCAGATGCGACGCGGGTCATCCGGAGGCGAGCCGCTCGATCAGCGCCAGCGAGTGCGTGTTGTAGCGGGCGATGATCGCCCGCGCGGTGTCGTTGTCCCGGGCGATCAGCGCGTCGACCAGCTCGGTGTGACCGGCCCACAGCTCGCCGCGCAGATCGGTGAGCCGGCGCAGGTGCTGCACCGCGCAGACCCAGGTCTGGACGCGCAGGCGGTGCAGGAAGTCGGCGAGGTAGGGGTTGCCGAAACAGGCGCCGAGCTCGCGCCAGAAGCGCAGGTCGTAGCCGATGAGGACGCTGAGATCACCGGCCGCGGCGGCCCGCTGCGCCTCCTCGCCGCGCCTGCGGACCCCGGCGACGACGGCGGCGGCCCGGGGATCGTCCGGCCGCACCGCGTTGGGCCGGCCCTCGGTCAGAGCCAGGAACATCCCCTCGATGACCAGCCCGCGGGCCTCGATCATGCCGCGGAAATCCTCGACCGAGTACTCGTGGACCCGGAAGCCGCGGTGCTGGTCGGCTTCGAGGAGCCCCTGCGCGGAGAGATCGACGAGGGCCTCCCGCACCGGCGTCGCGGACACCCCGTACTGCTCGGCGATCTCCTTGACCGTGAACTCCTGCCCCGGCTGGAGCCGCCCGGCCAGCACCTCGTCACGAAGAGCATCGGCGATCTGCTGCCGCAGGGTGCTGCGCGTCACGGCGCCGTTGCCGGAGCTGGCGGGCATGGTCAGGGCGTCTCCCTCGTCACGTTCGGGTGGCGTGCGCGTCCGTGCATATCTACGAGCACGCCACCTTACGCGTTCGAATGGGGCGCGAGGATGCCGGTTACTGGCGGGTTTACAGGTGTTTACGCCGTGTACTCGTCCGCGACCGAGAGTGCCGCGTCCAGCGCCGCGAGGCCCTCCTTGAGTTCCGCCTCGCTGATGTTGCAGGGCGGCACGACGTGCGTCCGGTTCATGTTCACGAAGGGCCACAGCCCGCCCTTCTTCGCGGCGGCGGCGAAGGCGGCCATGGGTGCGTTCGCCTCACCGGCCGCGTTGTACGGCACCAGCGGCTCCCGCGTCTCGCGGTTGCGCACCAGCTCCAGCGCCCAGAACATGCCGACACCGCGCACCTCGCCGACGCTGGGATGCCGCTCGGCGAGCGCGCGCAGCTCCGGCCCGGCCACGGACGCGCCCAGCCGGGCCGCGTTCTCGACGACGCCCTCCTCCGCCATGACGCCGATCGTCGCGACGGCGGCGGCGCACGCCAGCGGATGCCCGGAGTACGTCAGGCCACCCGGGTACGGCCGCTTCCCGAACGTCTCCGCTATGGCACCGGAGATCGCGACCCCGCCCAGCGGCACGTACCCGCTGTTCACGCCCTTGGCGAAGGTGAGCAGGTCGGGCGTGACGCCGGACAGGTCCGCCGCGAACCACTCACCGGTCCGCCCGAACCCGGCCATGACCTCGTCCAGGACGAAGACGATCCCGTGCCTGTCGCAGATCTCCCGCACCCCGGCGAGGTAGCCGGGCGGCGGGACCATGATCCCGGCCGTGCCCGGGATCGTCTCCAGGATGATCGCCGCGACGGTCGAGGGCCCCTCGAAGGCGATCGTCGTCTCCAGGTGCTCCAGCGCCCGCGCGCACTCCTGCTCCTCGGTCTCGGCGTAGAAGCGGGAGCGGTACAGGTAGGGCGCCCAGAAGTGCACGACCCCGGCCGTGCCGCTGTCGGAGGCCCAGCGGCGCGGGTCGCCGGTGATGTTCACGGCCTGCTGCGTGCCGCCGTGGTAGGAGCGGTACGCCGAGAGCACCTTCGGGCGGCCCGTGTGCAGACGGGCCATCCGGATCGCGTGCTCGACGGCGTCGGCGCCGCCGTTGGTGAAGAAGATCTTGTCCAGGTCGCCCGGGGTCCGCTCGGCGATCAGCCGGGCGGCCTCCGACCGCGCCTCGACCGCGAAGGCGGGTGCGAACGTCGTCATCCGCGCGGCCTGCTCCTGGATCGCGGCGACGATCTTCGGGTGCTGGTAGCCGACGTTCGTGTAGACGAGCCCGCTGGAGAAGTCGAGGTAGCGCCGGCCTTCGTAGTCCCAGAAGTACGACCCCTCGGCTCCGGCGACGGCGAGCGGGTCGATGAGTTCCTGAGCGGACCAGGAGTGGAACACATGGTCACGGTCGGCGGCCTTGACGGCGGCACCGGCTTCGGGGTTCGGCTGAGGGGTCATGCGGGCGAGCGTAGGCGCGGGGGAGAGGGCGGTGAAATCGGCGGCCTGTCGGGCGTCGGCGGCAAACCGCGACAGGTTGTCCAGGCCGGAGGAAGTGCATTGACAGCCTGCTGTCGTGATGACAGGATACTGTCATAAGCGCACGGGACCGAGGAGGAGCCATGAACGCCACCACCGGCCGCCACAGCAAGCCCGTCCATCTCGCCGTCTACGACACCCTCGCCGACTGGGAGACCGGCCACGCCACGGCCCAGCTCGCCCGCGCCGGCCACGAGATCCGGACCGTCGGCCCGTCCACGGCCCCGGTGAAGAGCATCGGCGGACTGCGCATCCAGCCCGACCTGGCCCTGGACGACGTACGCCCCGGGGACAGCGCGCTGCTGATCCTCCCGGGCGCCGGCCTCTGGGACACCGGCGACCGGCTCGCGCCCTTCGCCCGCAAGGCCCGGGCCTTCCTGGACGCGGGCGTCCCGGTGGCCGCGATCTGCGGCGCCACCGCCGGACTCGCCCGGGAGGGCCTGCTCGACGACCGGGACCACACCAGCGCCGTCTCCTTCTACCTGGCCGCGACCGGCTACGCGGGCGGCGGGCGCTACGCCGACGCCGACGCCGTCACCGACAGCGGCCTGATCACCGCGGGCCCGACCGAACCCGTCGCCTTCGCCCGGGAGATCCTCCGGATGCTCGGGGTCTACGAGGGTGAGGTGCTGGATGCCTGGTACCGGCTGTTCCACGACTCCGACGCGACGGCGTACGGGGTGCTGGAGAAGGCCGGCGCCCTGTGAGCCACGAGCGTCAGGACCTCCTCAGCCGCAGCGCCCTCGGGGTGTTCAGGCTCAACGGCCAGTTCCTCGCCGTGGCGGAGGAACTGGCCCGGCCCGCCGGGCTCACCGCCGCCCGGTGGCAGGTGCTCGGCGCCGTCCTCGCGGAGCCGCTGCCCGTCTCCGGCATCGCCCGCGCCATGGGCATCACACGGCAGAGCGTGCAGCGCATCGCCGACCTGCTGGTCGAGCGAGGTCTCGCGGAGTACCGGCCGAACCCGGCGCACCGCCGCGCCAAGCTCCTCGCACCGACCGCGGAGGGGCGTGCGGCGACCGCCCGGATCGACCCCGGGCACGCGGCGTTCGCCGACCGGCTGGCCGAGGCGTTCGGGGAGACGGAGCTGACGGAGGCGGTGCGCATGCTGGAACGGCTGTCCAAGGTGCTCGACCAGGCCGGGCCGCCTGTTACGGAACCGTAGAGGTCGCCCAGGCCACCCCGCCCCGGCCGCGCACTATTCTCGGTCTGTTGCTCACGTATGGGGGGGAAGGCGGAGCGATGGAGAAGCTGGGGCCCGGGGATCCGCTGGGGGTGCCCCCAGGCGTTGAGCACCGGGGGAGCATCGGCGCCTACCGGTTGCTGGCGCGGCTCGGTGCGGGGGGCATGGGGCACGTGTATCTGGCCCGCTCGGAGCGGGGCCGTACCGTCGCCGTGAAACTCGTGCGCGAGGAACTGGCCGCGCAGGAGGAGTTCCGGGAGCGGTTCCGGCAGGAGGTGCAGGCCGCGCGGCGGGTCGGCGGGTACTGGACGGCTCCGGTACTCGACGCGGACACCGAGGCGGCCGTGCCGTGGGTCGCCACGGGCTATGTCGCCGGGCCGAGTCTCCAGCACGTCGTCGGGCACGACCACGGCCCCCTGCCCGAGCGGACGGTCCGCATCCTCGCGGCCGGGCTCGCGCACGCGCTCAAGGACATCCACGCCGCCGGCATCGTCCACCGCGACCTCAAGCCGTCCAACGTGCTGGTCACCATCGACGGCCCGCGCGTCATCGACTTCGGTATCGCACGCGCCCTGGAGACCGTGACGGACGGCGGGCTCACGCGCACCGGCGCGCTCGTCGGATCGCCCGGCTTCATGGCGCCCGAGCAGGTGCGGGGTGACCGCATCACCCCGGCGTGCGACGTGTTCTGCCTCGGCTCGGTCCTCGCCTACGCCGCGACCGGCGCCCTGCCCTTCGGCACCGCCAACAGCGGCGTGCACGCCCTGATGTTCCGCATCGCCCAGGAGGAACCGGATCTGGAGGGCGTGCCCGAGGGCATCGCCGACCTCGTCCGGGACTGCCTGCGCAAGGACCCCGCCGCCCGGCCCTCCCTCGACCGCGTCCTGGAACGCACCGGTGCGGACGACACCGTCTCCGACGGCCGTGCCCTCGACCCGTGGCTTCCGAGCGCGCTGGTGGCCCAACTGGGCCGGCACGCCGTGCGGTTGCTGGACGCCGAGGATCCGGAGGGGACCGGCTCCGCCGAGGGGGCCGGTTCTCCCGGGCCGGCTGCCGGCCGGCGGGGTTCCGGTCCCGGCGAGAACCCCGGCCCTGGCCCCACCCCCGAACACGCCCCCGCCGCCGACGAGTCGTCGCCGCACCCCGCGCCGCCCCAGGCTCCCGTGACCGCGCCCGCCGCGCCCGCCGCGCCCGCCGCGCCCGCGGGCCCGCCGTCGCCGGGTCTGCCGGGCGAGGGCCCGCCGGTCAGTCATCTGCCCACCATGGTCGCGGGGCCGAGCGCGCCCCCCGTGCCCCGGCAACCCCGGGGCACGGGTGTCCCGTCCCCTCCACAGGACCAGCCGCAGCCGCAGATGCCGACGCCCCCGCCCCCGTACCCGGCGTACGGCTACCCCCAGCAGCACCCCCAGCCCGGTGCCCCGGGCGTCGCCCCGCCCCACCCGGCCTACGGCGGCCTCGGCTCCACCCCGCCCTACGGCCCACCGCCCTACGGAACGACCCCGCCGTACGGTCCTGCGCAGCCGCAGCCGCAGCCGCAGCAGGGAGGAGGCGGCCGTTCCACCGCGCTGCTCGTCGTGATCGCCCTGGTCGTCGCACTCGCGGCGGGCGGGTCGGTGTACGCGCTGATGCAGGGCGGCGGCGAGGACCGGGCCGACGACGGCCCCGGCCCCACGCAGAGCACGGGCGCGCCCCCGACCACCCCCGGCCCGTCCCCCACGACCTCGCAGCCGGACACCTCCCCTTCCCCGGCGGGCGGCGCGATCCTGGCCGGGTACCTCGGCACCTGGAACACGACCATCGACAACGCCGACGGCGAGCACAGCCGTTCGCTCACCCTCCAGCAGGGCGAACCGGGCGACACGGTGCTGTCCCTCGTGGCCGACGGCCCGACCAGGGGCGGTGGCACCTACCACTGCGTGTTCGAGGGGCGGCTGACCGCGGACCCCGGCAGCGACGGCGCGCTGGCGATCGGCCCGTCCACCGTGAAGGTCGGGCAGCCGCGCACCGCCTGCACCCCGGGCGCGGCCACCGAGGTGACCCTCCTCCCGGACGGCACGCTCGAGCGCGTGAACACGAGCAGCGGGGAACGGCTGACCTACACGAGACAGTGACCGACTCCGGCCCCCTGCGAGGTCGTTGAACACCGGGCGGACTCCGGCCGACGAGAACCGGATACGCGCTCGTGCGGCCGTACGGTGCCCGGACGACCGAATCGTCCGGGCGGCGGCAGCGGGGACAGCGGGGACAGCGGGGGCACTCAGGGGGCTCCCCGCCGGTGGTCGCCCTGCCGGACGGCCCGAAGCCGGCCGGTCTGCCCGGCCTGCGCGAGGACCGGTGTGCCGCCGAGGTTGGCGCGGGTGGGCGCAGCGGCACCTCGTCGCGCCGGGCTGCCCACCCACCCGGCCTCAGCCGCACCCCGAGCACCAGCACATCCCGACCGGCTCACCGCGGCTCGGGCGGACGCTGCCGGGGCATGTTCGGCCGGGTCCCCCCGTGCGGCGGCACCGTGAATCGCCCGTTCACCCCCACCTCGGCCCCGCGCCCCGGCCCCGGGAACACCACCGCCTGCAACGCCACCGGCGCGGCGCACCCCGTCCGGAACTCCCCCATCCAGTCCGCCGTCTCCACCCGCACCAGCTCCGTCACGTCCTCGGAGAACCTCCGCAGCACCCCGAGACACCGCTCGGCGGCCTCGCCGGCCGTGCCCTCCGCCGGCCCCAGCACCTCCCGCACGCTCTCCGCCGCCCAGTCGAACTGCAGCGCCTGCAGTCGCCGCTGCACGGCCTGCGCGGTGGCCACGTCCCGCATCCACCCGGACGTCACCCCGAAGTACCGGTCGGCGGCCATGCACGCCGCCCCCAGCAGCAGCGCCAGACACCCCCAGGGCGCGATCCCGCCCGCGGCCCCGGTCAGATCCAGCAGGGGCAGTGCGACCCCGGTGACCGCCCCGGCCGCGGTCCCGCAGCGCAGCACCCGCGCGCACCGCCGCTTCCACACACGGTCCGCGAGATACCAGGCCGCCGTCCGCAGCGCCCCGCGCTCCACCCACCGGTACAACTCGTCCAGCCGGACCGCCGGCTCGCCCCAGTCCCCGAGCGGAAAGACCCGCCCGGTCAGATCGCCCGGCCGCAGCCCGGCCGCCGCCTGCTCGCCCCGCCCGTCCTGAGGCGGCCCCTCGGGCTGCATCTCCGGCTGACCCACCCGGCACTCCTCACTGACCACGAATGACCACGTACGGTGCACTCACCGATCACGCTGCGCGATGGACGAAAGCCCGCACCCTGTACGCGCCCGACTCTTCCTACCTCCCAATGGGTGGCGAAGACGTAGCTTTCGCCTCTTTTCCGCCCGGAAGTATTCCTTGATCGGGTATAGGGCGCGAGGGGGACTCACTCGAAAGAGTGCTGGAGCGAGGGCAGCCCTGACCACGTAGGCTCGTGCCGAACGGGAAAACCCGTACCGAGCAAGGAGCTGATCGTGATCCCCGGTGGTGGCCAGCCCAATATGCAGCAGCTGCTCCAGCAGGCCCAGAAGATGCAACAGGACCTGGCACAGGCGCAGGAGGAACTGGCGCAGACGGAGGTCGACGGACAGGCGGGCGGCGGTCTGGTGACGGCCACCGTCACCGGCGCCGGCGAGCTGCGCGCCCTGAAGATCGACCCGAAGGCGGTGGATCCCGAGGACACCGAGACCCTCGCCGACCTGGTCGTGGCGGCGGTCCAGGCGGCCAACGAGAACGCGCAGGCGCTCCAGCAGCAGAAGCTGGGCCCGCTCGCGCAGGGTCTGGGCGGCGGCGGTATCCCCGGTCTGCCGTTCTGACCCGGCGCACCGCCTTCCTCGGACGGGCGGCAGACAACTACGGTACGTACGGGACGGTGCGTACCGACCCCGAAGACCCAGGAAGGGCAGTCCGTTGTACGAAGGCGTGGTCCAGGACCTGATCGACGAGCTGGGACGGCTGCCCGGCGTCGGTCCGAAGAGCGCCCAGCGGATCGCCTTCCACATCCTGCAGGCCGAGCCGACGGACGTACGGCGCCTCGCGCAGGCCCTGATGGAGGTCAAGGCGAAGGTCCGCTTCTGCGCGACCTGCGGCAACGTCGCGCAGGAGGAGCTGTGCAACATCTGCCGCGACACCCGCCGCGACCCCGCCGTCATCTGCGTGGTCGAGGAGCCGAAGGACGTCGTGGCGATCGAGCGTACGCGTGAGTTCCGGGGCCGCTACCACGTCCTGGGCGGCGCGATCAGCCCGATCGACGGTGTCGGCCCGGACGACCTGCGCATCAGAGAGCTCCTGGCCCGCCTGGCGGACGGGACGGTCACCGAGCTGATCCTGGCCACGGACCCGAATCTCGAAGGCGAGGCGACAGCGACGTACCTCGCCCGCATGATCAAGCCCATGGGCCTGAAGGTCACCCGCCTGGCCAGCGGCCTCCCGGTGGGTGGGGACCTGGAATACGCGGACGAGGTCACCCTCGGACGCGCCTTCGAGGGGAGACGACTCCTAGATGTCTGACGCCACGCTGCACGCGACCGACCAGAACCCGGACGACTTCGCGGTCCAGATCGCGGACCAGATCGAGAGTTTCCTGGTCGCCGTCACGGAGGTCGCGAAGGGCGACGAGCCGGAATCGGCAGTGCCCTTCCTCCTCCTGGAGGTCTCCCAACTCCTCCTGGCCGGCGGCCGGCTCGGCGCGCACGAGGACATCGTGCCCGACGAGCGCTATGAACCCGACACGGGCCCCGAGCCGGACGTCGACGAGCTCCGCGAGAACCTGGCCCGCCTGCTGGATCCGATCGACGTCTACTCCGAGGTCTTCGACCCCTACGAGCCCCGCAAGGCCCCGGTCCCGGCCCGCATCTCCGACGACCTCACGGACGTCATCACGGACCTGCGCCACGGCATGTCCCACTACCGGGCGGGCCGCACCTCGGAGGCCCTGTGGTGGTGGCAGTTCTCCTACTTCTCCAACTGGGGCTCCACCGCCTCGGCGAGCCTGAGGGCCCTCCAGTCGGTCCTCGCGCACGTCCGCCTCAACCAGCCCCTCGCGGAACTCGACGGCCTGGACACGGACCAGGGCATGGGCGACGACACGCTGGAGATCGAGGCGGGCCGCGTCATGGCCGAGGAAATCGCCGGGCCGCTGGGGCTGCGCCCGGCGAAGTAGCCGCCCCGAGCGGCGGCGCTCAGGCCTCGGCCGCTCCCGGCAACTCCTCGCGTCGTACCTGGGAACGGCCTACGGACAGGTCCCGGGTCAGAGCCGTACGGCCGTCCCGGTCACGCCGATCCCCGTGTCCGCCCCCGCCGGTACCGTCACGGTGATCGTGCTCGGGCGGCCCATGTCCGCGCCCTGATGGATCGTCAGTGTCGTGGGGGCCGACACGAGTTCGAGTTCCCTGAGGTAACCGCCGAACGCGGCCGCCGCCGCTCCCGTCGCCGGGTCCTCGACCACGCCGCCGGGCGGGAAGGGGTTGCGGGCGTGGTAGACGGTGGGTGACTCCCGCCGGACCAGGTCGATCGTGGTCCAGTCCCTGCGGGCCATGAGGGCGGTGAGCGCCGCCATGTCGTAGTCCAGGTCCGCCAGCCGTTCCCGGCTCGCGGCGGCGACGATCGGGTGCCAGGCCCCGGCGAACGCCACGCGGGGCGGCAGTGCCGGGTCCAGGTCCTCGGCGGACCAGCCGAGGATCGCGAGCAGTTCGGCGAGGTCGGCCTCCTCGAGGGGGACGGTGCGCGGCGCGACGCTCACCAGGGTCGCCACGAGGGTGCCGTCGGCCGCGCGGTCCGTGGTGACGGTGACCGGGCCCGCCGGGGTGCGCAGCAGCAGCCGCCCGGTGCCGTGCCGCTCCGCGTGCGCCACGGCCATGGCGATCGTCGCGTGGCCGCAGAACGGCACCTCCGCCAGCGGGCTGAAGTACCGGACGTCCAGGGAGCCGTCGCCCGGCTCCACCACGAACGCCGTCTCCGAGTAGCCGACTTCGGCGGCCGTCGCCAGCATCACCGCGTCGTCGGCCCCCCTCGCGTCGAGCACCACCCCCGCGGGGTTGCCGCCCTCCGGATCCGTGCTGAACGCCACGTAGCGCAGTATCTCCATGCCCCGACGGTAGCGCCCGGCCCCCGGTCACGCCGAGTGATTTGGGGGCTCCTTGTACGCCCCCTGTACGCGGGCTGCACAGCCCCTAACCGGCGAAGCGCGAGTCTGGAGTCACTTCCCCCGCAGAGCAACGCGGAGGCAGGACGACTCCCCTCGATCGCACTGGAGATGACATGAACCGTCGCCCCGCCCGCCGGCGCATAGCCGTCGCCGCCGCCACCGCAGTCCTGGCCGCCGGCTCCTTCGCCCTCGGCGCCGGGACCGCCGGGGCCGACTCCGGGAGCAAGGGCACGAAGCACGTCAAGCCGGTGACCAAGGCGCAGGTGCTCGGGCTGTTCGACAACTGGAACGCCGCGCTGCAGACCGGTGACCCGGAGAAGGTCGCCGACCTGTACGCGAAGGACGCGGTCCTGCTGCCGACCGTCTCCAACCAGGTGCGCACGGACAGAGCAGGAATCGTCGACTACTTCGCGCACTTCCTGCAGAGCAAGCCGGTCGGGACCAAGACCGAGTCCGTCGTCAACGTCCTCGACCGCGACACCGTCATCGACACCGGCGTCTACGAGTTCGCGCTCACCGACCACGACACGGGCGAGAAGAGCACCGTCAAGGCCCGCTACACCTACGCCTACGAGAAGCAGCCGAACGGCACGTGGCTCATCGTGAACCACCACTCCTCGAAGATGCCGCAGGGCTGAGCGGAGTCAGCCGCCGCCCCGGTGGGACGCCCGTAGCGTGATCGTCACGCACAGGCCGCCACCCTGGGGGTGCCCCCGGTCGAGCGAAGCCGAGACCGGGGGAGCGTCCGTCAGCGCCACGGTCCCGCCGTCGTCCGTCGCCAGCTGTTTGACGACGGCGAGACCGAGGCCGGAGCCGGACTTCCCGGTCAGGCCCTGGCCGCGCCAGAAACGGTCGAACGCGCGGGACTTCTCGGCGTCCGACATGCCGGGCCCTTCGTCCAGGACCGACACCGCCACCACGTCGCCCCTCGGTTCCACCCGCACGGTGATCGTCCCGCCGTCGGGCGAGACCTCCAGGGCGTTGGAGAGCACGTTGTCCAGCATCTGGTCCAGATGACCCGGGCTGGACAGCACGGACAGCCGGCCGTCGGCACTCCCCCCGAGCGCGATGGTGACTCCGCGTTCGTCGGCGGCCGGCCTCCACACGGCGAGCCGCTCCCGCACGATGTCCATCAGCGGGAGCGGCTCGGCCGCCGTCACCTTCGCCTCGGCCCTGGCGAGCACCAGCAGCCCGCTGACCAGCCGGCTCATCCGCACGACCTCCGCAGTCGCCTGCTCCACGTCCTCCCGTACGAACTCGTCCTCCACCCCGTCCGCGATGTTGTCCAGGGACAGCCGCAACGCCGTGAGCGGGGTGCGCAGCTGGTGGGAGGCGTCCGCGACGAAGATCCGCTGGGCCGCGATCAGGGTGTCCAGGCGTTCGGCGCCCTGGTTGAGGGTGCGCGCCAGGGTCTGGGTCTCGGGCGGGCCCGTCACGGGGGAGCGGGCGGTCAGATCGCCGTCGCTGAACTTGCTGGCCATGTCGTTGAGCTGGCGCAGCGGGCGGGTGAGGCGCCGGGCCACCGCGACGCCGAGCAGGGCGGCGACCCCGAGGACGAGCACGGCGAGGATCGCCCGGAAGCCCCAGATCTGCCAGAGGCGGTCGGTCATCTCGCCGGTGGAGTACACGATGCGTACGGCGCCGACGACCCGGTCCGTGCCGGCCGCGCGGGCGGGCACCGTGATCACCAGCTCGGGGCCCCAGATGAAGGAGGAGCCCCAGTCGGTCGTGGGCGTGCCCTCCTCCAGGGCCCTGGCCAGCGCCGCGTCCGCCGCCGGCCGCGGCAGGTCCGCCGGGCAGCTCGCGGTGCGGGTCACCTGGATCTCGTCGTCGTAGGCCCGGGCCATCTCCTCCAGCGCCTGGCAGGAGGCGGCCCGGCCGTCGCCCAGCAGCAGGGCCATGGCGTCGGCCTCGCGCAGGACGGCCGACCTGGTGTCATTCCGCAGCTGGTCCGTGAGCGTGAACGCCACCGGCACGGTGAACAGGGCGATGGCGACCGCGACGAGCAGGACGTAGCTGCGGACGAGCTGGCGGATCATGAGGCGGTGCCGCTCCCGCCCGTGCCGGACTCATCGGTGATCTCCAGCCGGAAGCCGACCCCGCGCACCGCCTCGATGGTGATCGCCCCGGCGAGCTTGCGCCGCAGCGCCGCCACGTGCACGTCCAGCGTCTTCGTCGGCCCGAACCAGTTCGCGTCCCAGACCGCCTCCATGATCTGCTCGCGCGACATCAGCGCCCCGGGTTCCTCGGTGAGGAAGGCCAGCAGGTCGTACTCCTTGGGCGCGAGGGCGACCTCCTCGCCGTCCAGGCGCACCCGGGCCGCCTTGCGGTCGACCGTCAGGCGGGTGCCGTAGCGGTCGGGGCCGGCGTCGGGTGCCCCCGCGGGGGTGCGGGGCCGCGTGCGGCGCATCACCGCCCTTATCCGCGCGATGACCTCCCGGACGCCGAACGGCTTGGAGACGTAGTCGTCCGCGCCGAGCTCCAGGCCGACCACCCGGTCCGTCTCGTCGCTGCGGGCGCTGATCACGATGATCGGGACGTCGCCCCGCTCCCGCAGCGCCTTGCAGACGTCCAGGCCGTCGGTGTCGGGCAGGCCGAGGTCCAGCAGGACGACGTCGTAGGGGCCCTCGTGCTTCAGGGCCGCCTCGCCCGTGGTGACCCACTCGACCTCGAAGCCGTAGCGCCTGAGGCCACGGCGCAGGGACTCGGCGACCGGTTCATCGTCTTCCACCAGGAGTACGCGCACAGCCGAACCCTAGTGCTTGAAAGTTGTGTGACCGGGACCGAGCCGGGTGCGATTGTGACGCCGGGCACTTTCTCGAGTGGCCTGTGCCCAGATGGGCAGGAGCGACTCTGGACGGGCGGGCCGAGATCTCACCATGCGATATCGCGGAGGGGTTTTTCGGACGCTCGTTAGACTGAGCCGACCGCGGTACGAATGCGTATGAGCGGATAGAGACGGATTGAGCGAGGAGCGCACGTGGGCCTTGTCGTGCAGAAGTACGGAGGCTCCTCCGTAGCCGATGCCGAGGGCATCAAGCGCGTCGCCAAGCGAATCGTGGAAGCGAAGCAGAACGGCAACCAGGTGGTTGCCGTGGTTTCCGCGATGGGCGACACGACGGACGAGCTGATCGATCTCGCCGAGCAGGTTTCCCCGATGCCTGCCGGGCGCGAGCTCGACATGCTGCTGACCGCCGGAGAGCGGATCTCCATGGCCTTGCTGGCCATGGCGATCAAAAAGCTGGGCCACGAGGCCCAGTCGTTCACCGGCAGCCAGGCAGGTGTCATCACCGACTCGGTCCACAACAAGGCCCGGATCATCGACGTCACGCCGGGCCGGATCAAGACCTCGGTGGACGAGGGCAACATCGCGATCGTGGCGGGTTTCCAGGGCGTCAGCCAGGACACCAAGGACATCACCACGCTCGGCCGCGGCGGCTCCGACACCACGGCGGTGGCTCTCGCCGCCGCCCTCGACGCCGACGTCTGCGAGATCTACACCGACGTCGACGGCGTGTTCACCGCCGACCCGCGCGTGGTGAAGAAGGCCCGGAAGATCGACTGGATCTCCTTCGAGGACATGCTCGAACTGGCGGCATCCGGGTCCAAGGTGCTGCTCCACCGCTGTGTGGAGTACGCCCGCCGGTACAACATCCCGATCCACGTCCGGTCCAGCTTCAGCGGACTCCAGGGCACATGGGTCAGCAGCGAGCCGATTACGCAAGGGGACAAGCAGGTGGAGCAGGCTCTCATCTCCGGTGTCGCGCACGACACCTCCGAGGCCAAGGTCACGGTCGTCGGCGTGCCGGACAAGCCGGGCGAGGCGGCTTCGATCTTCCGCGCGATCGCCGACGCCGAGATCAACATCGACATGGTCGTGCAGAACGTGTCCGCCGCCTCCACGGGCCTGACGGACATCTCCTTCACGCTGCCGAAGACCGAGGGCCGCAAGGCCATCGACGCGCTCGAGAAGAACAAGGCCGGTATCGGCTTCGACTCGCTGCGCTACGACGACCAGATCGGCAAGATCTCCCTCGTCGGCGCCGGCATGAAGACCAACCCGGGTGTCACGGCCGACTTCTTCACGGCCCTGTCCGACGCGGGCGTGAACATCGAGCTGATCTCGACCTCCGAGATCCGCATCTCGGTCGTCACGCGCGCCGACGACGTGCCCGAGGCGGTCCGGGCGGTGCACTCCGCGTTCGGGCTCGACTCCGACAGCGACGAGGCCGTCGTCTACGGAGGCACCGGCCGCTGATGGCCGACCTCCGACAGGACGCCCGGGCCGGACGGTCCGGGCGTCCGACGCTTGCCGTGGTGGGGGCGACCGGAGCCGTCGGCACGGTCATGCTCCGGATCCTGTCCCAGCGGGCGGACGTCTGGGGCGAGATCCGGCTGATCGCCTCCCCGCGCTCGGCCGGCCGCAAGCTGGCCGTGCGCGGCGAGGAGACCGAGGTCGTGGCGCTCACCGAAGAGGCCTTCGACGGGGTCGACGTCGCCATGTTCGACGTCCCCGACGAGGTCGCCGAGCGGTGGGTGCCCCTCGCCGCCGCGAAGGGCGCGGTGGTGGTCGACAACTCCGGCGTGTTCCGGATGGACCCGGACGTGCCGCTGGTGGTGCCCGAGGTCAACCCGCACGCCGTACGGATGCGCCCGCGCGGGATCATCGCCAACCCGAGCTGCACGACCCTCTCCATGATCGTGGCCCTGGGCGCGCTGCACGCCGAGTTCGGGCTGCGCGAGCTGGTCGCCTCCTCGTACCAGGCCGTCAGCGGCGCCGGACGGGAGGGTGTGGCGACCCTGCGCCGGCAGCTGTCCCTGGTCGCCGGTACGGAGCTGGGCACCCACCCCGGTGACGTACGCCGGGCCGTCGGGGACCACACCGGGCCGTTCCCGGAGCCGGTCGCGCTGAACGTCGTGCCGTGGGCCGGCACGGCGCGTGAGGACGGCTGGTCGTCGGAGGAGCTGAAGGTGCGGGACGAGTCCCGCAAGATCCTCTGCCTGCCGGGCCTTCCCGTGGCCGTCACCTGCGTCCGGGTGCCGGTGATCACCACGCACTCCCTGACCGTGCACGCCCGCTTCGAGGGCGAGGTCACCGTCGACAAGGCCCGCGAGATCCTCGCCACGGCGCCCGGTGTCGTGCTGTTCGACAATCCGGCCGCGGGGGAGTTCCCGACCCCCGCCGACGTGGTCGGCACCGACCCGACCTGGGTCGGGCGGGTCCGGCGGGCGCTGGACGACCCCACGGCGCTCGAACTGTTCGTGTGCGGGGACAACCTGCGCAAGGGTTCCGCGCTCAACACCGCGCAGATCGCCGAGCTGGTCGCGGCCGAGCTGTCCTGACCGGGCGGCCGCCCGGGTTTCGTGAACTTTCGCGGCGCGGAAACTCCCGGCCGATGTCAGAGGTGGTTTGTAGGATCTGTGTAAGGCATGTGAGCCGGTCGATGGTCCGGACCACTTGTCCATGGCGCTTCGGCATCAGAGGATTTACCTCCCCGTTCTCCGCAACCGTGCGAAGGGCGGGGAGCGTCTTTGCGGTCGCCTCTTCGGCCGTGGGAGCGCTTCGTCAGGCGTGGGGACGCCTGGAACCGGGCGTGGGGACGTCCGTTCACATCTGGACATAGGGGAAGAGCGGGACGCATGAGGGCATTTCTTGCACCATTGGTTGTGCTGCCTGACGCGGGTAGACCGTCGACGGCGACGGTCGGCGTGAAAGTGATGCCCGGCGCGTACAACCCTCACAGGGGTCAGCGTGTCCAACAGGCGTGGCAGAGGTACTCGACTTCAGCGCGGCACGTGGCACGGTCCTTCGACCGCCCCGTCCGGCGGCTCTACGACCCCGCATGGCCGGTACGCCCGGTGGCATGCCGGTGATCGCGCCCGTGCCCGCAGCGCGGCCGGCCCGCCTACCCAACCAGCGTGACGGCGCGGAGGACGGCGTAGCGGCCGGAACCTCCGTCGACCACCTCACGGAGACCTACCGCGCGCACTACCGCTCGCTGCTGGGTCTCGCCGCCCTCCTCCTCGACGACACCGCCTCCTGCGAGGACGTCGTCCAGGAGGCGTTCATCCGTGTCCACTCCGCCCGCAAGCGGGTCCGCGACCCCGAGAAGACCCTGGCGTACCTGCGCCAGACCGTCGTCAACCTCTCGCGCTCGGCGCTGCGCCGCCGCATACTCGGCCTGAAGCTGCTGTCGAAGCCCATGCCCGACATGGCCAGTGCCGAGGAAGGTGCCTACGACCAGCTGGAGCGCGACTCCCTCATCAAGGCGATGAAGGGCCTGCAGCGCCGCCAGCGCGAGGTGCTGGTGCTGCGCTACTTCGCGGACATGACCGAGGCGCAGGTCGCCGAGACGCTCGGCATATCGCTGGGTTCGGTCAAGGCCTACGGCTCGCGCGGTATCGCGGCGCTCCGGCTGGCCATGGAGGCGCCGGCATGAGCGACGGCAACGGCGCGCCCCGCGACGGGCGCGACCGGCACGAGCCCTTCGAGTGGCACGAGCCGACAAGGCTGCACGGGCAAGATCCGAAGCAATCGCACGCTGGGAACGGAACTGTGAACCACGGCCCCGACGACCAGAGCCCCGAGGGGCTCGACTCGGACGAGCTGGACCTGCGCACGATGCTGCACCAGGTGGTGCAGGAGGTGGAGCCGCGCGACGGCACCCTGGAGTATCTGCGGAAGGCGGTGCCCCAGCGGCGGACCCGCAAGCGGCAGGCCGTCGTCGGTATGGCCGCCGCCGCGCTCTTCATCGGCACCGCGATCCCCGCCCTGCTGCACGTCTCCAACGCCGCCGGCTCCGACGCCAACCCGTCCGCCATCGGCCACGCCTCCGAGACCCAGGGCGGCTCGGGGGAGGGGAAGGGACCGGCCGGCGGCGAGAGCACAGCGGGCGGCTCCTCCGGCAAGGTCGAGGGCAAGGAGAAGGACGACAAGAAGGAGAAGGACGAGGGCAAGGGGACCGGCGCCTCCACCGGCGCGTCCCAGGGCGGCACCGACCCCTCCTCCACCGCCGCCGCCGGCATCCCGGCGTGCACCCCGGCCCAGCTCGGCCCCGCCTCCGGAAGCAGCAACGCTCCCGACTCCACGGGCGCGGTCTCCGGCTCCTTCCGCGTCACCAACGTCTCCGGCGCGGCCTGTACGGTCACCGGCCCCGGCTCGGTGAGCGCGCTGCCGCAGGGCGCGGCCGACATCAGCAAGGTCGCTGCGGCCCGGCACACCGCCGGGGACGCGGCGGCCGGTCTCCTGCCCGACCCGTCGCTGGAAGCCGCCAAGCTGGTGCTCCAGCCGGGCATCGGCTACGACGTGAAGTTCGCCTGGGTCCCCACCGAGACCTGCCCCACGCCCGGCGGCAGCGTCGGCGGCCCCGACCCCAGCCCCGACCCCACCCCGTCGGACGACCCGGCGGCCACGAGCGGCACCTCCACCGGCGGCGACACGGGCACGGCCCCGCAGCTGGCCAGGGAGGACGGCACGGTCGACGGCAGCGTGGCGGTGACGTACACCCCGGCCACGGGCTCGGGTGCGAGCTCGGTGACGGTGACCAACGCGTGCGCGGGGACGGTGTACTGGACGGGCGTACTGGCGGGCTCGTAACCGCCCCCGCACGGGAGCACCAGGCTCTGCCCAGCCGCTGCGCGAGTCCCGCTCGGCCGGTGCAGGGCCTGCTCAGCCGCTGCCCGCGTCCGGCTCCGGCCCTGCTCAGCCCGTTGCAGGCGTTCTCGCCCGGCCGACGGCGGTCAGCCGCTGCCCGCGTCCCGCTCCGGCGCCGGCCCTGCTCAGCCCGTTGCGCGCGGGGCGGCCGTCACCTCGCTGTTCCCGCTGACCGGCCGCTGCCGCTCAGCCGTGGCGCTGCGCGAGTCCCGCTCGGCCGGCGCCGGGCCTGAGCCCCGCTGGGGCCAGGCCGTGGACCCACCTGCCCGGGCGGAAAACGCCGCTCCGCCCCACCTGCTGCTCGCGTCCCGCTTGGCCGCGGCGCTGCTCCGCCCAGCCGTGGCGCCCACCTGCTCGCTCGCGTCCCGCTGTTTGCCGCTGCCCGCGTCCGCGCCCCGCTACGCCGGGCCGCGGGCCCAGCCGGCCCGGGCAGAAACGCCGCTCACTTCACACCGGCGTCCACAGCGACAGGCTCCTCAGCCGCCACCAGCCCCAGCTCCGCGTCCCGCGCGAACTCCACCTCACGCCGCAGCAACCGGAACCACATGAAGATCACAAACCCCACGAAGGCAAACCACTCAGCGGTGTAGCCGAGGTTCTGGAACGCCTTCAGGTCCAGCCCCGAGTCCGGCGGCGCGGCAGCCGGCACCGCCTTCATCCCCGAGTCACCCTTCGACAACGTGACCCACGCGTCGTACACGTCGTACGGCACCAGATTCACCAACGACGCCGCACTGATCGCCGAGGTCTGCCCGGCCGGCAGCCCGCCCTGTGCACTGACCCCGTTGTCCCCCGGCGTCTCCGACGCCTGCAGTGCCCCGGTGACGGTGACCTCACCGGCCGGCGGAGCAGGAACCTTCGCCGCGTCGGCAGAGCCGGGCAGCCATCCCCGAACCACCGGCAGTGCCTCACCCGAGTCGGTCCGCAGCAGCGTCAGCACGTAGAAGCCCTGCTCGTCGTCGAGCCGCCGCCCGGGCACCAGCAACTGCTCGCCGTACGTCCCGCTCGCGGTGACCAGCTTCCCGGACGTGGCCTTGGTCACCGGCAGCATCTCCTTCAGCGGCCCGGGCGCCTCGCGCCGGGCCTCGGAGACCTGCTCGGTGGCGGTGCGATGGTCCTGCACACGGTCCTCGAACCGGCCCAGCTGCCAGGACCCCATGAAGATGCAGAAGGGGATGGACAACAGCACGAAGACGTTGATCCCCCACCATCGGGGCGTCAGCAGAAACCGGTACACACCCCCACGGTACGGGGGTGTCGGGCAGGTCCCGCCCGCGGGGTCGGCAACGGGTCGGGTCCGTCGGCCGGTTACGGACGGCGGGGACGCGCAGGGGCGTTCAGTACCGCTCGACCAGATGCTCCCGGCCCGCCGGGGGTTCGTACGGCTCGGGCCAGAAGTCCGTGACGGCGGATATCCGGCCGTCCCCGTCCCCGGTGAAGAAGGAGACGGCGTACATCTCCTCGAGTCCCACCGTGACGTGGATCCAGGTGACGACCTGCCCCGGCTCCGCCACGACGCGCTCCACGCGCAGGTGCCAGTCGCCCGGGTACTCGCGGTTGAACCGGACAAAGCGCTCCCGGCCCGTGATGCGTTCCCGCGTCTGGGGCAGGGTGTAGACGACGTCCTCGGCCAGGGTGTCCGCGAACGCGTTCCAGTCCCGGGACTCGGCGGCGGCCCAGAACCTCTCGACGGTCTTGCGCAGATCGGTCATGGCGAGAAGTGTGCACGCCGCCACTGACAACCGGCCCCGACCTGCGCGAACGCCCGTCCGGGGGTGAGCCGCGGGTCAGTCCTTGCAGGCCCGGACCGAGTACATCAGCGGAATCCGCGGCCGGCCCTCCGGATGGCGGAAGTAGCCGTCCCGCCGCTCGAAGCTCCTGAACCGCCGGAACAGCGACACGTCGTGCTCGTGCAGGAACTCGATCCGCAGCCCGGCCGCCGCGAGCGCGGAGACGACCTCGCCGACCGGATGCTGCCACTCGACCCGCCGGCCGTGCGTGAACTCGGCGCCCTCGGCCGCGTACGACCCCGCGCGCTCCTCGACCCAGGCGTCACGGGTGAAGTCGTCGTGCGTGATCCGCGAGCCGGTCTCGTCGTCGAGGACGTCGGTGAGCGGGTGGAACTCGGCGAGGTACAGGAACCCGCCCGGCGCCACCAGCGACGCGGCGGTCTCCGCCCAGCGCCCGATGTCGGGCAGCCGGCACAGCGCGCCGACGCCGGTGTACACGATGTCGTACGACGGATCCGGAACCGCGGCCACCGCGTCGTACACGTCCGCCGCGACGAACGCCGCCCGTTCCGGGCCGAGACCGAGGTCCTGCGCGAGCCCGCGGGCCAGGCCGATCGCGGGTTCGGAGAAGTCGAGACCGACGACGCGGGCGGCGCCGTGCCGGGCCCAGGACAGGGTGTCGAGGCCGATGTGGCACTGCAGATGCAGCAGAGAGCGGTTGCCGACGTCCCCGACCTCCGCGAGCTCGAAGTCACGCGAGGGGTCCCGACCGGCCCGGAAGGTGTCGAGATCGTAGAAGTCACCGGCGATGTGCAGCGGCACCCGCTCGTCCCAGTGGGCGCGGTTGGCCTCGTTCCGGTCCGCTGGGGTGGGGGAGTACAAGAGTGCTACTCCTGACCTGCTCGGAGGGGGGGACCGGTGGAGGTTATCCACAGGCTGGGGGCCTCGCCAGCGAATTGCCGCCCGGGGCGGGCAGTATGGGGCCATGACTGAGAGCAACGGGTCCGAAGCGCGGGACCAGCGGGACCAGCACGAGCAAGAGGTACAGGCGGGACAGCAGGAGCGGATGCCGGACTGGGAGAAGCGCTTTCGGGCGCCCCGGGTGTCCCTGCCCGACTGGGCGGAGGACGCGCCGGACCGTTCCCTGTTCGTCTCGAACGCGACCGGGACGTACGAGCTGTACGCCTGGGACCGGTCGACGGGCGAGCAGCGCCAGGTGACGGACCGGCCGAACGGCACGACGGACGGCGTGCTGTCCCCGGACGGCGCGTGGATCTGGTGGTTCGACGACAAGGACGGCGACGAGTTCGGCGTGTGGCGCCGCCAGCCCTTCGAAGGCGGGGCGGACGAGCCGGCCGCCGCGGGCCTGGAGGCCTCCTACCCGGCCGGCCTCGCCCTCGGCCGTGACGGGCGTACGGCGGTCGTGGGCCGCTCCACGGACGAGGACGGCACGACCATCCACCTCGTCCGCACCGGCGAGGACCCGGTGGAGATCTACCGCCACCGCGAGTCGGCCGGCGTCGGGGACCTCTCCCACGACGGCTCGCTCCTCGCCGTCGAGCACACCGAGCACGGCGACGCGATGCACTCCGCGCTGCGCGTCCTGCGCCCCGACGGCACGGCGGTCGCCGACCTCGACGACACCGAGGGCGGCACCCGCGAGCTGGGTCTGGAGGTCCTCGGCTTCGCCCCCGTCGACGGCGACACGCGCCTGCTCATCGGCCACCAGCGCCGGGGCCGCTGGGAGCCCCTGGTGTGGGACGTGGCCACCGGCGAGGAGACGGACCTGGCGCTGGAGCTGCCGGGCGACGTCAGCGCCGAGTGGTACCCGGACGGCAGCGGCCTGCTCATCGCCCACAGCTTCGAGGCCCGCAGTGAGCTGTTCCGCTACGACCTGTCCGGCCGGGCCCTGTCGGAGATCCCGACCCCGCCGGGCACGGTGTCCGGTGCGACGGCCCGGCCCGACGGCAGCGTGGAGTACCTGTGGTCCTCGGCCGCCGAGCCGTCGGCGGTCCGCTCCACGACGGGCGGTGTCGTGCTCGACCCGCCCGGCATGAAGTCGCCCGGCTCGGTGCCGGTGGAGGACGTGTGGGTGGAGGGGCCGGGAGGCCGCATCCACGCCCTCGTCCAGAAGCCGCAGGGCACCACCGGCCCGCTCCCCACGGTCTTCGACATCCACGGCGGCCCCACCTGGCACGACAGCGACTCCTTCGCGGCGGGCCCGGCGGCCTGGGTCGACCACGGCTATGCGGTGATCCGTGTCAACTACCGCGGCTCCACGGGCTACGGCCGTGCCTGGACGGACGCTCTGAAGCACCGCGTGGGCCTCATCGAACTGGAGGACATCGCCGCGGTCCGCGCATGGGCCGTCGCCTCCGGCCTTGCCGACCCCGACCGCCTCATCCTCACCGGCGGTTCCTGGGGCGGCTACCTCACGCTCCTCGGCCTCGGCGTCCAGCCCGACGCGTGGACCCTCGGCATCGCGGCGGTGCCCGTCGCCGACTACGTCACGGCGTACCACGACGAGATGGAGGCGCTGAAGGCGATGGACCGCACGCTCCTCGGCGGCACCCCCGAGGAGGTCCCCGACCGCTTCGAGGCCTCGTCCCCCCTCACCTACGTCGACCAGGTCAAGGCCCCGGTCTACATCTCGGCCGGTGTCAACGACCCCCGCTGCCCGATCCGCCAGATCGAGAACTACGTCAAGCGCCTGGAGGCGAGAGGCGCGGCACACGAGGTCTACCGCTACGACGCCGGGCACGGCTCCCTGGTGGTGGACGAACGGATCAAGCAGGTCCGGCTGGAGCTGGAGTTCGCGGAGAGGTACGTGAAGGGGGTGCCGAGCGCCGAGTAGCCCGTGGATGCGCGCGGGGCGGCGGCCGCGGGTCTTCCGTGGCGGGCCGCGCAGTTCCCCGCGCCCCCGCCGCGTAGCCGCCGGGACCATCCGGCCCCCGGGCCCGGCCCATACGTAGGAGGCCGGTTCCAGAAGGGGACGGTGGTGCGTGAACGCCCTGCCGTCGCCGTCCGTACGCAACGGGAGGGAATGGGGAATGCCCTCGCGCACCACCGGAGGTACCGGGCCCGTGGCCATCACGAAGACCGCCCCGCAGGACAGCGCCGAGCGCGGGGACACCGAGGCGGACGGTGGCGGGGAAGAGGGCCGGCACCTCAACTCCCCCCTCCTGCTGACCCTTGTGCTGCTCACGGCGGTGATGTTCCAGGACCCGATCCGCGGGGCCCTGGCCGCGCCGGTGATGCAGAGCTGGATGACGGTGTTCGTCGCGGTCATGGTCCAGGCACTGCCGTTCCTGGTGCTCGGGGTGCTGCTGTCGGCGGCGATCGCGGTGTTCGTGCCGCCGTCGTTCTTCGCCCGGGCTCTGCCGAAGCGCCCGGCCTTGGCGGTCCCGGTCGCGGGTGCGGCGGGCGCGGTACTGCCGGGCTGCGAGTGCGCGTCCGTGCCGGTGGCCGGAGCCCTGGTCCGCAGAGGGGTCACCCCGGCGGCGGCCCTGGCGTTCCTCCTCTCGGCGCCCGCCATCAACCCGATCGTGCTGACGGCGACGGCCGTGGCGTTCCCCGGCAATCCCGAGATGGTCCTGGCCCGTTTCGTCGCGAGCCTGCTGGTGGCCTGCTCGATGGGCTGGCTCTGGCACCGCCTCGGCCGCACGGACTGGCTCCGCCCCACGGCCCGCGCCTCGTACGAGGGCCAGGGCAAGGGAGCGGCCTTCTGGGGCTCGGTCCGCCACGACGTGACGCACGCGGGCGGCTTCCTGGTGATCGGCGCGATGGCCGCCGCGACCCTGAAGGCCGTGGTCCCGGCGCAATGGCTGAGCCTCGCGGCCGGCAACCCCGTGCTGTCGGTCCTGGTCCTCGCGGCCCTGGCCGTCCTGCTCTCCATCTGCTCGGAGGCGGACGCGTTCGTCGCGGCGTCCCTGACCCAGTTCTCCCTGACGGCCCGTCTGACGTTCCTGGTCGTCGGCCCGATGATCGACCTGAAGCTCTTCGCGATGCAGGCGGGCACCTTCGGCCGCGCCTTCGCCCTGCGCTTCGCACCCGCGACCCTCGCCCTGGCCGTCGTCGTATCGGCCCTGACCGGAACGGTCCTGCTGTGAACCGCCTGGCCCAGACGGCCCTCCTCTTCCTGCTCGGCGCGACCCTCCTGCACGCCGGCACGACCGACCTCTACCTGCGCTACGTCAAGGAGGGCCTGCGCCCCCTGGTGCTCCTGGCAGGCGTGGTCCTCGTCATCACGGCGGCGGCCACCCTCTGGTACGACCGCCGCACTGCCGCCCACGACCACCACCGCGAACCCCGCATCTCCTGGCTTCTCACCCTCCCGGTCTTCGCCCTGATCCTGGTCGCCCCGCCTGCCCTGGGCTCCTACAGCGCGGCGCACACCGGCACCGCCCTGACGAAACCCTTCGGCTTCCCGGCCCTCCCCACCGGCGACGCACCCCTCCGCCTCGCCGTGGCCGACTACGCCGGCCGCGCGATCTACGACGACGGTCGCTCCCTCCACGACCGCCGGCTGAAGATCACCGGCTTCGTCACCCTGGACCGGAAAGGCACCCCCTACCTGGTGCGCATGGGCCTCAACTGCTGTGCGGCCGACGCCCAGCCGGTCAAGATCGCCCTGACGGGCGACATCCCCCCGGTCCTGCGACCGGACACCTGGCTGGAGATCACCGGCACCTACACCCCCCGCCGCACGAAGGACCCGGTCAACAACGGCCCGATCCCGTACCTGGAGGTGACGGCGGCCAGGCCGGTCCCCACACCGCACGACCCGTACGACGAGACGTGGAACAGCTGAACTGCGGCGTAGCGGCTCCTGTTCGGGGTACTCGGAAAAGCCGCTGGACAGCGAGGGGGAGACCCATGACGACACTCGGAGGCGAGCACACGGCGGGACTCGACAGGGCGCTCCTGGCCGAGACGGCCCGCGAGGAACTGGTGAAGGCCGACAACAGGGCGGGACTGACCCTGGCGACCCTGGGCGCGACCCTGACCGCCCTCCTCACCGCGATCACCGCCGGCGTCATCACCCCCACCCAGTACGCCGCGATCCCCCAACTCCTCCTCTGGACCGGCTGCGCGGCCTGCGCCCCGTCCCTGGTCCTCCTGAGCCTGGCGGCGAGGCCCCGTCCGGACACGGCGGACGCCACCCCGCCGCACACCCTGTCCCGCACCACCTGGACCAAGCACCGCCGCATACGTCACGCGATGGCGTGGGGCGCGGCCTTCCTGGCACTCACCCTGGCCGGGACGCTGATCGGGGCGCTGGCCTAGAGGGCTTTCCCGCTATCGGGGCTGCATCCCGCTCCCCCGAGGAACGCCCGTTCGGTCAATTCCGGCTGTTGAGTGGGAAATCAGGCCACATCCTGCTCTGTTCGTGTGCCGGAGCGCGACTCGACGGCAGCATGGTCGGACGCTTGAACGGCGCGGTGCGCCGCGCAGTGAGATTGTCGGGGGGTGCTGGTGAATCACGCGTGGCCGCCGTCCACCTTTCTTGGCCGGTTGCGGAACACGACGCGCGAAGAACTCCTGAGCCAGGGCACCTCGATGGCCTATCCGCCTCATCGTGCGCTGCTGCAGCAGGGTGACGAGAGCCGGCACATCCTGTTGATCACGAGCGGTGTCGTCAAGGTCGTCGCCAGCGCGGAGAGCGGTTACGACATGCTGCTCGCCGTGCGCATAGCGGGTGACCTGGTGGGCGAGATGGCGGCCTTCGAGGACCGCCCGAGGTCCGGCACGGTGATCGCGTGCAGCGACGTGACCGCGCGGATCATCCAGGTGCGGGCGCTGGAGACCTTCCTCGGCCGTCACCCGGACGCCATGCGGGCCATCCTGCACATGCTGTGCGCCCGGCTGCGCTGGGCCAACCGGCGACGGGTCGATTTCCAGGCCTACGACTCGCTCACCCGGCTGGCCCGGGTTCTGGCCGAGTTGAGCCAGGCCTACGCCCAGCCCGTGCCGGACGGCGACGGCCGGCGGTGCGACCTCGGTGTGACGCTCACCCAGAAGGAACTCGCCTCGCTGGCCGGCCTGAAGCTCAACACGGCCGAAAAGAGCCTGGCCACTCTGACAGCGCAGGGACTGGTGGAACGCAGTTACCGAAACATAACCATCTGTGACGTTCCGAAGCTGCTCGAATTCGCCAAAGTCGTGGCCGACAACCCGTACTGATACGGGATCACCTCGCGCGCTCTCTCCTAGCCTCTCGGGCAGCACTTCGTGGGCAGTGTCTGCCCATCGCCTGCCCAGAGAGGAATGACCGGGTGGCTGCGTGGCCTGATTTCCGTCCCTGTACCTGCATAGCCGTGGACGCACAGTCCTACGGAAGCAAGAACGACCGGAGGCAGTCCGAAATACAGCACGACCTGCCACGGCTCCTCGACCGCGCCGCCAGAGGAGCCGGACTGGACCGTGAGCAGTGGCAGATCCAGCGCAAGGGCGACGAGCAGCTGGCGATCCGGCCCGTCGACGGCAAGGAGCCGCGCCTGGTCGACGACTATGTCCGTCACCTCGTCGCGGAGCTGCGCGAGTACAACGCCCAGCGAGTCCCCGAGGCCCGGATTCGGCTGCGGGCCGTCGTCCACCAGGGGCTGGTGGAACTGGCCGACAACGGCTTCGCCGGCACGGCCGTGGTGGCGACGGCGCGTCTGCTGAACGCGCGCCCGCTCTACGACGCCCTGGCCGCGCACCCGGACACCGACCCCGTCGTCGAGGCGGCCGTGGCCCTGTCCCGGGAGGGTGCGGAGAGTGCTGGCCAGGGTCAAGTACGAGCGGAGCAAGTACACCGCCCTCGGCGGGGTGGTGCTCGGCACCTCCGTCATAGCGGCGTTCTCCATGTGGAACTTCGCGACCGAGGCGCTCGGCAAGGTCTCCCTCGTGGCCCTGGTCCCGACGGTCATCTGGATGCTGTTCGTACTCAACCTCGACCGCTGGCTGGTCACCCCTCAGCCGAACGCCCGCCGGCGGGCCGGCCCCCTCGTCGCCCGTCTGCTGATCGCCCTGCTGCTCGGTGTGGTGATCGCCGAGCCTCTGGTGCTGCGCATCTTCCAGACGGCCATCGAGGAACGCGTCGCGGACGACCGTACGGGCGCGATCGACCGGTTGCGCACGAACCTCGTCCGCTGCAACCCCGTTCCGTCCACGACGCAGCCCGTCACCCCCGAGGGCTGCGACAAGACGTACGTCCTCTCCTTCGGCGCGACGCCCGGCGAACGGGGCGAGGAACTGAGCGCCCTGCGCTCGGACGCCGCCGCCCTGCAGAAGCGGGTGGACCGGGACAGCGCCAGGCTGGAGGACATCGACTCCGAGGTGCGGGACGAGTGCCGCCGGCTGATCCGCATCGCCGCCACCGGCCTGTATCAGCGCACGTCCGAGTGCCTGCGCCTGCGCGACAAGGCACAGGACTACCGGACCACCCACCGCACGAGTGAGAACGAGAAGCGGCTCGCCGGCATGAACAGCCGCATCTCGAAGATCGAGGCCGAGCTGACCTCGTCCCGCGGGACGTTCCTCAAGGCCCGCGCCGACGGCATCGAGGAGCGGCTGGAGGAGGAACGCGCCAAGCAGAAGGAGATCGGTGTCCTGGAACGGATCCGGGCGCTCGACGAACTGGCCGGCGGGAACGGGGTGTTGTTCGCCGGCATCTGGCTGGTCCGCCTGCTGTTCGTCCTCCTCGACATGCTCCCCGTGCTGGTGAAGTACCTGAGCGGGGACACCGCGTACGACCGGATGCTCACCAGTGAGAGCAACAGCGCGGTCAAGATCCACGGCGAGGAGGTCCGGCTCGGCGAGCGCCGGGCCATGGCGAACCTCGAGATCGCCCAGGACGCCATCGAACAGGAGGTCCGGCGTCACCGCGCCGAGTCGGAGGCGGCGTCCCGGGAGCACACGGCCGCGATGAACATCCGTGTCCGGCAGGCGGTGAACGCGCTGGAGGACGAGATCCGCCGCTCATCGACGGTCTGACGCACCGCCCGCATGAGGAACACAGCACCACGGCCGCCCCGCACCCCGGGGCGGCCGCCCGACCGACGGAGGGGAAGGGGGAGGCATGACCACACCCGCAGGCGACGCCGGCACGGGCCCCGAGCCGGACGGCGACAACGGCCCCGCGACCGACCGCGGCGCGGAACTCGCCAGGGTCCTGCTGTCCGAGGCCCGGGAGGAACTGGTGAAGGCCGACAACAAGGCCGGTCTCCTCCTGGCGACCCTGGGCGCGGCCCTGACCGCCCTGCTCGGCGCGATCGGCAGCGGTGTCATCGCCCCGCGGCAGTACCCGGTCGTCCCGCAGCTGCTGCTGTGGGTGGGCTGCGCCGCCTGCGTACCGGCACTCGTCCTGCTGGGCCTGGCCGTGACGCCACGGCTCGGGCACCCCCGCCGCTCCCGCACCCACTACTTCGGCGACGCGAGGCTGGCGATGTCCCTCGCCCACCTGGAACAGACGGTCCGCCGCACCGACCCGGTGTCCCGGGACCTGAGCCAGCTGGCGGTCCTTTCCCGGACCGCCTGGACCAAGTACCGCTGCCTGCGCCACGCACTGGCCTGGGGAACGGCCTTCCTCACGCTCACGCTGCTGGGCATTGCGACGGGCGCCATGACTTAGCGGCCCTGGCCCGGACATCGCAGGGTGCTGGGGTTCGGCGGTGCCGGGCGGTCCGGAAGGGCTTGCGGAGCGAGTTGGCACCCGGACGGCTCCCAGAGCCCGGCACGGCGCCGACGCCCCTACGTCCGGCGTGACGGGTCAGGCGACGCTGGGGCGTGGGGAGCCCTTGAAGACCTGGCTGGTGTGCCAGGCGCGGTGGGTCGCTGCGACGGGCCGGACGCCGGGCTGGGGGCCGATGAGGGGGCGGCCGGCGAGCGCGGTGACGTTCTCGCGGGCGGCTGGGCTGCGGCCGACGAAGTGCTGGGAGACCAGGACGCGGTGGCTGTCGCCTATGCCGAGGACGCCCTTGTCGAAGAGCTTGTGGTGCAGGGAGCACAGGCACAGTCCGTTGTCGACGTCGTCCGGGCCGTCGTAGGCCCACCAGCGCACGTGTGCGGCCTCCAGCGCTACGGGTGCGGTGCCGATCATGCCGTCGTAGCCGCAGAAGGCGCATTGGTACTCGTAGGCGGTCAGGACCAACTCCCGCATACGGCGGTCGCGCTGGCGTCGCTCCGGGGCGGTGAGGGCGCCGGTCTCCGCCGGCTCCAGTTCCAGGCCGACCGCCTCGCACAGGTCCGCGTGGAGCGAGGGTGGGAAATGCAGGTCCAGCAGGACCCTTGCCATGCGGCTCAGGAGGGAGGGCTCGCGGCGCAGTGCCGCGCGCAGGTCGGGGGCCAGACGCCCGGCGGCGCCGCTGGCCCGCAGTTTCGTGACGGTGGTGCCGGGGCTGCCGGGGCCGCAATGGGTGCGTACCTCCCACACCTCGTCGTTGGCCAGGTGGTGGAAGGGGTAGGCGGGGGTGGTTCCGCGCGCGGGGCCGTATTCCGCCAGCAGTCGCTTCAGATCGGCTTCCACCGCGCTGTAGAGCAACTCGCCCTCGGAGTCGGCCTGAAAACGGCCCAGCGCGTACAGCAGCAGGAGCGGCTTGTGCGGTGCCCGTACCCCATCCCGGCTCCACTGCCTCAGACTCGCGGCGCGCTCCAGCCAATCCATGACCCGTGATCGTAGCGACGCGTTGCCGCGGATCACGTGGTTCGGGGTACTGCGCCCCTCCTGCGCTCGCCGCGAGCGCACCCGGCTCCGCCCCACCGTGTGTCCGGTCGTTGGGGGTCCTCGTTCATGACGGCACGTCGGCCGCCCGTCCCGGGGTCGCCCTGCAGCCAGTCGACTTGTGCTGGGAGCCGACTACGTACGCCTCGCCGCTGTCGTCTCCCGTTCCCATGAGCGCGCATCATGCCCGGCGTTCGCAGTCGTCGAGGCGCGTCTTTCGAGGCGGCTGTCACACCGGCACGTACGGATGTCAGAGGTCGTCTTCATCGACGGGTTCGGGTTCGCGGATGTAGGCGAGGTCGAGGACGTAGCGTTCGGTGACGGGGCAGTTGTTCCATGCCTGGGTGAGCTGGTCTTCGAAGGTGTCGTCCGTGGGGCGGTCGAGGCTGCTCTCGTAGTAGTCGGCGGTCGCGCGGCGGCCTTCCCACCAGGCGTGGCCTGCGTAGACGCCAGGGCGAGGCAGAGCCGTTTCTCCTGCAGGGCCGTATGCGAGTTGGTTGACCACGAGGATGCCGGTTTCGGACTCGAGACTCACGGCGACATGGCCTTCCGCATCGGCGGGCGGAGCCGGCGGGGTGTCCCAGACACGGATGGCGACCTCGACGTCGATGTCCGGTTGCAGACTGAGGAGGTACAGGTGATAGCCGTTCCCGGCCACCACCTGCCTGCGGGCAGCAGCCATGGCCTCGTCGTCGCCGAGGTAGGCGTCGGCGTCGTACACCTCCACGACGCGGCGGGCCGGTGTGGCCTTGCAGCTGTATTCGGCCAGGAGCGCCACGATGCCGCCGCCCTTCTGCCAGTTGGTGATCTTCATGCAGAGCCCTCGCGCAGCGGAAGCGTAGCGGGGGTCCAGAGGCACCCACTCAAGCGGTGCCAGATCCTGCTCGAACAGGTCGAGTTTGGTCGGCCAGTGCGGCCTTGGAGTCGGACCACGGCTCGGCTGCCGTCAGCCGGCAGCTGGCCTCCGTGGGCCGGAAGACGCCGAGCGAGGTCCCGCGTTCCTCCTGGTCCCTCTTGATCGCGCAGAGGGACGGCGCGCCGAGCGGCTCGACGTCGACTTCGACGACTGAATACACGGCGGCCCGTTCACGGACCGTCTCCAGGACGACCTGCCGGTGGCAGCGGCTCTCGTCCTTCTCGAAACACCGCACGGCGACACGCGACTGCCGAGCTTGCTCGGCAAGGCGATCGAGGTCTGACTGCGTCCCGTCGGACCGCGGCACACCGCGGAAGCGAGCCCGGCCCACGTCGAGTCGGCCGTACCGGAACGGCGCCCGGCCGTCTTTGGATTTCCCAGGCCACGCAGGTGCCCGGCCCAGAGGGGCCAAGGGAGTCACAGGCCGTCCGTCGTACGAAACCAGGCCGGGCAGCCGACTCGTCAGTCAGGGCCGCTCCAGTCGAATGGGAAGTATTTGCTCGATCTGCCGGAGCGTTCCCAGGAGAAGCCGAATGCGTCGGCGCGGTCGACGGTGGCCCGGCCCCACGTGGCGGTCTGGCCCGGCCCCACTTCGGCGCCCGGGGCGTTGTGGACCTGGACGCGTGCGCCGTTCGGGGTGGTCGGGCCGGTGAGAGCCTCGGCGGTCGCCGTGACACGGCCTGGGATCTCGGCTCGCCAGGTGGCAAGGTCCTCGTCGATCTCCACCTGGATGGGGGCGATGTCCATGCCACGCATCTCAGGGTGGAACATCTCCCCGAACTGTGCCGGCCATCCGCCCGCCTCACCGCCGAAGACGGCCCCGAGCGCAGCCCGCTGCTGGTCATCGGCGCGTTCGTCGAGGAAGACCGCGGCGTACGGATCGGTATGCGTGCCGGCCCATGGGTTGCCCTCGAAGGAGCCGAGCATCAGGACGTTGAGATCGTCGAGCCGTACGTCGCCGAAGCTGCCTTCCCGGACGTGCCAGACCAGTACGCCTTCGCAGTCACCGTAGGTCGGGGGCTGCGCGAACGTGCAGGGGCAGGGTATGGCGCACTTGCACACGTCGAACCAGTCGCCGGCCAGGTGCCAGCGCGTAACGGTGGTGGCCTGTTCTGTCATCTCGCTTCCCTCCTGCCGAGCCCGAAGGAGCTCACTCGGAGTGGCGAGACCGCGTATCCCGAGCCCGCTCCCGGGATCGGGAGGGTGGCCTCCCCTCCAGCTTGCACCTCACGTCCCGGTCGGGGAACCGGTCCACGTCGGCAATCGCCCCTGTGGTGGGCAGCGGCGCCGAGCCGCTCATCGAGCGGACCCACACCTGACGAGGTCGGCGGGAGCGCCAGGGAAGTGACCTGGCACGTAGAGGGGTGATCACGTGCCGTCCATTGACGGCATCGAGCCCTGCAGCCCCGGCAGCAGCCAGTCCTGGAACGGGGCGAGCAGGGCCAGGACGAGGAAGGCGACCCCCACGACTCTGGTGAGAAGCAGGCCCCGGGACCACAGCTTCTCCATGAAGATCACCAAGGCCAGTCCGGCCATCGCCGCCACGTTCATCACGCCGAGCGGAATGAGGACGACCATCAGTCCGGCGCAGCAGCCGACACAGTAGGCGCCGTGGTGGACGCCCACCCGCAGGTCGCGGGCCGGTCGCCGGAAGCCGGCATAGCGCACCAGATGGCTCAGCGGGTCCCGGCAGTGCCGTAGGCAGACGTGCTTGAGGGGACCGAGCTGGTACAGGCCGGCCAGCAGGAAGGTGATCGAGCCGATCCAGCGTCCGGCGGCCGGATGGTCGTCCACCAAGTCGCCGGTGAAGGCCAGGGCCGCGTAGGCGAGCAGTCCGAAGGCCGTCCACACCAGCAGATACCCGCCCACGAACTCGATGGAGCGGGCGGCCCGGGTCCAGCCCGAGGACTGCCGTCCGATGCCCCGCACCCACGTGAGGGCCACCGGTGCCATGGACGGCAGCATCATGGCCGCCATCATCGTCACCCAGAGCAGCAGGAACAGGGGCAGCGCCATCCCCATGGTGCCGGGCTCGACCCCCATGTCCCGGGCCTGTCCGATCGTCAGCACCCAGGCGGGCACCGCGATCAGGACGACGAGGATCCAGGCGGCCGCGAGATCCCGCGTGGGCAGCAACCCCCCGCCCGCTCCGGTGGGGGCGGGCGACCGGGTGGGTACGAAGGCGGAAGTCCGGCTGCGACGCATCGGTGTTGCCTCCTGCGGCTGCTTCCAGAACAGCACACGTGCACCTGCGACGCGACCTGGCCCAGGCGGGCCTCACGGCCGGTCAGATTCGTGAACGCGCAGGCCCGAGCCACTTGAGTCGACGTGCCTCGGTCGGCTCAGGCAGTGACCCCCTGGGAGAAGCCGACCAAGATCTTCTTCCGGATTTCTCCCAAACGATCTCCAGAGAAGCAGGAAGGGCCCGATCCTCGCTGAGGATCAGGCCCTTGACCTGGTGTTTCACTGTCGGGGTGGCGGGATTTGAACCCACGACCTCTTCGTCCCGAATGAGGATCGGTTAATGATCTTTCCTGTATGGATTGTGTTTGCGCAGGTCAGGTCGGTGGCCCCGGTTGGTCTCGGGTGGCGTGGAGGGGGCTTCGAGAGCAGGGCGGCTCCCAGATGGCTCCCAAGGATGCTGCTGCCTGGATGGTGCTGGAGGGGCGCGGGTCGCGTCACACCTTCTTGACGACGATCGTGTCCGGGACCAGCTTCTCCAGGTCGTCGACGTCCGAGGTGAAGACGGTGACCTGTCCCCTCTGCTGTCGCGCGATGACGGCGAGCACGGCGTCGATCGCGTACTTGTGGCCGTGCAACTTGGCGTCGGCCAGAAGTCGACGCGCCTGGCGGGCCTCGTCCTTGCCGATGTCGACGACCTGAAGTCGGGACAGTACCCAGTCCCAGCGCTGTTCGGTCGTTCTGCCGTCGTACGCCTCGACCAGTGTCATCGGGGACGTCACCACCTCGGCTTCCCCTCGTGCCGCGAGGTCGAGCCAGGCGATCATCTTCCGGTCGCCGCGCACCGCAAGGGACAGGGCTTCGCAGTCCAGTACGAAGACGCGGAGGGGTCGCTGTCCGTGCTCACCGGCTCGCTTCTTCACGCAGCCTCTCCGGCGTTGTGCTTTCCGGTGGTTCGACGCCGCTTGTGTTCGGCGTCGAGTTCCTCCAGCTCGTCGAGCGCTGCCGCATGTTCGTCCTCGGTGACGGGGCCGTGTTCTTCCTGCAGCCAGTCGACCAGTTCCCGGAGCCGGTCCCGGTCACGCTTGAAGCGCAGCGCCTCGGCGACATACGCCGACAGGCCCCGCTCTGCCGCGTCCGCGCGGATCTCGTCCAGGAGATCCTCGGGAATCGTCACGGTTACCTTCTTCGTCGCCATACAAGAGACCATACTCCCGGTATCGCACTCCTTACCAGCAGGTCACGTGATCGACGCTCGGCGATCAGGCGGCCGTGGCGGGGCGTGGGCTGCCGTGGAAGACCTGGCTGGTGTGCCAGGAGCGGTGGACCGCCGCGACGGGGCTGGCACCCGGTTGAGGTCCGATGAGCGGGCGGCCGGCGAGCGCTATGACGTGCTTGCGGGCGGCGGGGCTGTGGCCGACGAAGCGCTGCGAGACCAGGATGCGGTGGCTGTCGCCGATGCCGAGGACGCCCTTGTCGAAGAGCTTGTGGTGCAGCGAGCACAGGCACAGGCCGTTGTCGACGTCGTCAGGGCCGTCGAACGCCCACCAGCGCACGTGCGCGGCCTCCAGCCCGACCGGCACCGTGCCGATCCTGCCGTCGTAGCCGAAGAAGGCGCACTGGTACTCGTATGCCGTCAGGACCTGCTCCCGCATCCGGGGATCCCGCCGCCTGCGCACGGCCGAGAACTGTTCGCTCTCCGTCGGCTCCAGCTCCAGGCCGACGGCTTCGCACAGGTCGCCGTGGAGCGAGGGCGGGAAGTTCAGGTCGAGCAGGACCCGTGCCATCCGGCCGACCAACGACGGCTCGCGCCGCAGCGCCGCCCGTAGTTCCGGCGTCAGCCGCCCTGCAGCTCCGACCTCCCGCAGCTCCCGCACGCCACTGCCGGGGCTGCCCGGTCCGCGATCGGTGCGCACCTCCCACGCGCCGTCGCTCACCAGATGGTGGAACGGGTAGGCGGGCGTCGTTCTGTTGGGCGGACCGTACTCGGCCAGCAGCCGTCTGAGGTCGTCCTCCACCGCGCTGTACCGCAGTTCACCGTCGGCGTCCTGCTGGAAACGCCCGAGCGCGTACAGGAACAGCAGCGGCTTGTGCGGAGCGCGGGTCCCGCTTCTGCTCCACTGCCTCAGCTTCGCGGCACGCTCCAGCCAGTCCATGACCGGCGATCGTAGTGGCGTTGGGGTGCGGTGGTTTCGAGGGGGCATGGGGAGCGGGTCGACTCCCAGATGGCGCCCGGACACCGTGGGGTCACTGGCTTCGTGCCGACGTTGCCTGTTGCGGCCTAACGAGTCGTGCCGAGGCGACTGCGACGGGTCTCAACCAGGTGCCGCCATCGTTCGCGCGTCTGTCGTTCTCCGTCGATCCAACGTGCTCGCGTGGTGTGCTCGGGGAACGGAAGGCCGGCCATGAAGTGTGCGATTTCGACGTAGTAGGCGTAGTCGCTGCTCTGCGTGAGTTCGCGTAGGCGGGTGATCGCGGTGGTGAGGTCGTCCTGGGCGTCGAGGACGGCGTGGTGGAAGCACAGGGCCAGTTGCAGTTTCACCGCGGCGTAGGAAATGCCGGAGGCGCCGATTTCGGCGAGCAGGACGGCCGCCCGGTCGGGCAGGTCTGCGTCGAACCCGGCGTCGCGTACGAGTGCGGCGATGCGAGCGGTCATCTCGCTGGAGCGCAGGCTGAGGCGGGACAGCAGCCGGTCCGCCAGGTCGAGTTCATCGTCGGCGCGGAGCGGGTCGGCGAAGGAGACGGCGAAGGCGAGATGTGCCTGGACCATGGCGGTCTCGCCGGCCGCACCGTGTTCTTCGGCCTCGCTCCTGGCTGCCAGGTAGGCGGCGGTCGCCCGCTCCATGTCTCCCTGCACCCACCACACGTCTCCCAGGACCCGATGGTGCCGTCCTTCCCAGCCCAGCCTCCCTGCGGCTTCCACCGCCGCAGGGAAATCTCCGGACAGTCGGCTCAGGTGTGCCAGGCCCCGTCGAGCGGCGGAAGCGAGCCGACCGTCGGCGGACGCGACGCGCTGCATGCCGCGCCGCGAATCATCGGTCAGGCCGAGGTCCCGCTGGGCCTTCGCCAGGTAATACGTGGCCAGTTCTACCAGGTCATCCGGGAGCAGCTCCGATGCAAGGACGGCGGAGAGCCGACCGGCTGTGCGTTCACGGTGTTCGTGCTGGCGCCGGGCGATGGCGCTGAGCGTTTCCACCAGGGCGTCCGCCGCAGTCCGCAGGCCGCCCGACGACATGGCATCGGCGGCGGGAAGTGCCAGCGGTTCCCAGATGGAGTCCCCTACGTACTGGAATGCGGCATCGGCGAGCCAGCCGAGATCGAGACGGAAGTCCCGTGCAAGGAGTAGCCCTTGCTGGAGACAGCCGACCAGCACGGCGCGGTCGCGTCGCAGGTCCTGGCGCCACTGCGATTCCAGGGCGCCGAAGGCACGCTGGGCCGCGCGCTGCCAGTCCTGCTCCGACCAGCGGTCGTCACTGCCGTCGTCCGCGTTGCGAATAGCGGCGCGGATCAAGTCATGGACATGGAAGGGCCACACACCGGAGGAGGACTCCCGAATGAAGGGGCGCTCGGTCAGCCGTAGGGCGGGCGCGTCGTGGTCCATGCCGGCGATCTGGGTGGCCAGAGGAACAGAGAACGCGTCGAGCAGGCTGACCGAGCGGAGCACGTGGCGTTCCTCGGCGGTCAGGTCGCTGAGGGTACGGGCGATCAGGGCGGGGAAGTCGTGGTCGAAGTCGGTGACCTGCGGCTGCCTGCCACTGCGCCGAAGTTCCAGGTAGCGCATGACCGACAGGTCCAGGTACAGGGGTAGCCCGTGGGAGCGCTCGGCGATGATCCGGCGGACCGGTTCGACGATCAGCGGCTGCCCGTCGCGGCTGAGCCTGCGGGCCAGATAGTCCTCGCAGTCTTCGGAGGAGAAGTCGCCGATCAGGATCTGGCGGCCGGATACACCCGACCCGCTATGTGCTGCATCGGAGACGAGGCTGGGCCAAGCGTTCGGCCCGGTCCAGTCGAGTTGCCCCTCCAGGCTCGTCTCCGCCCACTGAAGGCGGTTGCGTCCGGTGACGACGAAGAACACGTTGGGCATCAGCCACACGACGCGCTGGAGCAGGCGCTCGAAGTCACGGTGGGTGCGGTCGCCGGTGTCCTCGAAGGTGTCCAGCAGGATCACGGGCACTGCGCTTTTGTCGGCCGGGAGCTGGGCCAGGTCCCAGGCGAGCAGGTGCGGGTAGAAGCTGAGGGCGTCCAGGTCGGGCTCGGCTTCCAGGAGGTCGGCCAGACGGGAGCAGCCGGCGAGGGCGCGTACGGACTGGCGCCGCTCACGTAACGCCTTGATGAGCGCGCCAGCCCCGTGCGCGAGCGCACCCCCGACGGTGCCGGGCAGGAGCAGCGCCTGGGCCACGTCGCTGAGGGCCGACTGCATCTGCTGCGGCAGGGCGGCAGCGGCACTGAAGCGGCTCAGCATTCCACCCCGGCGCAGGTAGTCCTCGATCGGTTCGCCCGGGTGGTTGTGCTCCCAGTAGCGGCGCAGGGCGAGGTCGAAGGCGGGCATCGGCCGGCCGAGCGCGGCGACGGCAAGTCGGATGGTGAGGATGACGCGCTCGAAGTCCATGCCCGCAGCGCGCGCGAGGTCGATGCGGACCGGCAGCGTCCGCTCCTCGGGGTGCGACGGCGATTCCCATTGCACAGGACGGTGCTCGCTGCTGGCGAGCGACGCCTCGATCTTGCGGGAGAGCGTGGACTTGCCGATACCGCCCACACCGTGGAACACCAGGATGTTGCGGCGGGGAGCCTCCAGGTCCTCCACGTCGAAGTCCGCACGGGTCATGTGCCGTATGTGCTCAGCGAGGCAGGCGGTCACCGCTTGCCACTGTGCCTGCCGGTTCGTGAACGCCTCACTGGCGGCGATGCTCCGGTCGTTCGAGCTGAACAGCGTTCGAAGGTCCCGCCCTGCCACCGCTCCCCCTGACGATCAACTGGAGCCAATCTATGCTCCCTTGAGGGCAGCCTGGCAAGCCCGCATTCAGGCAGCGTGTGCAGGTCACATCCGGCACGTGGCAGCGCATTGAGAGTGCGGAACGTGAGCTCTTGTCCGTTTCGTGGTTGAGGTTGGAGAAGGAGCGCTGGTCACGGAGTGAGACCGGCCCTCAAGCTCCGGGGCGGGCGAACAAGCCGGGTCCGGTGAGAGAGTTGCCCAGGGAGGGCGTCAGCCGCAGACGCGGCGGTAGGGCATCTCTGGAGCGTACGCGTGCCACTGGGTTCGGGTCAGGTCGGTGCCGACGCGGGTGCAGACACGGGTGACGACCCGAGCGGGGTCGATCGTGTACCGCTGGAGCGGGACGTGGTCGCCGGCCACGTACAGGGTGGTGCTGTCGGGGCTGAAGGACAGGGAGTCGACCCCTTCGCCGGGGGTCGTCAAGGGTCCGCCGAGGGGTTGCTGGGTGGCGGTGTCCCAGAGTTGGACGGTGCCCGCGTCACCCGCGACGGCCAGAGTGGCGCCGTCAGGGCTGAAAGCGAGGGCACTGACGGCTTCGGGGGTGTCGCCGAGTGGGGTGGGGAAGACGCTGCGCAGGATGCCGGTACGGTGGCGCAGTGTGCTGTCCCACAGGGCTACGCGGCCGGTGAAGTCGCCGACCGCGAGGCGGGAGCCGTCCGGACTGAAGGCCAGGGCGGCGGTCCCACTGCCCTGGGTGAGGCCGTGCGCCTGCACCGACCCGCTCGGCAGGCGGGCAACCTGGTCGTCACCGACGAGGAGGCGGCCGTCGGGGCGGACGGTCAGGTGGCTGCCGACCGGGGGGAGAACCGCCGTTCTGCGATGGTGGGCGGTGTCCCACACTTCGCCGCTCAGCTTGCCGATGGCCGGCGTGCGGGTGGCGTAGAGAGTGCGGCCACCTGGTCCGAGGGCGAGGACGACTGCCGCTGAGGCGGCTTGGGATGTCGCCAGGTCGAGCGTGGTTCGGGCGCGGTCGCGGGTGAGGTCCCAGACGGTGAAGCGCTGGGGGGCGGCCTCCCGGCCGGGGGCGGAGACCCCGTACGCCAACGCGGTGCCGTCCGGACTGAACGCCATCAGCGACATGGTGTCCCGCGGTACGACCGGCAGCGTACGGTCGCGGGAGACAGGCAGGGGCATGGACGGCAGCGTGCGCAGCAGGTGGCCGTCGCGGGTGTCGCGCAGCTGGAAGCGGTAGCGCTCGCCGGAGCGTTCGGCGGTGGCGAGCGTGTGGCCGTCCGGGCTGAGCAACGCGTTGTCCAGCGGAGTATCGCGCCATGCGGGAGTGACGGCCGTCGAGACGTCGAGAGAGTGGACGGTGCCGTCTTCGAGGTAGCGCAGGACGGGACGGGCGGGGTCCCAGGCGGGAGCGTCGACAAGCCACTGGTTGTTGAGGGGGTGGCGGAATACAGGGGCGGCCTGGGCCGCGAGCCGCCAGATCCTGATTTCCTCGCGGTCGACGGTTGCCAGGAAGGCCCCGTCCGCGCTGAAGGCGGCGGATGCCACGCCACGGTCGGCGAAGGCGGCGATCTGCCGTCCCGACCGGGTGTCGAAGACGCGGACCTCGGCGCTCGAGACCGTGGCGAACCGGGCGCCGCCGAATACCAGCACGGCGTGGTGGTCGTCGCAGATGCCGCGGACCCGCTCCCAGTCGCCGGACAGCGTGTGACGACGGCCGGTGTCCCACACCTGCGGGGCCCGCCCGGCGGGGCAGACGGCCATCAGCCGGTCGTCGGCGCTGACAGCCGCGTCCACCAGGCCGGCCGCCCGAGTCTCGAACAGCACACGGCCGTCGGCGTCGGAGCGCAGCCGTACGCGGTCGTCGTCGATGCCGCCCAGCAGGTGGCTGCCGCCGCCGGGGCCGAAGCTGACGATGGAGGAGAGAGGCAGGGGGGTGCCACCGGTCCACTGTCCGGTGGCCGTGTCCCACAGCCGCGTCCCGTCGTCTTCGCTGACGGCAAGCACCCGCGCGTCCGGACCGGCCGCGGACACGTAGCCGTCCGGCAGTCGCCCGGAGGCGGTCCGCCGGTGGGTGGAGACGTCCCATGTCCGCCAGGTGCGGCCGTCGACGCTGAGTAGCGTACGGCCGGAGTCGGCGAGAAACCGTCGCGGGGCGCCCCCCGGTGTCGGATCGGCGAAGGCGTCCGTCTCGGGCTGGGCGAGCGAGCCGAGCAGTGCGCGGCGGGCCTCGGGCAGCGGGGAGACCCGCCAGGCGGCGACACCGAGCAGCATCGCCGTGTGCGGGTCCGTGGTGCGCAGCGCGTCAGCGACCTCGGCGATGCGGCGGGCAGCCGCGTCAGTGCGCCGCTGCTCGTCGTCCCGGTGCTGCTGCCATGCGGCCAGCCCGGCGACCAACGCCACCGCCAGGACCGCGGACAGGGCCGTGACCAGGAGCCGGGAGCGTCGAGTGCGCCGGGCGGCGGCCAGGCGCTCCGCCTCGCGGGCCTGAAGTGCCGCGGTGAGGAACTCCCGCTCCACCACGGTCAGCCCGCAATCCCGTTCGTGGTCCGCGAACCCTTCCTCCGCACGGGCCAGCTGGGTGCCCCGGTACAGCGCCCCGGGATCGCGGTCATGCTCCAGCCAGGCGCGGGCCGCCTCCGCCAGATGCCGGTGGTGCCGTAGCCGTCCCCTGTTCTCCTCGATCCAGTCGCGCAGCCGGGGCCAGCAGGTGATCAGTGCCTCGTGGGCGAGTTGCGCCCCGTCCTCGTCCACGGTCAGCAGTCGGGCGCAGACCAGCCGCTCCAGCACGACCCGCACGTCCGGGTCCGTCCACTCGTCGAGTTCGGCCCCGGTAAGCGGGCGTCTGGTGTCGGGGACGTCCCGCCCCGGCTCGATCATCCGCAGCAGCAATTGCTGGGCGACACGCCTCTGCGCCTCGGACAGTTGCCCGTACGTCTCCTCGGCGGTCGCCGCGATCGCGCCCCGCACCCCGCCCGCCGCCTGGTATGCGGCCAGGGTCAGCATCCGGCCGCGGCGGCGCCGCCATGTCTCCAGCAGGGCGTGCGAGAGCATCGGCAGTCCGCCGGGCTCGTCCAGTACCTCCTCGACGATCCGCGCGGTCAGCTCCCGCTCCACGATGAGCCCGACCGTCTGAGCCGGCCTGACCACCACGTCCCGGAGTTCGTCGGCGGTCATCGGCGCGACCAGCAGTCCGGCGCCGTGCAACGCGTCCGCCAGTTCCCGGTGCTCGGCACAACGGGCATAGAAGTCGGCGCGTACGGCGATGAGCACTCTGAGCCGGCTGTCCTCGCCCCGGGCGGCGAGCAGCAGGTTGATGAAGCGGCCCCGCTCCGCCTTGTCCCGGCAGAGGGTGAAGACCTCCTCGAACTGGTCCACGATCACCCAACTCTCCGGCTCGCCGTCCGCCGGGGTCAGCAGGTGCCCGTAGGTCTCGGCCGGCCGGGGCCCCGGAGTGAGCACGCGCAGTGTCGCCGACCGCCCCCGGCGCGCGATCTCCTCCCGCAGCCGCGGAATGAGCCCGGCCCGCAGCAACGACGACTTGCCGCTGCCCGACGCGCCGAAGACCACCGCGAACCGATGCTCGTGCACCAGCTGACCGAGTTTCCGGACCAGCGGGTCCCGTCCGAAGAACAGCTCACAGTCGGCCGGCTCGAACCGGGCGAGACCTCGGTACGGCGACACCGCGTCCTCGTCGTCCCGTGGCTGCCCCGCGACCTCGCTCTCCACCTCCTTCCACCGCGGCTCCCACTGCGCCGGATCGCCCCCACACGCCCGCACATACCCCTGGACCACGGCGAGCGAGGGCAGCCGCTCGCCGGCGGCTGCCTTTGACAACGTTGCCGCGGAGAATCCCGCCGCATCGGCCATGGCCCGGTACGACGGGCCGCCGGCGGCCTTCCGCAGTTCCCGCAGCTCCTGGGCGAGCCACTGCACCGGACCGGCCGTCGAATCCACCGGTCTCTCCGGACGTCCCACGCGCCCACCCACTTCCACGCAACTTCCAAAGACGACAAAACGAAAGTCAACATACGTTCCACGCCGATCAGACGTCACGCGGTTCTCCCGGGATGTGGCCTTGATGACAGCCAAGGGAGGGGCCGGCGAATCAACCCGGGGCGCCTCGCGGAATTGAATTCCCTGATGAGAGGGGGGTGAGCATCAACTTTCGGGTCGCCATCGTGGGTCGTGTGGTCGGCCGGTCCCGCAGTCATGGAGCGCCGACGGCCATCCGGCAACCGAGCACGAGTCAAGGAGTAAGAGTTGCTCTCCTCCCGCACACCGGCGTCCGCGCCTTCCACGGAACACCGCACGAAGCCCCGGCTCCGGGGCCGCCGCAGGACCCTGACCGTCGCGAGCGTGCTGCTCGCCCTCGTGGGCGGCGTGGTCGCCGAGTCCGGCACCGCAGTCGCCCAGCCGGTACCGGGCGCCTGCACCCAAACCTGCAACTCCCCTTATCCGGGCATAAGCCGCGCAGAATGGAATGCCGCGGTTGAGGCGGCGGACTTCTGGGCCAACCACTCCATCGACTTCAACCAAGTGGACTGGTCCCAGGGGCGGAGCTACTACCACCTGGACAACTGGGCAGGCCATGGATGGCCTGCGGCATCGTTCGGAAACCAGTGGTTCGGGTACTGGCACCCCGGCCAGGGCACCCGGTTCGTGTACTACGGCGGTACGTTCCACGACTGGACCGGGGCGCTCGCCGGCCTGGAGCAGGCCGGGGGAGAATCACCGCGCAACGCCTTTTCGACCGGCAACGGCAGAACGTCCCCCTACGTGGAGTACGACATCGACTACTACGACTCGGCACGGAGTTCGCGCAACGCGCGGCGGATCATACGCAACAGCCGGACGGGCCGGGTCTACGTCACGTTCGACCACTACAGGTCGTTCACCTACATGGGCCGCTGGTAGGCGCAGGGGTCGCGGCCGGGGTGGTGTGACGGACAGAGAATCCGTC